>NC_008048.1:1583333-1900000 GCF_000013985.1 Sphingopyxis alaskensis RB2256 | reverse complement strand
TAGTGCTGGGGTTCAGTCCCGCTGCCGCGATCGCGCTCGGCCTGCCGCTGGCACTTTCGTCGACCGCGCAGGTGCTGCCCGGCCTCAAAAGCTCGGGGCGCATCAACTCGCCGTTCGGAGAGAAGGCCTTTTCGATCCTGCTGTTTCAGGATCTGGCGATCGTACCGATGATTACGATCGTCGCCGCGCTATCGCGCGCCCCCGCTGACCCGTCGGCGCCACCCGGCTGGATGCTCGCGCTCTATACGGTGGGTGCGATCGTCGGGCTGGTGCTCGCGGGGCGGTTCATCCTCAACCCGCTGCTCCGGCTTATCGGCCGCTATGGCGAACGCGAGCTGTTCGTCGTCGTCGGCCTGCTCGCGGTGCTCGCGAGCGCGGCGCTGATGCACAGCCTGCATCTGTCGACCGCGCTCGGGGCGTTCATCGCGGGCGTGATGCTCGCCGATTCGCCCTATCGGCACGAAATCGAAGCCGATGTCGAACCCTTCCGCCTGATCCTGCTCGGCCTCTTCTTCCTCGCAGTGGGAATGGTGCTCGACATCAATGTCGTGCTCGCCGACCCGCTGCGCGTTGTCGGGCTCGCGGCGGCGCTGGTCGCGGTCAAGCTCGCCGTCCTGACAGCGATTGTCCGTGCATTCGGCAAATCGTGGAAGACAGCGCTCGGTCTCGGCCTTCTGCTCAGCCAGGGCGGCGAGTTCGGTTTCCTGCTGTTCACGCAAGCTCAGCAGGCGCTGCTCATCGCGCCCGAGGCGGCGAGCCTGTTCAGCGCGGTGGTGACGCTGTCGATGATCACGACGCCGTTCCTGATGCTGTTCGCGCGAAACCTGGAGTTCGCACCCGACCGCGATGGCCCCGTCATGGACGGCCCTGAACATGCGCCGCGCGGGTCGGCGCTGGTGATCGGTCATGGCCGCTTCGGACAGACGGTGGCGCAGATGCTGCACGCAGTCGATTGTTCGGTCACCTTGATTGACAAGAAACCGAGCCAGATCGAACGGTCGGGGCGCTACGATAACAAAGTCTATTATGGTGATGGGCTGCGGATCGACCTGCTGCGGCGCGCAGGCGCCGACGACGCAAAGCTCATCATCTATTGCATCGACGACGCCGCATTCGACGCAGCGACGATGCGCCCGATCGTCGAGGCGTTTCCGCATGCGCGTGTGCTGGCGCGTGTGTTCGACCGCCGCCAGCTGATCGCGATCGACGGGGCGGGCGTGTCGGCGGCGGTGCGCGAAGTGTTCGAAAGCTCGGTCGCGCTCGGCCGCAAGGCGCTCGAGGAACTCGACGTCGATCCGCGCGAGATCGAGGATGTCGAGGCCGCCTTCCGCCAGCTCGACGCAACGCGGCTGGCGGCGCAGATCGATGAAGGCGACATCGGCGCAGGCATGGACCATCGCTTCAGGCCCGGCGGCGGGCGCGAGGCCGACAGCGTGATCGAAACCTTCCGTCAACGCCGCCGCGCGGCGAAGGCGGCGCGCGAAGAGAGCGATGCGAGCGGCGTGACAGTCGACACCTGATCGCTCCCGTGCGCGCTTCCTGATTGCAATCAAGGTCGGCGACGCCTCGCCGCGCGCAGCGGCGACGGCCCGCCTTCCGGATAATAGTCAATTACTCACTTGACTATTATCCGGTCGCGTGATTAGTCAAGTGAATGCTTAACCATCAGGCCGCGCTCGATCCGATTCTTCATGCCATCGCCGACCCGACGCGGCGGGGCATGGTCGAACAGCTTGCCAAGGGGCCGGCATCGGTCAGCGCGCTCGCCGGGCGGCTGCCGATGTCGCTGCAGGCGGCGATGCAGCATCTCGCGGTGCTCGAAGCCGCCGAGGTGGTGCGCAGCGAGAAGGTCGGCCGGGTGCGGACGGTGTCGCTGAACCCCGCCGCGCTCCACCAGGTCGAACGCTGGGTGGCCGAGCAGAAGAAAGCCTGGGAGCGCCGACTCGACCGGCTCGGTGACTATCTGGGCGAATCCCCCGGAAATGAAAGGAATGACCATGGCTGACAGCCCGATCCACCACGCCAGCTTTTCCGTCGAACGCGCCTATCGTTCGCCGCGTCAACGGGTTTTCGCCGCCTTCACCAGTGCCGAGGCGCGGCGCCGCTGGCTTGTCGAAACCGACGGCTGGACCGTCCACGCCTATGATCCGCCCGCCGAAGTCGTACCGGGCGCTGTGGAGTCAAGCCGTTTCAGCCCGCCGGGTGCCGACGTCGTCCTGACCAATGATACGACCTACCTCGATGTGGCGCCGCAGGAACGGCTGATCTTCGCCTATGCCATGACGGTCGATGGAAAGCCGCTGTCCTCGTCGCTCGCGACCGTCGAGTTTTTTGATGAGGGGCAGGGCGCGCGCATCCGCTTTACCGAACAGGGCGCCTATCTCGACGGCGATGTGGCCGGACGCGAAGCCGGAACGCGCGAACTGCTGGACGGGCTGGCGACGGAACTCGGCGAGGCCTGAGCGGTGATGGCACAAGGAGGCGGCGGGGCATTGGCGCGCCGCCCCCTTTTTCATACGCTACGCTGCTCGTCGAGGAAGGCGGCGACGGCATCTAGGTCATATGCGTCGGTGACGAAGCTCTGCCCGATGCCGCGCGACAGGATCAGCGGCAGTCTGCCGCCGCGCACCTTCTTGTCGTGCGCCATATGCGCGGCGAGCTGAGCGCCGCCGCCATTGATCCCCGCGCTTGCCAGGCTGTGCGGCAGGCCAACGCTGGCGAGATGGTCGCGGACACGCGCCGCGTCGGCGGCGGGGCAAAGTCCGTTCGCGGCCGAAAACTGGTGTGCGAGCACCATGCCCGCCGCCACCGCCTCGCCGTGGAGCAGCCGGTCCGAATAGCCGGTTTCGGCCTCGAGCGCGTGGCCGAAGCTGTGGCCGAGGTTGAGCAACGCCCGAATATCCTGCGTCTCGCGCTCGTCGGCGGCGACGATGCGCGCCTTGGCGGCAACGCTGTGCGCGATCGCATGGGCCCGCGCCGCACTGTCGCCTGCCAGCAGCGCGGCGCCATGCGCCTCGCACCAGGCGAAGAAGTCCGCGTCGTCGATCAGCCCATATTTGACGACTTCCGCATAGCCCGCACCGAGTTCGCGGCGGGGCAGCGTTTCGAGCGTGGTCGGGTCGATCACCACCATCGCCGGCTGGTGAAAGGCGCCGATCAGATTCTTGCCCGCAGGGACATTGATCGCGGTCTTGCCGCCGACGCTGCTGTCGACCTGTGCGAGCAAAGTCGTCGGCACCTGAATGAAGGCGCAGCCGCGCTTGACGATGCTGCACGCAAAACCGACGAGATCGCCGATCACACCGCCCCCCAGCGCGATGACATGGTCGCTGCGTTCGATGCCTTCGCCGATCAGCCATTCGGTGAGGCGCGCGAGGCCGGACCAGCTCTTTGTCGCCTCGCCGGGGTCGAGCACGAAGGAGGAGCAGGCGATATTCTCCATCGCCAGCGCGGTGCCGATGGGTGCAAGATAATGGTCGGCGACATGGCTGTCGGTGACGATCATGGTCCGCGGTCGCTTCAACAGCGGCGCGACATGCGCGCCAATGTCGCGGATCAGCCCGTCGCCGATCAGGATCGGATAGCTGCGGGCGCCCAGTTCGACGGTCAGCTTTTCCATGTTGCCAGGGCCTCCAGAATCGCCCGCACCGTATGTTCGTGCGGCGTGCTTGCCGAACTGACGCGCAGATGCGCCTCGGCATAGATGGGATTACGGACCGCCGCCAGTTCGCGCAGCACTTCGCCGGGGTCGCGATCCTTGAGCAGTGGGCGGTGGCTGCGGCGGCCGACACGCTCGACGAGCGTGGGAATGTCGGCGTCGAGCCAGATGCAAAGGCTGTCCTTCAGGATCAGCGCGCGCGTCTCGTCATTGATGAAGGCGCCGCCACCGGTTGCGAGCACCATCGGCTTGCCGCCGAGCAGGCGCGCGATGACGCGGCGCTCGCCGTCGCGGAAATGCGTTTCGCCAAAGCGCGCGAAAATGTCCGCAATCGTCATGCCGGCGGCGCGCTCGATCTCGTCGTCGGCATCGGCGAAGCGCATCCGCAGCCGCTGCGCAAGACGGCGGCCGACGGTCGACTTGCCCGATCCCATCAGCCCGACGAGCACGATCGACCGGTCGCGGATCGACGCGGGGATGGCGTCGGGTGACGCAGGGGCCGGGCTTTTCGGGTTTCGCGACATGGTCCGCGCGGCTATACCGCCCGGACCGCAGGGGACAATGGTTTTGCTGCGAGCCAAACGGGATGAACCAAGCCCGCGCGATATTCCGCGCCGGTCGATCGAGGTGGATGTGAACGACAAGATGGCCGAAAGCCCGCTGCCATGAAGCGAACGACCCTGTCCCTGGCGCTGGGCCTGTCGGCGGCGGTGCTGGTGCTGCCGGCGATCGCGCAGGAATCGCTGTTGCCCGAAGGGTTCGGCAATCCCGCCGACACACCCGCGCCGCGTCCCGCCCCGACGCCCGCGCCGTCGCCGACGCCGGGGCCGCCCGTGAATGGCAGCGCGCCGCCCGTGGTCGTCCCGACGGTCGGCAGCGCCGACAGCGATGCCGACGATGATGAGGAAGCAGGTGACGAAGAGGTCGAATCGGGCGGGCTGAAATATGACCTGCCCCCCGGCGCGCGCCGCCTGCTGACGCGCATCGGACCGCTGACCCCCGCAACCGGCGGGATGGCGCCCGACGCCTTTGGGGTGCGCGGCCAATATGCCGCGGCGATCATGCGGAAGACGAATGGCCAGTTCGCGTCGCGCTGGGGGCAGATACTGCTCCGCCGCGCGCTGGCCTCGGCAATCGACACACCCGCGACGATCAACGGCGCCGACCTGGCCGCCGAGCGCGCGTCGCTGCTGCTCCGCATGGGCGAATCGACGGCGGCGCGGCGGATCGTCCAGTCGGTCGATTACGACCGCGCCACCCCCCGTCTCGTCGCCGCGGCACAACAGGTCTATCTGGCCACTGCCGACCCGGCGGGACTCTGCCCCTATGTGCCTGCGGGCCTGGCGCATGGCGACGAGCATAGCTGGCGGCTTGCGTCGGCGATCTGTTCGGGGCTGTCGGGCGAGGCGGGGCCGGCAGGCTGGGCGATCGGGCGCGTGCGGTCGAGCGGCAGGCTGTCGAACTTCGACATCCTGCTCACTGAGCGCGTACTCGGCGCGACGGGCGCCGGGCGGCGGTCGACGACGATCGAATGGGACAATGTCGACCGGCTGACGAGCTGGCGCTTCGGCATGGCGACCGCGACGGCGATTCCGGTGCCCGATGCGCTGCGCGCCGCGGCGCCCGCCTATATGAAGGGCTGGACCGTCCTCGCGCCGATGACCGACATTGCGCAGCGCGTTGCCGCGGCGCCGGAAGCGGCAGCGCGCGGCGTGCTGTCGAGCGACGCTTATGTGTCGCTGTTGAGCGCAGCCGCGGGCGAGGAGGAGCCGAGCGAGGCACTGACCGCACAGACCGTCCAGCTGCGCACCGCGTTCAGCGCGGCGGCCGGTGCCGATCGTTATGCGGCGATGGAGGAACTTTGGAGCGCGGCGAGGACGCCCGCGGAGGCCTATGCGGCGATGATCGCGACCGCGCGCGCGGCCGCGGCGCTTCCCCCCGGCACCGATGTCGGCGGCGATCCGTGGCAGCTCCTCGGTTCGATGCTCGCAGCGGGCTATGATGCCAACGCGCTGGCGTGGGCGTCCAATGTGACGCCGGGAAGCCATGCCTGGGGAGTCCTTGCGGTCGGCTCGCCGCGCGCGCTGAACGGCCTGAGCGCGAGCACCGTCGAGCGTTTTTCGAACGCGGACGACAGCGCCGCTTCTCTGCGGTCGAAGTTCCTGCTTGCGGGGCTTGCCGGGCTCGGACGCCTCGATGCCGCCGCCGCCGCCGCGGCGGCGCGCGATCTCGACGTCGATCTGGGACGGCAGACGCGCTGGACGCGAGCGATCGCAGCGGCGGCCGAGCGCCGGGAGCCCGGAATGGTCGCCTTGCTCGCGGCAGCCGGGATGCAGGGCGACTGGTCGAAGGTGCCGCCCTATCACCTCTATAATATCGTCCGCGCGCTGCGCGAGGTGGGGCTCGCCGCCGAAGCGCGGATGATCGCCGCTGAAGCGCTGGTGCGTGTCTGACGCGGCCTCAATAGACCGCTTTCTGGAGATGATGGCGGCCGAGCGCGGTGCTTCCCGCAACACGCTCACTGCCTATCGCCGCGATCTGGAGCAGGCGGCCGAGCGGGTCAAAGGGCCGCTGGGTGCGGCCGATGCGGCGGCGCTGCGCCAATTGATGGCCGATTATCGCTCGCTGTCCGCGAGCAGCGCGGCGCGCAAGCTGTCGGCGCTGCGACAATTTTTTGCCTTCCTCCTCGACGAAGGCGAACGCGCGGACAATCCGGCGCTCGACATCGCGCGTCCGGCGACGCGGCGCCCATTGCCGCGCATTCTGACTCACGACGAGATCCGGCGTTTGTTCGAACAGGCGGTCGCCGAAGCCGAAGGCGAAGCGCCGCCCGCGGGTGCGGTGCGGATGCTGCTGCTCCTCGAACTCCTTTATGGATCGGGGCTGCGCGCGACCGAGCTGGTGTCGCTGCCGCGGCGCGCGGTGCTTCGCGAGCGCGAATATCTGATCGTCCGCGGCAAGGGCGACAAGGAACGTCTGGTGCCGCTTTCGGCCCGCGCACGCGCGGCGTTCGATCGCTGGCTGCCGCTGCTCGCCGACGGATCGCCATGGCTTTTCCCCTCCGGCAAGGCGCATATCTCGCGGGTGCGGCTGTTTCAGATGCTGCGCGATCTTGCGGCGCGCGCAGGCGTCGATCCGGCTGCGGTCAGCCCGCACGTCCTGCGCCACGCCTTTGCGACACACCTGCTCGAAGGCGGGGCCGACCTGCGCGCGCTGCAACTCATGCTCGGCCATGCCGACATTGCAACGACCGAGATTTACACGCATGTCGACAGCCGCCGCCTCGTCGAACTGGTCAACCGGCGGCACCCGCTGGCGCATATGGATGACGTTGACCTGACGGCGCCTTCGGCCTAGCGACGGCGCATGACAGCCTTTCTGGACTTCGAAAAACAGGTCGCCGCACTCGATCGACAGATTGCCGAACTGCGCGAAATGGGGGATGATCCCACGCTCGATATCGAGGGCGACATCGCCAGGCTGGAGGACAAGTCCGCCAAATTGCTGCGCGACATCTATGCCAGGCTGACGCCGTGGCAGAAAACGCAGGTCGCGCGTCACCCCGACCGGCCGCATTTCAAACATTATGTCGCGGGCCTGTTCGACGACTGGATGCCGCTCGCGGGCGACCGCAATTTTGCCGACGATCAGGCGATTCTGGGCGGGCTGGCGCGGTTCCGGGGCCGCCGCGTGATGGTGATCGGCCATGAAAAGGGCGACGATATTCCGTCGCGGATGAAGCATAATTTCGGCATGGCAAAGCCCGAAGGCTATCGAAAGGCGATCCGGCTGATGCAGCTTGCCGACCGCTTCGGCCTGCCCGTGATAACGCTGGTCGATACGTCGGGCGCCTTTCCCGGCATCCAGGCCGAGGAGCGCGGACAGGCCGAAGCGATCGCGCGGTCGACCGAACAGTGCCTTGCACTGGGCGTGCCGATGGTCGCGGCGGTGGTCGGCGAGGGCGGTTCGGGCGGCGCGATCGCGCTCGCCGCGGCAAACCGCGTGCTGATGTTCGAGCACGCCGTCTATTCGGTGATCTCTCCCGAGGGTTGCGCCTCGATCCTGTGGCGCACCTCGGACAAGGCGGCGGAGGCGGCGGCAGCGATGAAGATGTCGGCGCAGGATCTGCTGGCGCTGAAGATCATCGACCGGATCGTTCCCGAACCCGTCGGCGGCGCGCATCGCGCGCCCGAGGCTGCGATTGCCGCGCTCGGCGATGCCCTCGAACAGGAACTGAACGGCCTGTCGGGCCTGCCGCGCGACACATTGCTTGCCGCGCGAGAGGAAAAGTTCCTCGCGATGGGCCGCGCCTGACGAGAGCGGAACCGTTCCGCCCTGTCAGCGTTCCCTTTATCGGATACAGGGTAAACGACGGTCGTGGCGGTCGCTTATTTTTTGCAATGACAGGGATATCCCGGAGGATGACAGCAAAGGTGGGAGGCGCGATCATGAGCCGCTTGACAACTGGGACGGTGATTGCCGCGTTGCTGGCGGGTTGCGCGGCAGCTGGCGGCGGGGGGATGAACGGCACCGCCGATGCGCGGACAAAACCGATCAGGACCGCGACGAGCATTTCGCCCGCCGAGCGCAAGGAGGGCGACGAGGCGCATCCCCAGCTTGTACAGGATTTCGGCGGGGCCTATGCTGGGCCGCAGGCATCCTATGTGAACCGGGTGGGGCAAAATATCGCGATCCAGTCGGGCCTGTCGCGGTCGCCCGGCGACTTTACCGTCACTCTGCTCAACTCGCCGGTAAACAACGCCTTCGCGATTCCCGGCGGCTATGTCTATGTCACGCGGCAGCTGATGGCGCTGATGAACGACGAGGCGGAGCTGGCGGGCGTGCTGGGGCACGAGGTCGGCCACGTCGCCGCGCAGCACAGCAAGAAACGTCAGTCGGCGGCGACGCGCAACTCGATCCTCGGCATTCTCGGCGCCGTTCTGGGCAGCGCGATCGGCGACAATGGCGGATTGCTCGGGGGGCTGGGCGGGCTGCTCCAGAATAATTCGATGCGGATCGCGCAGCTTGCGACGCTGGGTTTTTCGCGCAGCCAGGAACTCGAGGCCGACCAGCTCGGCGTCCAGTATCTGCGCAGCGCGGGTTATGATCCGATGGCCTTGTCGACGATGCTCGCGAGCCTTGCCAACCAGACCAGCCTCGACGCCCGCCTCGCGGGTGGCAATGCGCGCTCGCTCCCCGAATGGGCGAGCACGCACCCCGATCCGGCATCGCGCGTGCGCAACGCGCAAACGCTTGCCAACCGCGCGGGCGGTGTCGGCGGCATGCGCAATGCGGACACCTTTCTGGCGTCGGTCGATGGGGTGCTCTACGGCGACGATCCCGCGCAGGGCGTCGTCGAAGGGCGAAGTTTCCTGCACCCCGACCTTCGCCTTCGTTTCACCGTCCCCAGCGGTTATGTGATGCAGAATGGCACCACGGCGGTGTCGATCAGCGGCAATGGCGGCCAGGCGCAGTTCTCGACCGCTCCCTACAGTGGCGATATGAACGCCTATATCGCCTCGGTGTTTCGTGCAGTTGCGGGCAATCTGTCGATCAGCCCCGGAACGATCCAGCGCACGACCGTGAACGGGATCCCGGCCTATTATTCGACCGCGCGCGTCAACAGCCAGTCGGGGCCGGTCGATGTCACTGTCTTTGCCTATGAATTTTCGGGCAGTCAGGCCTTTCATTTCGTGGCGCTGACGCAGGCCGGACGTGGCGGCGTCTTCGATCCGATGTTCGCCAGCGTGCGGCGATTGAGCGCAGCCGAAGCGGCCGCGATCCGGCCGCGGCGGGTCGATGTCGTCACGGTGGGCCGCGGCGACACGGTGGCCAGTCTGGCGCGGCGCATGGCCTATGATGATTATCAGACGGAGCGGTTTCAGGTGCTCAACCGGCTGACGTCGTCAAGCCGCCTGACGCCGGGGCAGAAGGTGAAAATCGTCGTTTATTCGGGCCGGTAGGCGTGGCGCATGAAAAAGGGCGGTGGGATGACCCACCGCCCCTTTCTTTTCGATCGACACGCCGCAGGAGCGGCGTGTTCGACGCGCGAGCTTACTTGTTCAGCTCGGTCGAAACTTCGTTGAAGGTGTTGCTGACGCTGTTACCAACAAGGCCCATGGCCGAGATGCCGGCGACGGCGATGAGGGCCGCGATCAGGCCATATTCGATGGCGGTGGCGGCTTTGGTATCGCGAACGAACTTCTTGATGAACTTCATGACTGGTCTCCTGATTTCACTTACCCTGTTGACGGTCTGGTCTGGGTCAACATGAACGGTTTAGGTCGAATAGGTTTTGAAAATCTTAATGGGCTTTTGCGATTCGGTCGGTGATTCGGCCAGAAACGGGACAGCCGACGCCGATCCTACATATTCGCATCGGCGGCACGGGAGACGTTGCCCCACATGCTGTTGGTCGAATTGGCGACATTGCCCACAGCGACGACGGCCGCCAGGAAGATAAGGGCCAGGATCAGCCCATATTCGACGGCTGTGGCGGCCCTGGTCGACCGCATCAGCCTGTAAAGATTGCGCATTGCTCCACCCCTGACTGAAATATAGTTCCCGAGGCTGCCGACATTTGCACAGGAAGGTTAACAATTTGGCCGCGCTTGACCCCGTAAAACCGCCAAAAACCTCGCTTGTCGTCGCTGCGGCGGCGCTCGTCGACCGCGACGGCAGGCTATTGGTGCAACAGCGGCCCGAGGGGCTTGCAATGGCGGGGTTATGGGAGTTTCCGGGCGGCAAGCTCGAACCCGGCGAGACACCCGAGATGGCGCTCATCCGTGAACTCGATGAGGAGCTGGGGATCGCCGTCGATCAGGCGTGCCTTGCGCCCGCCTGTTTCGCGAGCGACATGCTCGGCGACCGGCACCTTCTCCTTCTTCTTTATGTCTGTCGCAAATGGCGCGGTACGCCGATCGCGCGCCATGCAAGCGCGCTAGACTGGGTGCGTCCGGTCGAGCTTCACGCGCTTCCGATGCCGCCCGCCGACAAGCCGTTGATCGGATTGCTGGAAGCGTTGATCTAGCTAGGGTTTCGGCTTCAGCGCCGCTGCCAGCGAGGCCGTGCCGCTGCCGCGCCGCGCGGGCTGCGGCTGGTTGGGGTGCGGCGCCCAGCCGCTGAAATAAACGAGTCGAAACGCCTCGGCGATGCGGCCGTCGGGGTCGGCGGCGGCGGCGAAGGCGGCGGCGATGCGCCCCGCTTCGTCGCGCGTCAGTGGCGGCGGCGCGGGATCGAGGCGGTTCGACAGGCCCGCGGCGCGCAGGTCGCGCACCAGCGCAAACCAGTCATTATAGCGCACCGTCAGAGCCTCGACGTCGACGACCGGCAACGCAAAGCCGACGCGCTGGAGCAGATTGCCCATCGCCGCAAGGTCGATCTGCGGGTGCATCCGCGCGACCGGGCGGACACCGTCCGCCATCATCGCGCGGCGCAGCCGGGGCAGGCTGCCGTCGCCGACAAAGGCGCCGAGCAGCAGCCCGTCGGGCGCAAGCAGCGCGCGAAGGCGCAGCAGCGCGCCGGGCACATCATTGATGCTGTCGAGCCCGCCGGGCCAGACGATGAGGTCGAAGCTCTCGAACGGCAGGTCGATCGCATCAGCTTCGATCGCGATCGCGCCTGTGCGCGCGGCGAGGCGCGGCGCAGCCTCGACGATGCAAAGCTCGGTGCCGGTCGCGCGCAGATGGTCGGTGAGGGCCGCGTCGTGCGCGCCGATGAGCAGCGTGCGCGCAAAATCGCGCGTTACCATCGCCAGCCGGTCGAGCAGCGTTTCTGCGATGATCGGCGCCAGGAAATTGGCATCTGGCGGCAAGCGTGCCAGCCGATCGCGCTGCGCCCGGTCGCGGGCAGGGGAAAAGAGCGGACGGGGTGACTGCGACATGCGCCGCTTGTGCCGTCCCCGGCGATGCTTCACAAGCGGGCGATGGCGAGTGCGACGGGGCATGGGGAAAAATCGGGCGCGCCGAACGGCGCGGCGCAGCTGCTGCTTCGCACCGCCGCGCGCGCGATTATCGATTACGCGCTGCCGCCGCGCTGCCCCGGTTGCGGTACGGTTGTCGGGGAGGATCGCCAATTCTGCCTCGCCTGTTGGTCGTCGCTCGATTTTCTGGGCGATCCCTGCTGCGTGTCCTGTTCGCTGCCGCTGCCGTTGGCGATGACAGGCGATCGGGTGATGTGCGGCGCCTGTCTTGCCGACGTGCCCCCGTTCGAGGGGGCGCCCGCCGCTGTCGCTTATGGCCCGGTGGCGCGGACGGTCGCGCTGCGGCTCAAATATGGTCGACGGACGGGCCACGCCCGCCTGATGGCGCGGCTGATGGCGCGCCGGGTCGGAGCGCTGGGGCCCGTCGAGACAATGCTGCTCGTGCCGGTGCCGCTGCACCGCTGGCGGCTCTGGTCGCGCGGATTCAACCAGGCGGCGCTGATCGCCGACGAACTGACGCGGCTGACCGGCGTGGCGCGCGACCATCACCTGCTGCGGCGCGTCAGGGCGACCCCCTCGCTGCGCGGCAAAGGACGGCGCGAGCGCGAGCGCATCGTGGCGGGGGCGTTCGCGCTCGCCGTCGACGCCAGCGCGCGCGCGGCGGGTCGCCATCTGGTGCTGGTCGACGATGTTCACGCGAGCGGCGCGACGCTGCGCGCCGCCGCGCGGGTGCTGCGTCGATGCGGCGCGGCGCGCGTGTCGGCGCTCACCTGGGCGCGGGTCGTGCCCGATGCGGCAACCGGCAACGAAATTGACATTGCCTCGTTGGATTCCGATATGGGCATCAGGAGGACAGGATAGGCGAATGGCCAGGATCGAAGTATATACCAAGGCGTTCTGCCCCTATTGCACACGGGCAAAGCGGTTGCTCGACGGCAAGGGCGCCGATTTCAGCGAGATCGACGTGACGATGGACCGTGCCGGGTTCGACGCGATGGTCGCGCGCGCGGGCGGCCGCCGGACGGTGCCGCAGGTGTTTATCGACGACCGCCACGTCGGCGGCAGTGACGAGCTCGCCGCGCTCGATGCGAAGGGTGAACTCGACGCGCTGATCGGGCGCGCTTAGGGGCCGCAGCCGTGATCGTTTTTGATCTTTGCTGTGCCGCGGGCGATCACCGGTTCGAGGCCTGGTTCGCGAGCAGCGACAGCTTTGCCGACCAGCAGGCGCGCGGCCTCATCGCTTGTCCGGTCTGCGGTGACAGCGACGTCAGCAAGGCGGTGATGGCGCCGCGCGTGGGTGCGAAATCGAACCAGAAGACGGAGAGGCACGCTGTCGCGGCGCGGCCTGCTCCGCTGCCCGCCAATGGATCGCTGCCGGTCGAACTCGTGCGCCGGGTGATCGCCGAAATCGCCGCCAAGCAGGCTGAAATGCTGCCGCAATCGCGCTGGGTTGGTCGCGATTTCGCGGCCACGGCGCGGGCAATGCACGACGGGCGCGTGGCGGAGAAGCTGATCCACGGCCAGGTTTCGCGCGACGAAGCCGAGGCGCTGCGCGAGGACGGGATCGCTGCGATGCCGTTGCTCGTTCCCTTCGCGCCGCCCGATGCTGTCAATTGATCCAAGCCGATTGACGCTGAACGCGCTGCCCCGCTAGACGGACTTCGGCGCGCCCGTAGCTCAGCAGGATAGAGCATCAGATTCCTAATCTGGGGGCCACAGGTTCGAATCCTGTCGGGCGCACCAGTTTTCAAATCGCAGTTACTACGGGAAGCGGCGCTTCAATGCGGAATTAGCGTAGCGTTCGTGGCAGAATTCCGTTCTTCGCCGGGCCTCCGATCAACGGGTTGTCGGACTGAGCTCGACGTTCCTCAACGGGATACCGAATGACCGGGTCTGCCCATATTGACATCCGGCATGCCCACTTACTCCGAACACTGATTGCAATGGGTCGATGGCCGCCGCAGCAAATCTATCGTCGGACCGGACATTCTTCGTATAACCATTCTGGTCACTGGGGACCATCATGGAGATGCCTGAAACAGAAAAAACTGGCACCAGGCGACGTGTCTGGAATGCAATAAGTTCCATTGGCGCGACACGCGTGCTCAGGCCGAAGCAAATATGGGAAATCCGATACTCAATGAAAGCCGCCGCTTGCGTGATCGCGCGCTGTTTGGCCTCGCGAATGATAGCAAGCTGCGGCCATGTGCGAATGACGATCGGCGACATCGTCAGCGGCGGTCAGATTCGAACGCGCGCAATTGTTATGCAGCAGAAGACTGGCTGCCCTGTTCAGTTCGAGCTTTTGCCGGACGCCGGGGCCAGTCTGCTGGCATGGCTTGAACGCCGAGACGGCCGTTGGATGATTAAGTCGTTCCCAGCCGGGTCGATTGCAGCGGGCATCTTAGCAGCCGCCAATATGCTCGGCTTGTTGATGAATGGGTGACCGGGGTTGGCATGAGGCGAAGCTAATACGGCACTCACTCGATTCGGCGAACCAAGGCGTCGATCATCTTCAGGGCTACCGGCAATCTCCGTGCCGTCCAGATTCTTCTTGGCCACTGCAAGATGGAGAACACGGTGCGGGCCGTAATCACCAATTGATCGACAGGAACCCTGCCGCTATGCCTGCGACGTGACCCGGCTTCTCGCTCTTGCTCTGCTTCTGTGCGCACTCGTTGTGCCGAGGGCGGCGTGGGCGGAGCATATGGGGCAACACGGGCAGTCGCTGGAATCGTCCGAAGACCATGTTCACCATGATGATCATGTCCACACGGTTGCAGCAAACGAGGTCGGGCATGAACATGATGCCAGCCCTGACGATGCCAGCCCGTGCGATGACAGCGATCATGGGCCCGCACTTGCCCACAACCACCTTGCTGCGGACGTGCTTTCGGTCCTGGCCGGACCCGAATATGCGCCCATGCTGAATGACCGCTTCCTGCTGGCCGAACGGCGCCGTGCAGCACCGCTTGCATTTGGCGCGCCCGAAAGCCCACCGAACAATCTTCTGAGACCTCCGCGAACGGTCTGACGCGCCTGCCGGGCGATGGCCCGGTCGTCTGACCCATGCGGAGAATATCATGTCAATTCAGTGGATGCGCTGCGCATCCTGTCTCATCCCTGCCACGCTGGGTGTGCTGGCCCCGTCGCTTGCTACACCTGTTGCGGCGCAGGAACCCCTGACAGAGAGCCGTGCGATCGCATTGGCGCTGGCGCAGGAAGGGATCGCCGGGCGCGATGATGCCGACCGCGCTGCTGCGGCGGCCGAGGTCGATGTGATCGGCCCGCTCGACAATCCGCAGCTGGAATTGGCGCGCGAAGGCGGCGGGGGTGAAACCGAATATCAGCTCCATCTGGTGCAGCCGATCGATCTGGTCGGCCGCCGCGCCGCCTTGCGCGATGCGGCGCGGGCCGACGCTGAGGCGACCGCTGCCGATATCGAACGCCGGCGCCAGTTGATGATCGCCGATGTGCGCAGCGCCTATGTCCGCTGTGCGGCGGCTTCGGCGCAGGCCGATATCTGGCAGGCCTACATCGCCGATGTGAACGAAGCGCTGCGGATTGCCACTGCGCGGGCGGAGGCGGGGGATACGGCGGTGTATGACGTGCGCCGGGTGCGGGTGCAGGCCAGCGCGGCAGAGGCCGGGCGCTTGCAGGCTGATGGCGCGCGCCGGGCGGATTGCGCCACGCTGGGCGGGCTC
This sequence comes from Sphingopyxis alaskensis RB2256, assembly GCF_000013985.1. Taxonomy (GTDB): domain Bacteria; phylum Pseudomonadota; class Alphaproteobacteria; order Sphingomonadales; family Sphingomonadaceae; genus Sphingopyxis; species Sphingopyxis alaskensis. The sequence continues at coordinate 1,884,717 of NC_008048.1, read as the reverse complement.
ACCGGGGTGGCTGATCCGGCGGTCGCGATCGAGGCGATCACCGCGCTTGGCCAAGCCGACACATCAGCGGGCGAACGCGCTGATCTGATCGCGCAGCAGCAGCGGATCACCGCCGCCGAGTATCGGATCACTGCGGCTGAACGCGCGCGCTGGCCGCAGCTTTCGGTCGGTGCCGGGGTGCGCGGGCTCGATGATGGTACGGGCACGCGATATGGCCCGACCATCTCGCTTGGGGTGTCGTTGCCGCTCTGGAACGGCGGCGGTGCGGCTGTGCGGCAGGAAGATGCAAGGCGCACTTCGCTGGAGGCGGAACTAGCCATCGCCCGCCGCCAGATTGCCGCCGAACAGTCCGCAGCCAGCGCGCGGCTGTCCTCCTCACGCGCTGCTGCCGTGGCCGCCATTAGCGCGCGCGATGATGCCGGGCGGCTCGGCACGATAGCCAATACAGCTTACCAATCGGGCGAAATCGGGGTCGTCGAACTGCTCGACGCCTACGAAGCCGCGCGCGACGCTGACCTTTCTGTGGTCGCTTTCGCGCTCGATGCCGCGCTGGCGGCGGTTACCTACGATCTTACCACTGGAAGGAGCTACTGATGAAAAAGACGATCCTGATTGCCGCGATACCGGGCCTGCTGACGCTGACCGCCTGCGGCGAGGCAGCCGACACCGCCGAAGCGCCCGAAGCTGCGCCTGAAGCAGACGATGATAACGACGCACCCGAACCCGTCGCCGAAGCCCACGACGAGGACGAGCCGCACGATGAATCCGTGCCGCACGACCATTGATGCCCTCTCGATCCGAGTATTGATAATGACCCGATCTCGCCTGCTTGCGGCGCTTGCCGCACCTGTTCTGGCCCTGTCCTTGGCAGGGTGCGGATTGCTGTCCCCGGACGAACAGGCGGAGGCTGATGGCGGCGGCGGGATCGTGGTCACGCATTTTGCACCTTCGACCGAGCTGTTCGTCGAATACCGCCCCTTGGTGCAGGGCAAGGACCGGCGGTTCGATGCGCATCTCACCTGGCTCGACAGCTACAAGCCGGTGACCGATGGCACGCTGACCGCCGAACTGGTGTGGCCCGATGGCACGATAGACACGGCCAAGGCCGGGCCGAGCGACGTCCAGGGCATCTTCAGACCGCTGCTGAAGGCGTCCAAAAGCGGCAAGGCGCGGCTGCGCTTGGTGCTGGGCAACCCCAAGGGTCAATCGGTTCACGATCTGGGCGAGGTCACCGTGTGGGCCACGAGCGCAGAAGGCGCCAAGGCCGCTCCCGCCGAAGCCGAGGAGGAAGGCGCGGTCGCTTTCTCCAAGGAAGTGCAATGGCGCATCCCGTTCATGACCACGGCGGCGCAGGTCACCAATTTTGCCGAGACAGTGCCGGTCACTGTCGATGTCCAGATCCAGCCCCAGGCCGAAGCGATTGTTTCAGCTCCGGTCGACGGCATTCTGCGCGCGGCGAGGATGCCTGCTGCGGGCGACCGGGTGCGGCGCGGGCAGGTGCTCGCCAGCATTTCTTCCACTCTGGGTGGCGGCGAGGATGTTGCGACCCTTGATCTTGCCATCAACGAAGCGCGGATCGCCCGCGATGCGGCCGCGCGCGAAGTCGCACGCATGACGCAGCTGGTCGAAGCCGAAGCCGTGCCGGCACGGCGGCTCGATGAAGCGCGCACCGCGTTGCGGATGGCTGAGGCGCAATTGCGGTCGGCTAGTCAGCGCCGTTCAGCTGTGGCAGGCGGCGGCGCGGGCGTGCCGGTGGTTGCCCCAATCTCCGGGGAGGTGCTCGATAGCGCCCTGGTGCAAGGCGCGGGCGTCACCGGCGGACAACGCTTGTTGCGGATCGGCGATCCAGCGGCGCTGTGGCTGGTTGCCCGTGTGCCCGAAGCAATGGCGGCCATGGTCGGGACACCCAACGGGATCGACCTGCAACTGCCCGATCGGGTGATCACGCTTGGCGATGGCACCGGCCAGCTGGTGCAGCGCGGTGCGGCGATTGACCCACAGACCCGCACCCTTTCGGTGATCTATGCCTGGAACAGCCGCGCACTGCGCCCCGGCCAGCGGGTGCAGGGACTGCTGCGCACCGGCTATGCGACACGGCGGCTGACCATTCCGGCCAGCGCCTTGCTCAACGAAAGCGGGCAGGATGTAGTCTACGTGCAGCTCGGCGGCGAAACCTTCCAGCGCCGCGCGGTCACCGTGCTGGCGCGTAGCGGCACTCGGGTGGCGATAGAAGGCCAGCTCAAAGCAGGCGAACGGGTGGTCACGCGCGGTGCGGCGGCGGTCAGAGCAGCAGCGGCGACGCCCGATGCTTTCGGCCACGGCCATGCGCATTGAGGGGCGGCACTGTGCTTGAACGCCTCGTCCGCTGGAGCCTTGAAAACCGCGCCATCGTTTATGCCATCGCTGCGCTGCTGACCGCGTTCGGCGCTTGGACAGCGCTGCGCACGCCGGTCGATGTGTTGCCCGATCTGACCGCGCCGACCGTGACAGTGGTGGTCGATGCCGGGGGCTATACCCCGACCGAGGTGGAGCAGCGCGTCACCATTCCGCTGGAAACCGCGCTCAACGGATCGCCCGGATTGCGGCGCATCCGTTCAAACAGCGCCACCGGCCTCGCAGTGGTGACGCTGGAGTTCGATTGGGCCACACCGCCCGAAAGCGCGCGGCGGATCGTAGCCGAACGGCTCCAGACCGCAGGCGACGAATTGCCCGCCGATCTGCCTCCGCCGCATATGACACCGGCCAGTTCCGTGATGGGCGAGATCATGTTCGTCGCCCTCAGGTCGAACAGCGCCAGCCCGATGGATCTCAAATCCACCGCCGACTGGATCGTGCGCCGCCGCGTCATGTCGGTGCCCGGCATTGCCGAGGTGCTGACCATCGGCGGGGACGAGCGGCAGGTGCAATTGCTGGTCGATCCGGCGCGGATGTCGGCGCGCGGGATCGGCATGAACCAGGTGATCGATGCGATGTCGGCTGCCAGCGACAATCGCAGCGCGGGTGTTGTGGTGGCTAACGGACAGGAACTGCTGGTCGAAGGCGTTGGCCGCGCCGCAGTGGCCGATGATTTCGGCAGTGTCGTGGTGGGCGATGCAGGCGGGGTGCCGGTGCTGGCGCGCGAGATCGGCGATATCCGCATCGGCGAAGGACTGAAACGCGGTACCGGCGCCTTCAATGGCAAGCCTGCGGTGATCCTTGCGATCCAGAAACAGCCGGGCGCCAACACGCTGGAACTCACCGACCGGCTCGATACCGTATTTGCCGAGCTTCAGCGTACCCTGCCCGATGGCATGGTGCTGGAAACGCGGGTGTTCAGGCAGGCCGATTTCATCCAGCGTTCGGTCGATAACGTCACCACCGCGCTGATCGAAGGTCTGGTGCTGGTCGCGGTGATCGTGTTCATCTTCCTCGTCAGCTGGCGTGCCACCGCGGTGGCGCTGGCGGCGATCCCGGTGTCGGTGGTGAGCGCAATTATCGTCATCAATGCCGGCGGGGGCACCATCAACACCATGACACTGGGCGGGCTCGCGATTGCGCTCGGCATGCTGGTCGATGATGCGATCATCGTGGTCGAGAACGTGGTGCGCCGGTTGCGTCTGGAGCGCGCCAAGCCGACAGATGAACAGCAAAGTGATATTGCGGTGGTCGCAGCGGCGACGGGCGAGGTGCAAGGGGCGATCATATTTGCGACGCTGATCATCCTGCTGGTGTTCTTGCCAATCTTCGGGCTTTCAGGCATCGAGGGGCGTTTGCTGCAACCGCTGGCGCTGGCGTATGGAGTTTCGCTGCTGGCAAGCCTTGCGGTCGCGCTGACCCTGACGCCTGCGCTCAGCTACGACCTGCTCAGCCGCCGCCCCGATGATGTCGGGCACGAGCCGGGATGGGTGATCCGGATGAAGGCATGGTATGTCGCGCTGCTTGACCGCTGGCTCGATCGCTGGAGGGTGCTGGCGGTGGGATCGATGGTCATGGTGGTGGTGGCCGGGATCGGAATTGCACTGGCGGGCCGCGCTTTCCTGCCCGAATTCAACGAAGGCTCGCTGACAGTCAATGTCACCACGCTGCCCGGCACCAGCCTTGCCGATAGTGACCGCGCGGCGAGCGAGGTTGAGGCGGCGCTGCTGTCCCAGCCCGAAGTGCGCACGACGGCGCGCCGCACCGGCCGAGCGCCGGGCGATCCGCACGCACAGGAAGTGTTCGCCTCGGAAATCGAAGCCAGTTTGAATGATGAGGGCCGCGACCGTGACGAATTGCTCGCGGCGCTGCGCGACGCAGTCGGCACGGTGCCGGGGGTGCAGGCGATCTTTGGCCAGCCGATCGGTCACCGGGTCGATCACATCCTTTCAGGCGCGCGCGCAAACATTGCGATCAAGGTGTTCGCGCCGGACACCGACACGCTCCAGCGCGTGTCCACACAGGTCGAAAACGCCGTTGCTGCCATTCCCGGCACGGTCGATGTGCAGCGCGATACGCAAAGCCTGGTGCCCTATTTGCGGGTGCGGCTGCGGCGCGCCGATCTGGCCAGCTATGGTCTCGCGGTGGAAGACGTAACCGGCGCGATTGAAGCCGCCATCGCCGGGGCCGAGGTCGGCCAGCTTATCGAGCGCCCGGTGATCACCGATGTCGTGGTGCGCTATGATCCGGTGCAATATGCCGATGCCGGGCAGCTTGATACCATGCTGATCGCAGCTCCGGGCGGACAGCTGATCCCGCTCTCCGCGATTGCCGATGTGGTGCGCGATACCGGCCCGAACGCGATCACCCGTGAGAGCGTGGAGCGGATGCAGCTGGTGCTCGCCAACGTATCGGGCCGCGATCTTGGCGCAGTGGTGGCCGATATTGACACTGCGCTCGACGGTATCGCTCTGCCGCAGGGCGTTCATATCGAGATGGCCGGGCAGTTTGAAAGCGCGGCGAGCGCGGGCCGCACACTGCTGGCGCTGGGACTGATCGTGCTGGTCGGCATGTTCCTGCTGCTGCAACAGGCGTTCCGCTCGGGCCGCGATGCGTTGCTGGTGATGATCAACCTGCCGCTGGCGCTGGTCGGCGGGGTGGTTGGCCTGTGGCTGACTGGCGGGGTGCTTTCGGTGGCGACCATCGTCGGCTTTATCACGCTGTTCGGCATTGCCACCCGAAACGGGGTTATGATGGTGACGCATATCAAGCATTTGCAAGCAGTCGAGGGCGTAACCGATCTGGCCGAAGCGGTAAGGCGCGGGTCCGAGGAACGGTTGGTGCCGATCCTGATGACTGCGATCTCCGCAGGTCTCGCGCTGCTGCCGCTGGCGATTGCACTGGGCGAGCCGGGGAGCGAGATTCAGGCGCCTATGGCGATCGTTATCCTGTGCGGCCTGACCAGTTCGACCGTGCTCAACATGCTGGTGCTACCCGCGCTTTATCTCAAGGTCACGCGCGATGGCTGGGGCGTGAAATGGCCTGCACGGCGGCGCGCAGAGAGTGCCGCGTAAGGAAGGAGCATTGCGATGGCCTATTTGCTTCTGAAGGCTGCCTTGTCGGGCTTGATCATCGCGATCGTCAGTGAAGTTGCCCGCCGCGCGCCAGGGCTTGGCGCACTGATCGCATCGCTGCCGCTGATCTCGGTGCTGGGGATGATCTGGCTGTGGCGCGATACGCAGGATACTGCGCGCATGGCCGAACACGCCACCGCGACCTTCTGGTTCGTGTTGCCCAGCCTGCCGATGTTCCTGGTGATCCCGCTGCTACTCAATCGTGGCATCGGGTTCTGGAGTGCGCTGGCCATCGGCTGCGCGCTGACCGTGGCGCTCTATCTGGTGATGGTGTGGGCGCTCGGCCAGTTCGGCGTGAAGCTATGACAGCGCGGCCCGATACCGCGCGTCCACCACCTCCCAATCCAGATTGGCCATGAAGGCATCGACATATTTCGCTGCCGCGGCCCCGTAGTCCATGTGATAGCTGTGCTCATACATATCGAGCGCGATCAGCGGGGCGGCATTGATCGCGCCGTGCATGTGATCCGACGCCCAGTAATTGTGCAGCGAGGCGGTGTGACGGTTGTAGCTGAGGATGCACCAGCCTGACCCGCCTGCCAGCGACATCGCCGTGCGGCGAAACTCCGCCTCCCACGCGGCAAAACTGCCGAACCATCCGTCCAGCGCTTCGTAGATCGACCCGCCCGGATTGCCGCTGCCGCCCAGCGCATCGAAGTAATATTCGTGCAGCACAATCGATCCGGTCCGGTGCAACTCCTCACGCTTCAGCCCAGCATAGGCAACTGCTGGGAAGTCCGGGTCGGCCATGGCTGCGGCAAGCCGGGTTTCGATGGTGTTGAGCCCGCGCACCGAGCCCTGGTAATTGTTCTCCCAGTGCGAGGTGATCAGCCGTTCGGACAGCCCGGTTAGCTTGGCCGGATTGAAGCGCAGCTGTTTGGGTGTGTGCTTGCCTGCGAACGCGGCCGCACCGCTGCCAGCACCTTGCGCGGCGGCTGCACCTGCATTTCCTGCCAGCGCAATGCCGGTCGCTGACAATGCCGCTGTGCCGATGGCTTGCCTGCGTGTGATGTTGCTCATGCTGTCCTCCATTGCTTTGAGCACAGTGTTCCTGATGGTATCGTAATCGCCAGCCAATTGCGCCCCAAACCGCGCGAAAGCACCGACGAAAAAGGCAAGATACGTAACGATCGCCAGCGACAGCCCTTAAGGCCGGGCGATGCCGGTCCAGTGACAAATCCGTTGGGCGATCGCGTCGAACACAGCGCCTAAAACAATCGCTGCGAAAATCAGCAGGAAGAACCGGTTCAGCTCAACCAGCAGCCATGCGCATCCGACAATTGCAAGAACGATCAGGGTCGAACGGGCAACTGCTGCAGGACCGCTTGCCGACACTTTGGCTGTCCGACCTGTTGTGGCACCGGAGCGGGCGTTTCGTTGGGGAGATTGTTCATATCCCGCCCTACCGCGGTTTTTGGAGATCAGGGACAGAGATTGTGAGGAACCACCCGGCTGCTGTCATAGCAGGGTCGATGCGTGATCCCGAAGGCGGCATGGCAGCTTCGCTCAGAACCCCACGTTCAACTTGGCGGTCGCAAGCGACCGGCTTAGGCCGGATCCTGTGGACTACGAGCGACCGACAGCAAAGGCAGATTTTCATCTATCGACGCCCCCGAGGCCAACCTTCAGCAAATGGCGCACTGTCCGCCATTGAGGCGCTCCGGGAGGCATTCGTCGGTGAATTGTGTCGTGTGATGCTTCATGGCGGCCCTAGGTGTTTGGTCCCAGCATGTGATGGTGTAGACTTGTCGCCGTTGCAGCGGAGGGAGCTATGGGACAGATTTTACACGGGAGCGCCAAGACCACGCACGCCATTCGAGGCGAGCTACAGCGATCGCAAGCTTCGGTCGCGAGCCTCGCGAGGAAGTACGGGATCAACGAGAAGACCGTCTTGAAGTGGCGCCATCGGCAGTCTGTGGACGACATGCCGATGGGGCCGAAGGAGCGCCGCAGCACCGTCCTCTCGCCTATGGAAGAAGCTGCCATCGTGGCGTTGCGGGTTCAGGCGCGGTTGCCGCTCGACGACGTCTACATCGCGCTAAAGGACGTGATCCCGCAGTTGACGCGCTCGTCGCTGCATCGCTGCCTGCAACGGCATGGCATCAGCCGCCTGCCCAAAGCGGACCGCGAGAAGCCGAAGAAGTTCAAGGATTATGAGATCGGCTACTTCCACATCGACATCGCCGAGCTACGCTATGAGGGCGGCAAGGCCTTCCTCTATGTGGCGGTGGACCGCACCTCGAAGCTGGTCTTCGCCCGCATCTATCGCAAGGCCACAAAGCTTGCCGCCGCAGCTTTCCTCAAGGTGCTGGTCAAGACCGTGCCTTACAGGATCCACACCGTGCTGACCGACAATGGCGTCCAGTTCGTCCAGCCCCAGCGCGGCCAGAGCCGGCAATGGCTGATCCACATCTTCGAGCGGGTCTGCCTCGAAAACGGCATCGAGCATCGGCTGACCAAGCCCTACCACCCATGGACCAATGGTCAAGCCGAGCGGATGGTCCGAACCATCAAGGAAGCGACCGTCAAATCCTTCCATTATGCCTCGATCCAGGAACTGCGACGACACGTCAGCGACTGGCTGATCGCCTACAACTTCGCCAAGCAGCTCAAGGCTCTCAAGTTCAGGACACCATATGAAGCCATCGAGGAACTCTGGAAATCAAAGCCCGATGTCTTTATCGTCAAACCCAACCATCACATGCTGGGACCAAACACCTAGGGTCGAGACTCAATCACAGCCAGAAGGCCACGGCGGCTGCGAGGCTTACGGCTGACAGGAAATTCCTGGCGAGTTTATCGTAGCGGGTAGCGATGCGGCGGAAGTCCTTGAGGCGGCAGAACATGGCCTCGACCCGCCAGCGATCTTTATAGCGTCGTTCGTCATACTGGATCGGGCGCTTGCGGTTGCGTCGGCCGGGGATGACAGGGATGGTGCCCTGTTCGCGCAAGGCAGCCCTGATGCGGTTGGCGTCGTAGCCACGGTCGGCGATCACCCGCTTCATTCCGACGGTTTCGCCGATCAGCAGGTCCGCGCCTTTCACGTCGGACGTGTTGCCGGGCGTCAGGACGAGGCGGAGCGGTCGCCCAAGGACATCGACAAGCGCATGGATCTTGGTCGTCCGGCCGCCACGCGAGATGCCAATGGCATTGGCCCGCGCCCGTTTCGCGGTCCAATGATCCCCCGGATCATTGGCATGCGCTCAACTTTGCGCCACCGGCAGAGCGGTGGGCCTTGATGTAGCTGCTGTCGATCTGGCCGGTTTCCGCGATCCAGCCCTCCTCGGTCAGCGCCGCCAGGATGCGGGTCCAGATGCCCCGCCTGCTCCACCGGTTCCAGCGATTATAGACCGTTGTCGATGGGCCGTATTCAGGCGGGCAATCCGCCCAGCGGCCACCGCACTTGAGCATGTGAATGATGCCGGAGATTACCCTGCGATCATCGACCCGCCGCGCTCCGGGCTGGTTCCTCGGCAGGTGGGGCTCGATCGCCCGCCATGCTTCATCTGACAGCCAGAACAACGAACGCGACATTTCCAAAGGCCTCCTGCTTCAGCGGAGAACCCGTGAATCAATGTGCGCGCCGATTTTCAAGAGGCTGATTGAGTTTGGACCCTAGCTATCGAAAGGCGTCAAGCCGTTACGCGACGTATCGGCGCGGCAATTCCCTCAAACCGAAAAACCGCCCGCATTGCGCCGGTTCGAGCTTGCCGCCAGCACCTTCTTGCCCTGCGGGGTCAGCGCCCATTTGGCGCCCTGTTTCACCACCAGCCCCAGCGCGGTGAGTTCGTCGCGGACGGGATCGGTGGGGAGTTGGGGGCGGCGGTTCGACAGGCCCTCCAGGCAGGCGCGCTGCGGCTGGCTGAGGATCAGGAGTTTTTCTTTTTTCTTTTCGGTCATTCTGGCCTCTGGCTTTTCTTTTCGATCATTGTTTCAGGCCGTGAGCCCCCACCCCGCTTCGCTATGCCAGCAAGCTGGCAAGCTTCGCTGCCCCTCCCCCCGGCCTGCGCCGGGGCAGGCTCTGAAGGGGAGGGGTTTTCAGGGATTCCTCAGCGGCGACGAGTGGCTCATGCGGCCTTTTTCCGGTTGCGGGTCTGGTCGCCGCGGCCGGCAATCAGGCCGGCGATCGAGATGTCTTCGTCGATTTCTTCCCAATGCAGGCCGGCGCGGCTGAGCGACACCGCTTCGCGTTGGGCGGGGGTGGCGTGGAGGAGGCGGGGAAACCATGCCAAGGGAATGCCGAGGTTGCGGCCGTCCTCCAGATCGACCCAGAAGCTGTCTTCGTCAAAGCGAACGGCGACGGGTTCAGGAGAAATGCTCATTCCACGCCCTTTCAATCTGTTTGCGTCGCTCCAGTATCACATTGCTCAAAAGCCGCAGCGTGTGGGGCGAGAAGCCGCGGTTATAGGCGACATTGACGTCGGGCCATAGCCAGAATTTGGCGGTGTCGCGGCCGCGGGTGATGTGGACATGCACGGGTTCGCGCGGATCGCCTCGTCCGAATAGAAATGGAAGCGATAGCCGTTCCAGTCGAAGACTTTGGGCAATGTGCTTTCCTTCCTGCCCACCCCGCTGCGACTAGCGGGCAAGCCCGCAAGTCTCGCTGCCCCTCCCGCAAGCGGGAGGGGTTTTCAGCGTCTCATTCGGCGGCGATCCCTGCCTTGGCGAACATATCCTCGCCGTCACTTTCGGCGGCGGGAGTCGTCGCGCCGTCGTCGTTCGCCTTGGCTTTCTTGCGGTTGTCGAAGCTGGTCCACACCGTGTTCCAGTCGCCGCGCGTCGCGCCCTTGCTGTACTCGGTCGCGCGCGTTTCGAAGAAGTTGGCGTGCTCGACGCCGTTCAGCAGCGGGGCGAGCCAGGGGAGGGGGTGTTCGTCGATCATGTAGATCGGCTGGAACCCCAATTGCCCCAGGCGCCAGTCGGCGATGTAGCGGATGTAGCGCTTGATCTCCTTGGGCGTCATGCCGGGGACGGGGCCCTGTTCGAACGCGAGGTCGATGAACGCATCCTCGAGCCGCACCGTTTTCTGGCAGGTGTCGATGATGTCTTCCTTCACCGCCTTGGTCAGGCAGCCGCGTTCCTTGGTGAAGGCGTGGAACAGCTTGATGATGCCTTCGCAATGCAGGCTTTCGTCGCGGATCGACCAGCTGACGATCTGGCCCATGCCCTTCATCTTGTTGAAGCGCGGGAAGTTCATCAGCATCGCGAAGCTGGCGAAGAGCTGAAGCCCCTCGGTAAAGCCGCCGAACATCGCGAGGGTGCGCGCGATGTCCTCGTCGGTTTCGACGCCGAACTGCTGCATATAATCATGCTTGGCGCGCATCTCGTCATATTCGAGGAACATGCCATATTCGCTTTCGGGCATGCCGATGGTGTCGAGCAGGTGGCTGTACGCCGCGATATGCACCGTCTCCATGTTGCTGAACGCGGTCAGCATCATCTTGATTTCGGTCGGCTTGAACACGCGGCCGTATTTTTCGTGGTAGCAATCTTGAACCTCGATATCGGCCTGGGTGAAGAAGCGGAAAATCTGGGTGAGCAGGTTGCGTTCATGGTCGCTGATCTTTTGCGCCCAGTCGCGGCAATCCTCGCCCAGCGGCACTTCCTCGGGCACCCAGTGGATCTGCTGCTGGCGCTTCCAGAAATCGAACGCCCAGGGATATTCGAAGGGCTTGTAGGTCTTGCGGGCTTCTAGAAGGGGCATCTCATCGGTCTCCGGACTGGCATGTCTTTACTCCTCTCCCACCGGGAGAGGAAGGGGCCCAAGGCGTCAGCCTTGGGAAGGTGAGGGTGGTTGGCGGTTGGGTGCAGACGGCGATTGGTCGCCCTCACCCTTCCGCGACTGCGTCGCTCCTTCCCTCTCCCGGAGGGAGAGGGAGATTGTTTCCATGACGCCGCGTGTGTTTTCCAGGACGTCGTTGTTCCAGAAGCGGAGGACGGTGAGGCCCTGCGCTTGCAAAAATTCGGTGCGGCGGGCGTCATAGGACGCCGCTTCCGCGTGCTGGCCGCCGTCGACCTCGATCACCAGCTTCGCCGCGAAGCTGAAGAAGTCGGCGAAATAGGGGCCGATCGGAACCTGTCGCCGCCATTTGAGGGCCGGGAAGGTTTCGCGCAGCGCCTGCCACATCCGCTTTTCAGCGCCGGTGGCATGCTTGCGCAGGGTGCGAGCGCGGGAGACAGTGCCGGCGGGTTGATTGCGATAGGTCCGCATCGGGGTCGTCACCCCCTCCCTTCCGGCGCTTCGCGCCTCCCTCCCTCTCCCGGTGGGAGAGGGACCACTCACTGACAAGCCAGACACTCGTCGTAATCGGTGGTCGCGAGTTCGAATTTCGCGGCCTCGGGCGTGTTGTCGGCCTCGACCCCGCCCGCGAAGCCGGCGCGCTGCACCGATTTCGAGCGGAGATAATAGAGCGATTTGATGCCGAGTTCCCACGCGCGATAGTGGAGCATGAGCAGATCCCATTTCTCGACGTCGGCCGGGATGAACAGGTTCAGCGATGCCGCCTGGTCGATATAGGGCGTGCGGTCGGCGGCGAGTTCGAGCAGCCAGCGCTGGTCGATCTCGAAGCTGGTCTTGAACACATCCTTTTCGTCCTGCGTCAGGAAGTCGAGGTGCTGGACGCTGCCCCCGCGCTCGAGGATCGAGTTCCACACCGCGTCGCTGTTCTTCGCCTTGTCGACGAGCAGCGCCTCGAGGTGCGGGTTGCGGATCGAGAAGCTGCCCGAGAGCGTCTTGTGCGTGTAGATGTTCGCCGGGATCGGCTCGATACACGCGCTGGTGCCGCCGCAGATGATGCTGATCGACGCGGTCGGCGCGATCGCCATCTTGCAGGAAAAGCGTTCCATCACCCCCTGATCGGCGGCGTCGGGGCAGGGGCCGCGTTCCTTGGCGAGCAGCATCGATGCCTGATCGACCTGCGCGCGGATATGCTTGAAGATGCGCAGGTTCGACGATTTCGCCATCGCCCCCTCGAACGGCAGGCCGCGCGCCTGCAGGAAGCTGTGGAAGCCCATGACGCCGAGGCCGACCGAGCGTTCGCGGCTGGCGCTATATTTGGCGCGCGCCATTTCGGGCGGGGCGCGGTCGATATAGTCCTGAAGGACATTGTCGAGCATCCGCATCACATCTTCGATGAAGCGCTTGTCGCCGTTCCACTCGTCCCAGGTTTCGAGGTTGAGGCTCGAGAGGCAGCAGACCGCGGTGCGATCGTTGCCGAGATGGTCGCGGCCGGTGGGCAGGGTGATTTCGGAGCAGAGGTTCGAGGTGGTGACCTTGAGCCCCAGGTCGCGGTGATGCTTGGGCATCATGCGGTTCACCTGGTCGATGAAGATGATATAGGGCTCGCCGGTCGCGAGGCGCGTTTCGACGAGCTTCTGGAAGAGCGAGCGCGCGTCGACGGTGCCGCGGACGCTGTTGTCCTTCGGTGAGCGGAGGTTGAATTCGGTGCCGTCGCGAACGGCCTCCATGAACTCGTCGGTGATGAGCACGCCGTGGTGGAGGTTGAGCGCCTTGCGGTTGAAGTCGCCCGACGGCTTGCGAATCTCCAGAAACTCCTCGATTTCGGGATGCGAGATGTCGAGATAGCAGGCGGCCGAGCCGCGGCGGAGCGAGCCTTGCGAAATCGCGAGGGTGAGCGAATCCATCACGCGGACGAAGGGGATGATGCCGCTCGTCTTGCCGTTGAGGCCCACGGGTTCGCCGATGCCGCGCACCGCGCCCCAATAGGTGCCGATGCCGCCGCCGCGGCTGGCGAGCCAGACATTCTCGTTCCACGTGCCGACGATCCCCTCGAGGCTGTCGTCAACCGAATTGAGGTAGCAGCTGATCGGCAGGCCGCGGCCGGTGCCGCCGTTCGAGAGCACGGGGGTCGCGGGCATGAACCACAGCTTCGAGATATAGTCGTAGAGCCGCTGGGCATGATCCTGATCGTCGGCATAGGCGTCGGCGACGCGCGCGAAGAGATCCTGATAGGATTCGCCGGGGAGGAGGTAGCGGTCCTGCAGCGTTTCCTTGCCGAAATCGGTAAGCAGCGCATCGCGGCTCGCATCGGTCACGATGGCGAATCGGCGCGCGTGGACCTTGGGTTCGCCGCCGTCGCCCGGCTTCGCGGCGGACGCGGGCGTCGATTCGCCCTTTGCCTCCGGCGCTGCTGGAGCATCAATTTTCGTCAGTTCCACCGTCGCCACGTCGTTCGTCTCCACCCGTTCGCTGTCCCGAAAATCCATCCTGTTCGCCCCCGATCTGAATGCGCGCAAGCGCGCACATGTTCCTGTCTTGTTCGACTCAGGGCGAAGCCCCGGTCTTAGCATCTTTACCCCTCGGCGTGGGCACCTTTTTTGGGCGCAAGCAGGGTTTTTCCGGGCCCATATGCGATGGGCGACGGAAATCCGCCACTTCCAGCCTGACACTATTTATTGGGGTGCCCCCGTGGTTGACCCACCACCCATAGTGCCACGTCGGCGCGACGATGCAAGACGGTAAATGACGGATCGAGGACTCAACTCGTCGATAATTTGATTCGACTGGTCGACGGCAACGCGCGCCGGGACGCGCGGCGCCAGCGTTTCCGCGGCCTGCGGCGCGGGCGGCGACGCGGGCGGGAGAGCATGGAGAGCATCAAGAACCGTGCCGGCATCGGCGGAGGTATGCGGATCCGGCCATCGCCGACGACCACAGGCGGCCTTCGCCTTCATTGCCCCCACGCTACCCCGGAGCTTGCTGCGGGCGGAAGACAGGTTTGATCCGGCATGACTGCGCGCTGCCATGGATCGCGGATCAAGTCTCCCGAATGACGGGCTATGGGAGCGACCGGAAGCCAATCTCCGCGGGCGAATCGACGCCCGGCGTTCACGCAAAAGAAAAGGGCCCCGGCGATGCCGGAGCCCTTGTCTTAAAATCGTTCCAGATTAGGCCTGGCCGCCAGCACTGTCAGTGCCACCGCCGCCCAGGAAGCGCCAAAACCAACCCATGACAAATCTCCTGATAAGACTGCCCACGCAGAACAGTTAACAGGGCGTATACCTTAATTAATAAGGTAAATCGAGTCTTAACTATAAAGATTGTCGCCATTCTGGCGATTATGCGGAGCGGCTGTGGGGCGGGGTCGTCAGGGCGGCGATGAGGTCGGAAAACAATTGTGGTTTTCCAAGATGATAGCCTTGGCCGACATCGCAGCCGAGGCTGGCGAGCAGGGCCATTGTTTCTGCATCTTCAATGCCTTCGGCAACCGCGACAGCACCGAGCCGGTGCGCCAGATCGATCGTCGATTTGACGACTTCGCGGTTGCGCTGCGAATCGTGCATCGTCGAAACGAATCGCTTGTCGATCTTGATCTCGTCGGCTTCGATCTCGGTCAGATATTCGAGGTTCGACTGGCCGGTGCCATAATCGTCGATCGACAGGCGGATGCCCGTCCGGCGCAGCTGTGCCAGCGTCTGGCGCGCCTGCCGGCTGTTCTCGATCTGCGCGGTTTCGGTGATCTCGATCGTCAGGGTTTCGGGCGGCAGATGATGCGCGGTGAGCATGACGCGGATCGTCCCGACCAGATCGCTGTGATCGAGCAGGGTCGCCGACAGGTTGACCGACATGTTGATATGGACACCGCGTCCGCGCAGCTCCGCCGCCGAGCGGATCGCCTGATCCATCACGAACAGCGTCAGACGATAGATGTCCTGGCTTTTTTCGGCCTGAATGATGAATTCATCGGGCGGAATGGGGCCGCGCGTCGGGTGCGTCCAGCGCGCAAGCGCCTCGACCCCGACCAGACGACGGGTGGCGATCTCATATTGCGGCTGGAAGGCGACCCAGATGTCGCCGCCGGTGAGCGCATCCTCGAGCTGCGAGTGGAAGGACAGCTGCCAGCCGGCGCCGTCCTTTTGCCGCGGCGTATATTTGGTCCACAATGCGCGGGTGCGGATCGCGCGCTCGGCGGCGACGAGCGCGGCGGCGAGCCGCTGGGCGTTCGACCCCTCGAACTCGTCATTGACCCCGAAGGCGATCGCGACGTCGACGCGCAGGTCGCCGATCGTCAGCGGTGCGTTGAACAGCGCGGCGAGCCCGGCGAGCTGGCCCTCGATCTGGCTGTGCTGATAATAGGGCACGAGCCAGGCGAAAGTGCCGTCGAGGTCGTGGTGCAATGTCGTGCCCTGCGACGCGAGCTGGAGGCGGCGCGTGACCTGTTCGACCAGCTTGCCAATGCCGTCGCCCGGAATGAAGGCAGCGAGATCCTCGAAATTGACGACCTTGGCGGCAATCACCGTCGCGCTGCCGAAGGGCGGGAGCGAACGGAGCGCCTCGAAGTTGGGCAGCCCAGAGACCGGATTTTCGCGCTGCGCCGAACTACGCCTGCGGGTTCGCGAGACGTTGGTCGCGATCGCCGCGACGTAGACTAGTGCCGCGCCGATCCATGACGTCACAAGCATGGTCCCAAGTACGATCTTGCCAC
The DNA here is from genome assembly GCF_000013985.1 of Sphingopyxis alaskensis RB2256. Lineage (GTDB taxonomy): Bacteria > Pseudomonadota > Alphaproteobacteria > Sphingomonadales > Sphingomonadaceae > Sphingopyxis > Sphingopyxis alaskensis. The sequence goes on along the minus strand of NC_008048.1, from coordinate 1,868,744 downwards.
CGATCAGGATAACGATCGTGCCGATTATTGCGGGCAGAACGGCACGCTGGAAGCGCCGAAGAAGCGTTATCCCCGTCAGCGCGATTGCGACGAGCAACGGTGGTAGCCAACCGATATCGATCGGGTCGCCCCGCTTCAACGTTTCGGCCGCGATGACGTGAATGAAACCTCCAGGGACGCGATCATGGCCAGGCAAATAGAAATAATCCTGAAAGCTCGGTGCCGTTGGCGCGAATATCACATCCTTTCCAGCCAGTTCGCGTGCTCCGATCTTGCCTGAAAGCAAGTCTGCGGCACTATACTCCGTAATCGTGCGAGTGTCGTAGCTCAGGTCCAGACGAAAACTTTTGGGTGTATCGCTGCTCTTCCCTGCCATGATAGATGCAAAGGTCGGCAGCAACTTTCCTTCGGCGCGATACGCAATTGGCACGCGCCATACCTGCCAAAACTCGCTTTCTACAGCGATGCTTGCGATGGGAACATCGGGACCGAACTTCTTGCTGGGGAATGTTGTGACCTTATCTTCGCGACCGGGAACCTGACGTGTCGAAACCGCGAGGACAATGCGGTCGCCCATATTCTTCACCGCACTGACGAAACGTGGAAAATCATGGTCGGCCTCGCGCCGGTCGAAATAGAAGTCTATGAAAAGGCGCCTCGCTCCAGCCTTGTCCACGGCTTCGACGACATTTGCATATTGGGTCATCGAGAAGTTGCGGCTGGGCGATTGCGTAATTGTGCGCTCGTCCAGCGCTACAATCACCACTTCGCCGCTTACCGGACGCATCGCGAGACGCCCCACCACGGCGTCGAGCACGCGGTCCGCCACTTCGCCGGCCGCCGTTATGCCCACTACGAGGGCAATCAACAGCGACAAGCCGATGCTGCGCCAGCTGATGATCAGACTCTTGACCGGGATGGGCACGCACGTCTCCAGCAATTGCCCGTTGCGTCTAGTCCCAGTCGGTTATCATCGCGTTAATCATGAACGGAATCCTGCGCTTTCCGGCGCGGCGGAAGGCGCAGGATTCCGGCCGGTTCAGCCGATCGGCGGCAGCGCTGCCAGCGCGGCGTCGCCCGCCAGCGCCGAGCGTGCGAGTCCGGTTGCCGCGGGGACGATCTGCGCAAGGTAAAAGCGCGTCGAGGTGAGCTTGGCGTTCAGGAAGGCGCGGTCGCCGCTGCCTTCGGCCAGCGCGGTGCGCGCCGCCCGGTGCTGGATCGCCATCAGCCAGCCGCACGTCGCGGTCGCGAGCATGGTGAGATAGGGGTAGCTGCCCGCGAGCCGGTCGGCGGTGTTCGCGCCGACCATCCAGTCGGTGACTGTGCGGCAGGCCTCCACCAACTGCTGCAATTCGGGGAAATCGGCGGCGCCGCGCGCGATATCGTCGATGAGCGCGCGGACGAGGTCGCCGCCCGCCATGCCGAGCTTGCGTCCGACGAGATCGGCGGCCTGGATGCCGTTGGTGCCTTCATAGATCGGCGCGATGCGCGCGTCGCGATAATGCTGCGCGGCGCCGGTTTCCTCGATGAAACCCATGCCGCCATGGACCTGGATGCCGAGGCTCGCGACTTCACAGCCGATGTCGGTCGCGTGCGCCTTGGCGAGCGGGATCAGCACGTCGGCGCGGCTTGCCGCCGCCTCGTCACCCAATTTGCCGAAGTCGGTCTGCGCCGCGGCATAATAGACGAGCGCGCGCGCCGCCTCGGTCTGCGCGCGCATCCGCCAGAGCATCCGCTTGACGTCGGGGTGCTTGTCGATGGTGACGGGCGTGCGGTCGGGCGATCCCGCGAGCGCCGACTGGACGCGCTCGGCGGCGAAGCGCTGTGCCTGCTGCATCGCGCGCTCGCCGATCTGGATGCCCTGGCAGCCGATCATCAGCCGCGCATTGTTCATCATCACGAACATCGCGCGCATCCCGCCCATTTCCTCGCCGACAATCTCGCCCAGGCAATCCTCATCCTCGCCATAGACCATCACCGCGGTCGGTGAGCCGTGAATGCCGAGCTTGTGCTCGATCGACGCGCAATGGACGCCGTTGGAGATCGTCGGATTGCCGTCGGCGTCGAGGCGGTATTTGGGGACGAGAAAGAGCGAGATGCCGCGCGTGCCCTCGGGCGCGCCCGGTGTCCGCGCGAGGACGAGGTGAACGATATTGTCGGTGAGGTCATGCTCGCCGAAGGTGATGAAGATTTTCTGGCCCTTGATCCGGTAAAGGCCCGCGTGCTCGCCCTCGGTGACCTTTTCGGCGGTCGAGCGCAGCGCGCCGACGTCGCTGCCCGCGGCGGGCTCGGTCAGGTTCATCGTGCCGTTCCATTCGCCGGTGATCAGCTTGGGGAGCCAGGTCTGCCGCTGTTCCTCGGTGCCATAGGCCATCAGCGCGTGGATCGCGCCGGGGGTCAGGATGCTGCACAGCGAAAAGCCCATGTTCGCGCTGCCCAGCGCCTCGATCACCACGGTCGCGAGGGTGAAGGGCAGGTCCTGTCCGCCATAGTCGCCGGGGCCGTCGATGCTGCCCCAGCCCGCCTCGACGAACGCCTTATACGCCTCCTTGAAGCCCGGCGGCATCGTGACTTTGCCATTGTCCCATTTGGGAGGCTGCGTGTCGCCGACGCGGTTGAGGGGCGCATAGACCTCCGCCGCAAACTCACCGATGCCGGCGACGATCGCCTCGACCATGTCGGGGGTTGCGGCGGCGAAACGATCGTGCTGCGCCATGGCGTCGATGCGCGCGATATGATTGAGGACGAAGAGCTGTTCGGCGGTGGGCGGCGTGTAGGTCATGCGATGGCCGACTTTCTTGATGAATCTCGTTGCGCGGGCGCTATAGCGCGGCATGGCCGAAGGCTCAAAGTCCACAATTGTTCGCGCGTTCGATAGCGCGGCGATCGCCGAGGCGGCGGCGCTGATCGCGGGCGGGCAGCCGGTCGCGGTGCCGACCGAGACGGTATACGGGCTTGCCGCCGATGCGCGGAGCGCCGACGGCGTCGCGCGCATCTATGCCGCGAAGGGGCGCCCCGATTTCAATCCGCTGATCGTCCATGTGCCGAACCTTGCTGCGGCGGAGACGCTGGGACAGTTCGGCGCCGCCGAACGTGCGCTCGCGACGCGCTTCTGGCCGGGACCGCTGACCCTGGTGGTGCCGCGCGTGGCCGGATGCCCGGTCGCCAGCATCGCGACCGCGGGGCTCGACACGATTGCCCTCAGGGTGCCGGGGCATCGCGCGATGCAGGCCTTGCTGGCGGGCACGGGCGCCCCGCTCGCGGCGCCGAGCGCCAATGCGAGCGGGCGCGTGAGCCCGACAAGGGCGGACCATGTGCTTGCGAGCCTCGATGGCCGGATCGCGCTGGTGATCGACGACGGGCCGACGCGCGCGGGGGTCGAATCGACGATTGCGCGCGTCCAGGACGGCGCGATCGAAGTGTTGCGGCCGGGGCCGGTTACGGCGGCGATGCTGGCGATGGCGAGCGGATTGCCGGTGATCGAGCGCAAGGGGTCGGACATCGTCGCGCCGGGAATGCTGGCGAGCCATTATGCGCCGGGCAAGCCGGTGCGGCTGGGCGCGGTCGAGTTTGCGGATGACGAGTTCGGGATCGGGTTTGGGGGGCTCGCTGGCGATTATGACCTGAGCGCGGCGGGCGATCTGACCGAGGCGGCGGCGCGGCTTTTCGACGCGCTGCACGCGGGGGCAGCGAGCGCAAAGCCGAACATTGCGGTGGCGGCGATACCGGTGGAAGGGCTGGGCGCGGCGATCAACGACCGGTTGGCGAGGGCCGCGGTCTAGGCTGTATCGACTTCAGCTCTGGTGGCTTTCCGCGCTTCCGCTGCTCACGTCCCATCAGCATGCTGCGCGCCGGGGAGCGGGCGCGCCCGCCATATTGTCGCCCCAGTCGGCTTCGAGCGCGTCGAACAGCGCGTCGAACCGGTCCTGCCCGATCCGCGCCGTGATCTGTGCGGCGAGCGCATCCATCGCGCGCTGCGCGTCCTTGCACATCCGGGCGCCGGTTTCGGTGAACGAGACGATCATGTGCCGCCGGTCGTCGGGGTCGACGTCGAGCCGGACGATCCCGAGCCTCACCATCTGGTTGATGGTGCTGTGGATCGCCTGCCGCGGTACGCCGAGGTTGCGGGCGATGTCCGACGGGCGCACGATGCCGCTGACGATATTGGTCATCACCATCGATTGTGGCCGGTTGACGTCGGGCCAGCCGCGGGCGTGAAGCCGTGCCTGCAACCCTTCGTCGAGCCAGCAGAAACGCTGGAACAGGGCGATGATCAGCTGGTGGGTGCGCATAGGATGGAAAGGAAGGCTCTCGCGGTCGACGGCGTGTCGGCGCGCGCACGCTAGTTGTTTGGTCCCAGCATGTGATGGTTGGGTTTGACGATAAAGACATCGGGCTTTGATTTCCAGAGTTCCTCGATGGCTTCATATGGTGTCCTGAACTTGAGAGCCTTGAGCTGCTTGGCGAAGTTGTAGGCGATCAGCCAGTCGCTGACGTGTCGTCGCAGTTCCTGGATCGAGGCATAATGGAAGGATTTGACGGTCGCTTCCTTGATGGTTCGGACCATCCGCTCGGCTTGACCATTGGTCCATGGGTGGTAGGGCTTGGTCAGCCGATGCTCGATGCCGTTTTCGAGGCAGACCCGCTCGAAGATGTGGATCAGCCATTGCCGGCTCTGGCCGCGCTGGGGCTGGACGAACTGGACGCCATTGTCGGTCAGCACGGTGTGGATCCTGTAAGGCACGGTCTTGACCAGCACCTTGAGGAAAGCTGCGGCGGCAAGCTTTGTGGCCTTGCGATAGATGCGGGCGAAGACCAGCTTCGAGGTGCGGTCCACCGCCACATAGAGGAAGGCCTTGCCGCCCTCATAGCGTAGCTCGGCGATGTCGATGTGGAAGTAGCCGATCTCATAATCCTTGAACTTCTTCGGCTTCTCGCGGTCCGCTTTGGGCAGGCGGCTGATGCCATGCCGTTGCAGGCAGCGATGCAGCGACGAGCGCGTCAACTGCGGGATCACGTCCTTTAGCGCGATGTAGACGTCGTCGAGCGGCAACCGCGCCTGAACCCGCAACGCCACGATGGCAGCTTCTTCCATAGGCGAGAGGACGGTGCTGCGGCGCTCCTTCGGCCCCATCGGCATGTCGTCCACAGACTGCCGATGGCGCCACTTCAAGACGGTCTTCTCGTTGATCCCGTACTTCCTCGCGAGGCTCGCGACCGAAGCTTGCGATCGCTGTAGCTCGCCTCGAATGGCGTGCGTGGTCTTGGCGCTCCCGTGTAAAATCTGTCCCATAGCTCCCTCCGCTGCAACGGCGACAAGTCTACACCATCACATGCTGGGACCAAACACCTAGGGTCAGGACCCATTAATTACCCGTTCGAGGCGTCGAAATGGCGAAGATATCGGGCCTTGGCGGGTGCGGCGGGTAGCATCGCTACCCGCAAGGCCGCGAAGGTCCGAGATTGAAGCCATTTCGGCGTCCCTTCGGGATTTGACCGATTTTGCCCATGGCAGCGTCGAAAAGTCTTGAAATATATCCATATTCCCGCGCCTTTTCTCCTCGCCCTGAGCAAATCGCTTCAAACCTCGAACGGGTAATTAATGGGTCCTGACCCTAGAAGAGCAGACGGCACGACGCAAGACAGGCCAGGCCTTGTCAAGGCAAAATACTTAGTATGCGATCCATTAGAAATCGGGAGAGGAGCTGCATGGACGGTCTGATGCCGACTGTGCCGCTGACGGTCGACCGGATCATCGACTGGGCCAGGGCCGAGCTGGCGCGGCTGAACGCCGCTGGCATCCCCGACCGCATCTTTCCGATGGCCCGCTGCTGGGGCGATTTGCGCTGCGTCGATCCGGCGATCGACCCGTCGGGCCGCAAACCCGAAGGGTGCTACCGCGGCGGCCCGGCGACCGCGAACCGCCCGCCGAGCCTCGGCCGCGCCAATATGCTCAAAACCTGGCTCAACATGGGGAGCCTCAAAACCTCCCCCGCCAGGGACAGCCGCACCTTGCGAAGCATGACACGCCCGCGCTGGCGGCGCGGGGCACCGCCGAGACCGGCGTATGCCCCAGCGACGCGCGCAAGATCTTCGATTTCCCCGGCGGCCGCGACAAACGGCTCGAACTGAGCCCCGCCGCGCATTATTTCGGGGATTCGATCGAGGAACGGCAAAATGCCGCCGACCTTGTCAGCGCGTGGATCAGGGAGAAGCTGTGACGTGACGGCGGACGCCGACATCATCGACGACCTGCGCGCCGCCGGGCTGGTGGGTGCGGGCGATATTGTGCTCGAACCGCTCACCGGCGGTGTGTCGTGCGATGTGTGGAAGGTCGATGCGCCGACCGGGCCGATCGTCGTCAAACGCCCGCTCGAACGATTGCGCGTCGCTGCCGAATGGCACGCGCCGATCGAGCGCGGGCAGAGCGAGGTGCGCTGGCTCAGACGCGCGCGCAGCGTCGATCCCGCGATTGCGCCCGAAGTGCTCGCCGAACTGCCCGGCTATGGCTTTGCGATGCGCTTCCTGCCGGACGCGCCGGTCTGGAAGGACGAGCTGATCGCGGGGCGCGTCGATGTCGCTTTTGCCGCCGCGGTGGGGCGAAGCCTCGCCGCGGTCCATTCGGCCACCGCAAACAGCCCCGCCGATCGGCACGCCTTTGCGACCGACGCCATGTTCCGCGCGCTGCGCATCGACCCCTTCCTGCTGTACGTGGCGCAGAAGGAGGCCGAGATGGCGCCGGCGCTTTACGCGCTCGCCGACGATCTGGCGGCGCGCAAGATTGCGCTCGTCCATGGCGACGTCAGCCCCAAGAATATCCTCGTCGGCAAGGATGGCCCCGTCTTTCTCGACGCCGAATGCGCCGTCTATGGCGATCCAGCGTTCGATCTCGCCTTCTGCACGACGCATCTGCTCCTGAAGGCGGTGTGGCTTGACGATCCCCGCCTGACCGAAGCCGCGCATGCGCTGGTCGCGGCCTATCGTGCTGCTACCGACTGGGAGGATGACGCCGACCTGCTGCGCCGTGCAGGCGGGCTGACCGCCGCGCTGCTCCTCGCCCGCGTCGAGGGAAAATCGCCCGCGCCCTATCTCACCGACCCCCGGCATCGGCGCATCGTGCGCGAACAGGTGCGCGCGTGGCTGCTCGGGCCGCAGCCGGTCGACGTCGTGGTCGCCCAATGGAAAAGGACATCGGCATGACGTCGCGTATCGCATCGGTCACGGGTCGCTCGCTCCGGGATTCGGGGGGCGCCCGACCGTCGCGGCCGGGGTCCTGCCCGAATCGGGGGCGATCGGGCGCGCCATCGCCCCGGCGCCGAAGCTCAAACTGATCCGGAAACTCGGCGTCATCGTGCAGGGGCCGGGCAGGGTGAATTGCACTGGCCGCGTCGAATGGCGGCGGAGAAACGCCGTATCCTGCGCCTCGATCGGCACCACGCGGCGGATCGGGCCGGAGACGAGCGGCACCGGATTGGCATTGCCCGTGCGGTCGATCGCGGCGCCATGCTTTTCACGGTCGATCCCCGACAGCGCGGTCGCGCGGCGGCGGGCTGGCCTTCAGTCGGTCGCGGTCGATCGGCCAGTCAGGCTGGGGGTAGCTTCCGACGATGGTTGTGGGCAGGATGGGATGGTCGAACAAGGCCGGTCCTTTTGATTTTCGGGCTGGCCGGACGGTTATTTAGCATTCTATCTAATTCAAGTCGAAACGACGGTTGGGAGAGCGAAATGATCGATCTGGAGGCCATCCGGACGCTGGCGGACATACCGGCGGCGCAGGCACGCGTGCGCGGGCAGGCGACGGCGGTGAAGTTCGGGGATCGCGAGACGAGCTTTGCCGCGCTCGATGCGGCGTCGAACCGCGTTGCCCATGCGCTGGTCGCGGCGGGCGTGGTGCCCGGCGACCGCGTTTCGGCGCTGACGAAAAACCATGACAGCTGGTATCCGCTCTTCTTCGGCGCTGCGCGGGCGCGCGCCTGTTTCGCGCCGATCAACTGCCGCCTCGCGCCCGCCGAAATCGGCTTCATCCTCGGCGATGCCGGTCCGAAGCTGTTGTTCGTGGGCGAGGATTTCTTCGACTGCGCGCTCGCGGCCGTCGCCGACCTGTCGGCGCCGCCGCGGCTGATCGCGCTTTACGGCGCGCATCCGGCGTTCGAGCCGCTCGACAGCTGGCTTGCCGGGGCGTCCGATGCCGCGCCAAAGGATGCGCCGCAGCGCGCCGACGATGTGCTCCAGCTCTATACCAGCGGCACCACGGGCCTGCCCAAGGGCGTGGTTCTCACCAACGCCAATTACCGCACCTTCCTGGAGGCCGCGACGCGGGTTGACGGCTTTGCCTATGGCGAGGACGAGACGGTGATGATCGTGATGCCGCTGTTCCACGTCGCGGGAACGAATGTCAGCTTCTCGGGGCTGGCACAGGGCGGGCGGCTGGTCCTCGTCAAGGATTTCAGCGCGGCCGACGCGGTGCGGATGCTGCGTGAGGAGGATGTCGCGCACGCCTTCCTTGCCCCCGCGATGATCCAGATGATGCTGCTCGATCCCGCGGCGGGTGCGGGCCCCTATCCCCAGCTCAAGTCGATCGCCTATGGCGCGTCGCCCATCGCCGAGGATGTGCTGCGCCGCGCGCGGGCGACCTTCGGGTGCGATTTCGTGCAATTCTACGGCATGACCGAGTCCGGCGGCGGCGGCTCCTATCTCTCGCCGACCGCGCACGACCTGCCGGGCAAGCTCACCTCCTGCGGCCAGCCATGGCCGGGGGTGGACATGGCGATCCTCGACGGCGAAGGGCGCGAGCTTGGCGACGGCGCGATCGGCGAGATCGCGATTCGCGGGGGCATCGTGATGAAGGGCTATTGGAACCGCGCGAGCGCGACCGAGGAGACGCTCGCGGGCGGCTGGCTCCATACCGGCGATGTCGGCTATCGCGACGCCGACGGCTTTTATTACGTCCACGACCGGATCAAGGACATGATCGTGTCGGGCGGAGAAAATGTCTATCCGGCCGAGGTCGAAAGCGCGATCATGGGCTGTCCCGGCGTCGCCGACGTCGCGGTGATCGGCGTGCCCGACGACAAATGGGGCGAGGGAGTGAAGGCGCTGGTGGTGCCCGCCGCCGGCGCTGCGCCCGACCCCGCTGCGATCATCGCCTGGGCGCGCGAGCGCATCGCGGCGTATAAGGTTCCCAAGAGCATCGAGTTCATCGACGCGCTGCCGCGCAACCCGTCGGGCAAGGTGCTGCGCCGCGAACTGCGCGCGCCCTATTGGGAAGGCCGCGACCGCGCGGTGGGGTGATGGTGCGCGCAGGTTCGTGGAGTAGGCGGACGTTTCGAATCCTCCCCATCGACTTGCGATGGGGAGGTGGCAGCGCGAAGCGCTGACGGAGGGGCCATTACGCGGACGTTGCTACCCCTCCACCACCGCCTGCGGCGGCGGTCCCCCTCCCCATCGCAAGTCGATGGGGAGCATTAGGTGGCCGCAGCCGAAACCTCAGAACCCCAGGTTGCGGAAGGCGATGCGGAACGAAAAACTGTTCCCGCGCCGTGCGTCGCCCGTGTCGGCATAATCGCGGCGCCAGGTGAGCGCGATCGACAGGCATTCGTCGTCATAGGCGATGCCGAGCCGGTGGCGGATCGGTTCGAAGCCGTCGGCGCTGCTCAGCGGATCGTCGGCCTGGTTGGTCAGGTCGACGATCGCCGATCCGAAGATCGACCAGTTCCGCGCCACCGCGATGCGCCCGCCCGCGCGCACCTCCTCGCGGTCCTGCAAATCCTCGCCGAGCAGCAATATGTCGCGGTTGAGCCGCGAATAGCCGAGCACGGCATAGGTCGAGCGGTTGCCGATCGTCGCGTCGAACTCGTTGCGCCGCACCGCCAGATTGTCCTTGTCGAGCCGGTAGCGGTGGGTGAAACGCAGGAAATCCTTGTAGGCAATCGTCGTTCGCCCGACGATGTCCGAGGTGCGGTCGGTGAGTCCGGTGCCATCGGGAAACAGGCTGGGCTTGTCGGTCAGCCGATAGCTTTGCCCGACGATGCTGTTGATGTTGAACCCCGGGCGGCTGTAATTCCACTCGACGCCATAGGTGACGCGCGCGCCGTCCTCGAACCGGTCGTGGCCGTTGAAGCGGTTGATCGCGAAAAGATTGCTGTCCTCGAGGTCGAAGGCGCGCGAATCCTCGTTAGGAATGTCGAGATTCTTGATCGGCGGCGTCGCGACGACCTGGACGCGCGGGGTCAGCGTCTGCGTTCCGCCTGCGAATTCGCCGATGAAGGGCCAGCGCATGTCGGCGGCGATCGCCGCGATGCCGCGCGCCTGCCATCCCGACTTGCCGCGATAGCCGGGGATGGCGGTCAGCAGATTTTCGTCGCTGTGATAGACGTCGCCGCGCACCATTGCGGTCAGCGTGACTTCCTGCCCCAGCCCGGTCAGTCCGCGCAGGTTCCACTGTGCCCCGGCAAAGGCGCGCTGCGTGTCCTGCCCCGCGGTGCGACCGATCGCAAGCGTGTTGAGTTGCAGCTCGAACTGCCCGCCGAAGATCGGATCGTCGAGCCGCTGGCGATAATCGATGATCGGCAGCGCAATCGGCTGTTGCCCCTGCACATCGTTGACGCGCAGCGTCTGTGTCGCCCAGCCCGCGATCGACAGATAGGAATTGCCGCCGATCCGCTCGAGCTCGAAGGTCGAGCGCAGCCGGTCGTCGCGGCTGATGTCGTAGCGCCGCATGAAGGTGCGGTCGGTCGCGATGCGGCCCGAATAGCTAAGGCTCCAGCGCGGATCGAACTGGAAGCGGCCCGCGCTTTCGAGATAGCCGCGAAAGCGTTTCTGGCGGTCGGGGTCTTCGCCGACCAGCGGGACGAGCGAACCATAGGTCGCATAGCCGTTGATGCGGAATGATCCGATGTCGGTCAGCGCGCGAAACTCGCCTTCCAGCATCGGCGCCGCGTCGGTGTAGAGGTGCGGCGTGATCGTCACGTCGCGGTCGGGGGCAAGGCGCAGATAATAGGGCACCGCAACCTCGAACCCGTTGCTGCGGTCGAGGCGGATTTCGGGAACCAGGATGCCGCTGCCCGCCTCGCGGTTCGCAGGATGGCTGAGCCCCGGCAGCGGGATCAGCGGCAGGCCGAAAATCTCGACGCGCGCGCCCTTGTACCGGATCTTGTTCTTTTCACGGTCGTACATCACGCGGACCGCGCGGATCTGCCAGCTCGGATTCTTGGGACACCCCGACTCATCCTCGACCGGGCAGGGGGTATAGGCGGCGTTCTCCAGTTCGATATTGCCATTGTCGAAGCGCGTGCCCCTGACCGCGGCAAGGCGCGCGCCATTGTCGAGCACGACGAGCAGATTTTCGACCACCCCGTCGCGCAGGCTGTCGGTCAGCTCGATTCGCTCGCCATAGGCGGTGTCGCCCTCCGGGTTGCGGATCATCACATTGCCTTCGGCGACGACCTGCCCCGTCGTGCGATTCCACGTCACCTTGTCGGCGCGCATCGCAATCGCGTCGCGGTTCATCAGCACATTGCCCTCGGCGACGACGACATCGGCCTCGCTGTCGTAATGGAGGTTGTCGGCGGCAAAACCGATCTGCTGCTCCCCCGCCGTTTCGGGCGCATCGGCGGGTGCGGGTGCGAGGTCCGGGGTTTGCAGGTCGGGCTCAGCCGCAATCTCCGGCGCCGCGGTCCGATTCGGCTCGCTCTGCGCCAGCACCGGGCTCGCCGCCAGCGCCAGACCGCTCGCCGTCGCGAGCCAGATCGGGCGCGCGCGCGCGGCGTGTGGGAACAAAGACCAGCTCATTTAATCCCTTTGTCCCGAACCCTATATCGACGTTTCCCGGCTTGGACCGGCCGCTTTGTTTTTGCAACTCGCAGGCGAAACCCCTATCGGTCCGCCACGTTCCAATCAATCATTGCATAAGAAGGTTAAGGCATGGACATTCAGTTTGTCGCGCAAATCGACGCGTCTGCCGACGTCGTCGCTTTCCCCGTCCGCAAGGGCGAGGCGGGGGCGCTTGGCGCGCTGCTCGGCGCCGCCGCGGCGCAGGCGCGCTTCGACGGGGCGGCGGGCACGATCGCCGAGACCGCGGCGATCGACGGCGAGCAGGCCAAGCGCCTGCTGCTGGTCGGCATCGGCGAGGGCAGCGAGCACGACCTCGAACGCGGCGGCGCGGCGCTGACGGCGAAACTCCAGACGAGCGGCGCCACCCAGGTCCATGTCGATTTCGCGAGCACGGGGCCGAGCGACGCCGACGATGTGCTGGCCTTTGCCATGGGCGCGCGTCTTCGAGGCTGGCGGCTCGACACCTATCGCACGCGCCTTGCCGACAAGGCGAAACCGACGCTGAAGACGGTGACGATCGCCTCGCCGCACAGCGATCTGTCGGCGCGCTGGGCCGCGAACGAAGCGATTGCGGAGGGCGTCGCCTTCACCCAGACGCTTGTCGCGGAGCCGCCGAACATCCTCTATCCCGAAAGCTTCGTCGAACGCTGCCAGCATCTCGCCGATCTCGGCGTCGAGCTTGAAGTGCTCGACGAACGGCAGATGAAGGCGCTCGGCATGGGCGCGCTGCTCGGCGTCGCGCAGGGGTCGACGCGCCCGCCGCGCCTCCTTGCGATGCGCTGGAACGGCGGCAATGCCGGCGACGCGCCCGTCGTGTTCATCGGCAAGGGCGTCACCTTCGACACCGGCGGCATCAGCCTGAAACCGGGGCCGGGCATGGACATGATGAAATGGGATATGGGCGGCGCGGGCGCCGTCGCGGGCGCGATGAAGGCGATCGCAGGGCGCAAGGCCAGGGCCAATGTCGTCGGCGTCGTCGGCCTTGTCGAAAACATGCCCGACGGTAATGCGATGCGCCCCGGCGACATCGTCACCACCATGTCGGGGCAGACGGTCGAGGTGCTCAACACCGACGCCGAGGGTCGGCTGGTCCTTTGCGATGCGATCAGCTGGGCGCAAAAGGTCTATGATCCCAAGGTGATCGTTGATCTCGCGACGCTGACTGGTGCAATGGTGATCTCGCTCGGCCATGAATATGCCGGCATGTTCGCGAATGACGAGGCCCTCGCCGCCGACCTCATCGCCGCGGGCGAGGCGTCGAACAACAAGCTGTGGCGCTTCCCGTTGTCACCGGCTTATGACAAGCTGATCGACAGCCCGATCGCCGACATGAAGAATATCGGCCCGCGCGAGGGCGGGTCGATCACCGCGGCCCAGTTCCTGAAACGCTTTGTGAATGACGGCGTCGCCTGGGCGCATCTCGACATCGCGGGTATGGCATGGGCTGACAAGGATGGTCCGGTCTACGCCAAGGGCGCGACCGGCTATGGCGTACGCCTGCTCGACCGCTATATCGCGGCCAAGCACGAGGGGTGATGGTCTGATGCTCGTCATTGCGAGGAGCGAAGCGACGCAGCAATCTCCAGCCATCGGCCTTGTGCAAGGTTGCGGGCTGAAGATTGCTTCCCCCGGATCAAGTCCGGGGTCGCAATGACGATGGTGGGATAATGATGCCCCGCGTCGACTTCTACCGCCTGACCCGCGATCCCGTCGAACGGGTGCTCCCCGCGCTTGCGGCGCGCGTCCTGGGCAATGGCGACCGCCTGCTGGTGGTCGCCGCCGCGGCGATGCAGCGGCAGGACATCGACGCGGCGCTGTGGACCGCAAACCCCGCGAGCTTTCTGCCGCACGGTCATGCGGGCACTCCCGACGAAGCGATCGAGCCGATCCTGCTGTCGGGCACGCTGGACACTTCGCCGCCCAATGGTGCCAGCCGCCTTGCGCTCGCCGACGGCGAATGGCGCGAAGACGCCTTGGCGTTCGATCGCACCTTCTTCCTCTTCGACAACAGCCGCATCGACGATGCGCGCGCCACCTGGCGGGCGCTGGCGGCGCGCGACGATGTCGACAACCGCTTCTGGAAACAGGATGAAAACGGTCGCTGGTCCGAAGGGCCATAGGCCGTCCACGCTCTTTCCTTGCGGTCCCGTAAAAGCGCGGCTAGAGGCGCGCGCATCGCAAACCATAACATCGCAGGAGCTTTCCCATGGCGGTCACCCGCACCTTTTCGATCATCAAGCCCGACGCGACGCGCCGCAACCTGACCGGCGCCGTCACCAAGATGCTGGAAGACGCGGGCCTCCGCGTCGTCGCGTCGAAGCGCATCCACATGACCCGCGAGCAGGCTGAAGGATTTTACGCGGTCCACAAGGAACGCCCTTTCTTCGGCGAACTCGTCGAGTTCATGATTTCGGGCCCGGTCGTCGTGCAGGTGCTCGAGGGTGAAGACGCCGTGAAGCGCAACCGCGACGTGATGGGCGCGACCAACCCCGCCGACGCCGCCGAAGGCACGATCCGCAAGACTTTCGCCGAAAGCATTGAGGCCAATTCGGTCCACGGGTCGGATAGCGACGAAAATGCCGCGACCGAAATCGCCTATTTCTTCAAGCCCGAAGAAATCGTCGGCTGACCCAGACGGCCGAACCGGAACGAAAAGGCCGCCGGAGCGATCCGGCGGCCTTTTTCATCAGAAATCCTCCGCCGCCGCCATCAGCCCCGCCAGCTTTTTCGGTGCAACCGTCAGCCAGCTCTTGCGCAGCCATTCAGCGATCGCGTCCCAGTCGGTATCGCCGAGGTCGAGCCGGATGCCGATCCAGCCGTCGCCGAAATAGGCGGGGCGGTAATAGCGGTCGGGATCGAGTTCGATGAGCTGCGCCTGTTCGTCGGCGCCGCTGACCTTGACGAGCAGGGCGATCTTGCCGTCGCCATGATGATCTTCGGTGAAATAGGCGAACTTCTTGCCCTTGACGATCCCGAAACAGGGCATCCCATGCGACAGCACTTCGTCGCTTTCGGGCAGCGCCAGCGCGAGGTCGCGCACGCGGCCGCGCAGATAATCGGGCGAGCGTTCGCGCGCGACATAGGCCGCGAGCGTGGCGGGATAAAGCTGATGCTCGGCGAATCGGACGCGCGCGGCGAGCGTTTCGGGCGTGTCGCCGGGAACGATCGCGACCGGCGTTTGTGCGAGCACGGGGCCGTCGTCGAGTGCGGGGGTGACGATATGGACGCTGCACCCGCCGAACTTGTCGTCATTCGCGATCGCCTGCGCGTGCGTGTTCAGCCCCTTGTATTTCGGCAGCAGGCTGGGGTGGATATTGAGCATCCGTCCCACCCAGCGTTCGACGAAAGCGTCCGACAGGATGCGCATATAGCCCGCAAGCGCGACATAGTCGGCGCCTGCGGCACGCAGCTGTTCGTCGACCAGCGCGTCGAAGGCATCGCGCGGCAGGCCCTTGTGCGAATGCGCCCAGGTCGCGACCCCCTCGGCCTCGGCGAGCTTCAGCCCCGGCGCGCCGGGGTCGTTGCTCGCGACGAGCACCAGTTCATAGGGGCAGGCTTCGGCCTTCGCCGCGTAAAGGAGCGCCGCCATATTGGTACCGGCGCCGGAGATCAGGACGGCGACCTTGGCTTTCATGCCGATCCTTCCCGGAACGGGGATGGGGACCAGCGAAGCTGGTGGAGGGGCGCAGGCTGGACCGGCTGATCTTGAAAGGCCGCACAGATCTGCGCGTACCCCTCCACCATCCTGCGGATGGTCCCCCTCCCCGTTCCGGGGAGGAACCTACGCATTATGCCTCGCGCTCCAGTCGGCGCGCGCGCTCCACGTTTCGGCGCTGCCCGTCACCGTGCAGCCCCTTTCACCTTCGGCGATATGCCCGATCCGAAACACCGTTTCGCCCACTGCTTCGAGCGCCGCAGTCACGTCTGCGACATCGGCTTCCGCCACGACGACCGCCATGCCGATCCCGCAGTTGAAGGTGCGCGCCATTTCTTCGGGCTCGATATTGCCCTGCGCCTGCAAAAACGCCATCAGCCGCGGCTGCTCCCAGCTATCGGCGTCAACATGGGCGTGCAGCGTCTTCGGCAGCACGCGCGGGATGTTTTCGAGCAGCCCGCCGCCGGTGATGTGCGCGAGCGCGTGGATCTTGCCCGTCTTCACCAGCGGCAGCAGGCTTTTCACATAGATGCGCGTCGGCGCCATCAGCGCGTCGATCAGCAGGACGGTCTGGTCGAACAGCGCGGGACGGTCGAGCTTCCAGCCCTTGTCCGCCGCCAGCCGCCGCACGAGCGAAAAGCCGTTCGAATGCACCCCCGATGAGGCGAGGCCCAGAATCACGTCGCCCGCGGCAACCTTGTCGCTGGTCAGCACCCGATCGCGCTCGACCGCGCCGACGCAAAAGCCCGCAAGGTCATAATCGCCGTCCGAATACATGCCCGGCATTTCGGCCGTCTCGCCGCCGATCAGCGCGCAACCCGCCTGCTTGCACCCTTCGGCGATGCTTGCGACCACGGCGGTCGCGACGTCGTTGTCGAGTTTGCCCGTCGCATAATAATCGAGGAAAAACAGCGGCTCGGCGCCCTGCACGATCAGGTCGTTGGCGCACATCGCGACCAGGTCGATACCCACCCCGTCGTGGCGGCCCGATTCGATCGCGAGCTTGAGCTTGGTTCCCACACCGTCGTTCGCGGCGACGAGCAGCGGATCGGCGAAGCCCGCCGCCCTGAGGTCAAAGAAACCGCCAAAGCCGCCAAGGTCGGCGTCGGCGCCGGGCCGCCGCGTCGCGCGGGCGAGCGGGGCGATGGCCCGGACCAGCGCGTTGCCGGTTTCGATCGACACCCCGGCCTGCGCATAAGTGTAGGAGGCGGGTGAGTTGTGCTTGGAATCCATGGCCAGCGCGACTAACGACTCTCGCCACGAAATGCCATGATTTCCTTGTCCGGGGCCAAGCTTTTGGGCAGAGCATAGAGAAGATATGATTTCGGCCGCCTTTCCCCGCTTCGCCCCGAGCCTGTCCCTTCGCGCTTTTGCACCCCGCGACTGGCGCTGGGCGGCGCTCATCGGCCTTTTCTTCGCGATCCTGCTCGCCGGGATCGTGGATGGACAGATCATGCGGGGCAATCGCGGCATCACGCCGATCAATTCGAGCGGCGATTTCCTGGCGAGCGGCATCCGCATCGACGTCACCGGCGACAATGCCGACGATGCGCGGACAAAGGGCTGGCGCGAGGCGCAGCGGCGGGGATGGGCGCAGCTCTATCGCCGCCTCAACGGCACCGACGGCCCGGCGCTCAGCGATTCGGTGCTCGACGGCATCGTCACCGCGATCGTCGTCGAGGAGGAACAGATCGGCCCGCGCCGCTATGTCGCGCGGCTCGGCGTCCAGTTCGACCGCGTGCGCGCGGGACAGATTCTCGGCGTCAGCGGACGCACGCTGCGCTCGCCGCCGCTGCTCGTCATCCCGGTCTATTCGGTCGATGGCATCCAGCAGGTGTTCGAACAGCGCAGCGCGTGGCAGCGCGCCTGGGCCGAATATAATACGGGGCAGAGCGCGATCGACTATGTCCGCACCGCGGGCACCGGCGCCGACACGCTGCTGCTCAATCCGGGGCAGATCGGGCGCCGCAGCCGCGTATGGTGGCGCGTCATCCTCGACCAATATGGGGCGGCCGACGTGCTGATCCCGATCGCGCGCGTCGAATACAGCTATCCCGGTGGCCCGATCCGCGGCCATTTCACCGCGCGCTTCGGCCCCGACAACAAGCATATCGCCAGCTTCGCGATGACGGGACCCAGCCCCGCGGCGCTGCCCGACATGATGGAAAAGGCGGTCGCGCGCATGGACCGCATCTATACCGAGGCGCTGGAGGCCGGTGTGCTGCGCACCGACACCTATCTCGTGCTCGAAAAGCCGATCGAGCGCGAGGACCTGCCCGAAGAGACGACCGCGAACGACACGGACGCGCTGCCCGCCGAAACCGACGGCAGCGTCCCCGTCGCGGGACCGGCGGGTGTGCAGAGCTTCACCGTCCAATATAGTTCGCCCGACGTCGAATCGGTCACCGCGACCGAGCGCGCGGTCGCCGCCGCTGCGGGAGTCCAGTCGGCATCGACGACCAGCCTCGCGCTCGGCGGCACGTCGGTGATGCGCGTGACCTTCCGCGGCGACCTGGCGGCGCTGCGTGCGGCGCTCGCGGCACGCGGCTTCACCGTGCAGGAAGGCGGCGGCCAGCTCCGGATCAGCCGCTGATGGGGGCGCGCGCACCCTCCGGTCAGATCGCGCTGCCGCTCGACTGGAGCGCGGGCGGGGCGAACGATGGTCCGCTCGTCATCGGCACCAGCAATGCCGACGCAGTGCGTTATCTGCGCCACGTCGCGACCTGGCCCGTCCGCACCGCGGTGCTCACCGGCCCGCGCGGTTCGGGGCGCAGCCTGATGGGGCGCCTGTTCGCGCGCGACACCGGCGGCCGCGTCATCGACGGGCATACCAGCGTCGGCGAGGAAGAGCTGTTCCACGCCTGGAACGCCGCGCAGGCGAGCGGGTCGCCGCTGCTCGTCATCGCCGACGCGCCGCCCGCCGAATGGAATGTCGCGCTGCCCGACCTGCGCTCGCGCCTCGCCGCGGTGCCGGTGCTCGTCATCGGCGAGCCTGACGACTGCCTCGCGCGCGACCTGATCGAGGCACTGTTCGCGCAGCGCGGCGTCGCGCTCGCGCCGGGCGTCGCATCCTATATCGTGCCGCGCATGGAGCGCAGCTATGCCATGATCCACCGCATCGTCGCGGCGCTCGATGCCGCGTCGCTCGAACAGGGGCGCCGCCTTGGCGTCCGTCTCGCGCGTGAAACATTGCTGTCACAAGGGCTGATCGACCCCGATCTCCTCGAAAGGCAGGATGAAGACCAATGTCGATAACCGGTGGCCCCTTGCGGGCCGAAAATGACCAGGAAACCGGATTTCCGTCGTTCGGCCCCGAACGCTTTTTCAATCGCGAACTGTCATGGCTCGCTTTCAACCGCCGGGTGATGGAGGAGGCGCGCAATCCCGCGCATCCGCTCCTCGAACGTCTGCGTTTCCTGTCGATTTCGGGAAGCAATCTCGACGAGTTCTTCATGGTCCGCGTCGCCGGGCTGAAGGGGCAGCAGCTTCAGGGGATCGACGATCCCTCGGCCGACGGCCGCTCGCCGGGCCAGCAGCTTGCCGAGATCGAGGCCGAGGTGAACCGCCTCGTCGACCAGCAGCAAAGCGAGTGGCAGCGGCTGCACCGCCAGCTCGCCGAACAGGGCATCGTCGTCCACGGCGCCGGATCGGACAAGGAAGCGCTGCGCACCAGTCTGCGCCAGTATTTCATCGACCAGATTTTCCCCATATTGACGCCGCAGGTACTCGATCCCGCGCATCCCTTTCCCTTCATTCCCAACCGCGGCCTCGGCGTGATTTTCGACCTTCAGCGGCGGGCCAGCGGCGACACCGTGCTCGAACTGGTGATGATCCCGGCCTCGCTGCCGCGTTTCGTTCCGGTGCCGGGTGAGGCGAGCGGTTTTGTTCCGGTCGAATATCTGATCGAATTGTTCGGCGACCTGCTGTTCCCCGGCTTCACCATCCGCTCGCTGGGCGTCTTTCGCATCATCCGCGACAGCGACATCGAGCTGGAGGAAGAGGCCGAGGATCTCGTCCGCCTGTTCCGCACCGCAATCCGTCGCCGCCGCCGCGGCCGCGTGATCCTGATGGAGCTGGAGGCCGACATGCCAGCAGAAATCGCCGCGGTGCTGGGCGCCGACATTCAGGGGCACGAGGCGATCGTGGCCAAGATCGGCGGCTTCATCGGCCTCGCCGCGCTTTCGGCGCTCGTCGACGTCGATCGTCCCGACCTCAAGTTTCCGGCCTATTCGCCGCGCTTTCCCGAACGCATCCGCGAACATGGCGGCGACTGTTTCGCGGCGATCCGGTCGAAGGACATCGTCGTCCATCATCCTTATGAAAGTTTCGACGTCGTCCTGTCCTTTCTGCGGCAGGCGGCGGCCGATCCCGATGTCGTCGCGATCAAGCAGACGCTCTATCGCGCGGGCAACCAGTCGCCGGTCATCCGCGCGCTGATCGAGGCGGCCGAGGCGGGCAAGTCGGTCACGGCGGTGGTCGAACTCAAGGCGCGTTTCGACGAGGAACAGAATCTGCTCTGGGCGAACCAGCTCGAACGCGCGGGGGTGCAGGTCGTCTACGGCTTCATCGAGTGGAAAACGCATGCCAAGATTTCGATGGTCGTGCGGCGCGAGGGGCAGGGCTATCGCACCTATTGTCACTTCGGCACCGGCAATTATCATCCGGTGACCGCGCGCATCTATACCGACCTCAGCTTCTTTACCGCCGATCCGCGCGCGGGGCGCGACGCGGCGCAACTCTTCAACTACATCACCGGCTATGTCGAACCCGAACGGCTCGAGCTTATCACCATGTCGCCGCTGAACATGCGCCAGCATCTTTGCGAACTGATCGACGCCGAAATCGTGGCGGCCCGGTCGGGGCGCCCTTCGGGCGTATGGGCCAAGATGAACAGCATTGTCGACCCCGACATCATCGACAAGCTTTACGAGGCGAGCGCGGCGGGTGTGCCGATCGAGCTGATCGTGCGCGGCATCTGTTGCCTGCGCCCAGGCGTCCCCGGCCTGTCCGACACGATCCGCGTCAAGTCGGTCGTCGGTCGCTTCCTCGAACATAGCCGCGTCTGGGCCTTTGCCAATGGCGCCGCGCTGCCGCATCGCGCGGCGCGGCTTTACATCTCCAGCGCCGACTGGATGCCGCGCAATTTCGACCGCCGCGTCGAATATATGATCCCGATCGAAAATCCGACCGTTCACGACCAGATCCTCGACCAGGTGCTCGTCGCCAATCTGATCGACAATGAACAAAGCTGGATATTGCAGGCGGATGGCACGTCGGTGCGCGTGGCGCCCGGCGACAAGCCCTTTAACCTGCACCATTATTTCATGAACAACCCGTCGCTGTCGGGTCGCGGCACCGCGCTTCACCAGCGTCAGGACGTGCCGACGCTCGCCTACGACCTTCGCGAAGATTGAGACGAAACGGCTTGGCCCTGCTGCGCACCTCGAAACCGGCGGTTCATCGCTCGGCGGTCATCGACATCGGCTCCAACTCGGTCCGCCTCGTCGTTTATGAAGGGCCGCCGCGCGCCCCCGCGGTGATTTTCAACGAAAAGGTCGCGGCGGGTCTTGGGCGTGGACTGGCGATCGACGGCCGCATTGCCGAAGCCGACGCCGAACGCGGGCTCACTGCGCTCCGCCGCTATGCGCTGCTCGCGCGGCATATGGAGGTAAAGGATCTCGTCTGCGTCGCCACCGCCGCGGTGCGCGACGCCGAAAATGGTCCGGGTTTCATCGCCGCCGCCGCCGAAGCGGGGCTCAGCATCCGCCTGCTGTCGGGTCAGGAAGAGGCCGAGGCGGCGGGTTACGGCGTGCTGTCGGCGATCCCCGAAGCGCGTGGCATCGCCGTCGATCTGGGCGGCGGCAGCCTCGAACTCGCCGAGGTTGCGCATGGAGAGGTCGGACGTCGCGCCTCCTTTCCGCTCGGCGTGCTGCGGCTGCCCGCGCTCCGGCGCGAGGGGCCGCAGGCGTTCGAGCGCGCGGTGCGCAAGATGCTGCGCGGCGCGGGCTGGCCGGGCGGCATGGCCGGATTGCCGCTCTATCTTGTCGGCGGATCGTGGCGCGCGCTGGCGCGCCTCGACCTCGAACTCACCAACGATCCGCTCGCGGTGCTCGATCAGCACAGCTTTCCGCGCACCGCGCTGCGCCGCCTCGTCCGCGCGACCCGGCGGCTGAGCTTCGAGGAATTGCGCGCGATCCCCGGCATGGCGTCGAACCGCGCGGCGACGCTGCCCGACGCCGCGGCGCTGCTCGCGGCGCTCGCCAACATCATCGACGTCCCCGAAATGACCGTCTCTTCGTCGGGGCTGCGCGAAGGGCTGCTCTATCAGGCGCTCGACCCCGCGACGCGCGCGCAGGATCCGCTGATCGTCGCGGCGGAGTTCGAGGGACGGCGCCTTGCGCGCTTCGCGCCGCACGGGCGCGCGATCACCGAATGGATCGCGCCGCTTTTTGTCGGGGAAGCGCCGGCCGACAGCCGCGTCCGCCTCGCCGCCAGCCTGCTCAGCGACGTCGCCTGGTCGGCCAATCCCGACTTTCGCGCCGAACGCGGGATGGAGATCGGGCTGCACGGCAACTGGCGCGGCATCGACATTCCGGGGCGTATCCTGCTCGCCCGCGCGCTTCACGCGGGCTTTGGCGGCGCCGACGGCGATTTTCCCGCGATGAGCACGCTGGTCGGCGCCGAGCGGCTGGCGCGCGCGCGGCAATGGGGGCTGGCGATCCGGCTCGCGCAGCGGCTGACCGGCGGGGTCGAGGCGCCGCTGAAGGCAAGCCGCATCGCGATCGAGGACGGACGGCTCGTCCTTGGCCTGCAAAGCGGCTGGCACCATCTCGCGGGCGAATCGGTCGACCGCCGCCTGCGCTCGCTCGCGCAGGCGCTGGGCGCAAAACCCGAACTGGTGCTGCTTTAGTTTAGAGGTCTTCGTCGCCCCCGCCTGCGGAAGCGATGTTTATGTCATCACCGGCTCATGTTTCGGCAGCCACCGCCGCGTCGATCTCGCTCATCACCAGCTTGCCGTTCTTCACCGCAAAGCCCATGCGGCCTTCGACGAGGTCGAGCGCCGCGTGACCGAAAACCTCGTAGCGCCAGCCCTCCATCATCGGGATGCCCTTGCGCGAACCCGCCGCCAGCGCCTCCAGGTCGTCGCTCCGCGCGATCAGTCGCGCCGCGACGTTGAGTTCGCGCGCGCGGATTTTCAGGAGCAGCTTGAGCAGGTCGGCGACGAGTGCGCCCTCCTTGCCCAGCCCCGGCCCGCGCGGCGCGCGGTCGGGCATATCGTCCTTGCCGAGCGGCTTGGCGTTCGTCAGCGCATCCATCAGCCGCGCGCCGATGTCGTTGCTTTTCCACGTTGCCGACAGCCCGCGGACGCGGCCCAGCCCGTCCTGGTCCTTTGGCGGGTGCGCGGCGAGGTCGGCGAGCGTCTCGTCCTTGACGATGCGGCCGCGCGGCAGATTCTTGTTGCGCGCCTCGCGCTCGCGCCACGCGGCGAGCGCGCGCAGGCGACCGAGCACGTCGGGCTTGCGCGACGGGATCTTGATCCGCTGCCACGCCTTGTCGGGATCGACGCTGTAATTGGCGGGATCGGCGAGCTTCTCCATTTCTTCGTCGAGCCAGTGGCCGCGGCCGGTCCTGATCAGCTTGTCGAGCATCATCGGAAAGATTTTCGCCAGATGCGTCACGTCGCCGATCGCATAGTCGATCTGCCGCTTGTCGAGCGGGCGGCGGCTCCAGTCGGTGAAGCGCGCGCCCTTGTCGAGCTGGAGGCCCAGCCATGCCTCGACGAGGTTCGAATAGCCGACCTGTTCGGCCTGACCGAGCGCCATCTGGCCGATCTGCGTGTCGAAAATCGGGTGCGGCGTCTTGCCGGTCAGGTTGAAGATGATTTCGACATCCTGCCCCCCGGCGTGAAAGACCTTCAGCATATCCTCATTGTCGACGAGCAGGTCGAGCAGCGGCTTCAAATCCATGCCTTGCGCCATCGGATCGATCGCGGCGGCATGTTCGGTATCCGCGACCTGGATCAGGCACAGTTCGGGCCAGAAGGTGTTTTCGCGCATGAATTCGGTATCGACGGCGATGAAATCGCTGTCCTTGACACGATCGCAAAATTCGAGGAGCGCGGCATTGGTATCGATTAACGGATGGACTTGCATAGCGCGCCTATACAGCTAGTTGGGACCAACGGGCAGGAAAAATTGCGAGGGCCTGGCGCTCGCCCGGCGAGGGATCGCCGATCCTGCTGTCGACGGGCGGAAGGCGACCCGTCGAGCAACGCGTCGCCCCGCAAAGGCGCGGTCGGCGGCAATCTTGCGCAGGGCCGATGGCGGCCCGCGCCGTCGCGTGGACGACGAGGCAAGCCTTGACAAATGGCTCGCCGACCTGCCTTAGGCGCGGCGATAAATCACTTTAAACGTGACATCCCCAAATCTTCGAAAGACCATGAAATGCACGCCTATCGCACCCATCATTGCGGCCAGCTTCGCGCCGAGCATGTCGGCCAGACTGTTCGCCTGTCGGGCTGGGTGCATCGCAAGCGCGATCATGGCGGGCTGCTCTTCGTCGATCTGCGCGACCATTATGGTCTGACGCAGATCGTCGTGGACTCGAGCGATGCCGCTTTCGCGACGCTCGACGGCCTGCGCGCCGAAAGCGTCGTGACGATCACCGGCGACGTCGTCGCGCGTTCGGCCGAGACGGTGAACGCGAACCTGCCGACCGGCGCGATCGAGGTGCGCGCGCGCGAGGTGGCGGTGCAGTCGGCGGCGGCCGAGCTGCCGATGCCGGTCGCGGGCGAACAGGAGTATCCCGAGGACATCCGCCTCAAATATCGTTTCCTCGACCTGCGCCGCGAGCGGCTGCACGCGAACATCATGCTGCGCTCGAACGTTATCGCGTCGCTCCGCCGCCGCATGGTCGAACAGGGCTTTACCGAATATCAGACCCCGATCCTCACCGCCTCGTCGCCCGAAGGCGCGCGCGACTATCTGGTGCCCAGCCGCGTCCACCCCGGCAAATTCTATGCGCTGCCGCAGGCACCGCAGATGTTCAAGCAGCTTCTGATGGTCGCGGGCTTCGACCGCTATTTCCAGATCGCGCCCTGCTTCCGCGACGAGGATGCGCGAGCCGACCGTAGCCCGGGCGAATTTTATCAGCTCGATTTCGAAATGAGCTTCGTCACCCAGGACGACGTCTTCAACGCGATCGAACCCGTGCTCGCGGGCGTGTTCGAAGAGTTTGCGAACGGCAAGTCGGTGACGCCCGCCGGCTCCTTTCCGCGCATCCCGTACCGCGAGTCGATGCTGAAGTACGGCAACGACAAGCCCGACCTGCGCAACCCGCTGATCATCAGCGACGTGTCGGCGCATTTCACCGGATCGGGCTTCGGCCGCTTCGCCGACATCGTCGCGGCGGGCGATGTCGTGCGCGCGATTCCCGCGCCCGCGACGGCCGACAAGAGCCGCAAGTTCTTCGACGACATGAACAGCTGGGCGCAGGGCGAAGGCTTTGCCGGCCTCGGCTATGCGACGCGCAAGGGCGGCGAATGGGGCGGCCCGATCGCCAAGAACCACGGGGCGGAGAAAATGGACGCGCTCGCCGCCGACCTCGGCCTCGGCCCCGACGATGGGTTGTTCTTCGCCGCGGGCAGGGAAGCGCAGGCGGCGAAGCTCGCGGGCCTCGCGCGCACCCGCGTCGCCGAGCAACTGGGCCTCATCGACCCGAACAGGTTCGAAATGTGCTGGATCGTCGATTTCCCGATGTTCGAGCGCGACGAGGAAACGGGCAAGATCGACTTCAGCCACAATCCCTTCTCGATGCCGCAGGGTGAGCTTGAGGCGCTCGAGACCAAAGACCCGCTCGACATTCTCGCCTGGCAATATGACATCGTCTGCAACGGCGTCGAACTGTCGTCGGGCGCGATCCGCAACCATCGCCCCGACATCATGTACAAGGCGTTCGAAATTGCGGGCTATAGCCAGGCCGAGGTCGACGCCAATTTCGCGGGCATGATCAACGCGTTCAAATATGGCGCGCCGCCGCATGGCGGGTCGGCGCCGGGGGTCGACCGCATCGTCATGCTGCTCGCCGACGAGCCCAATATCCGCGAAGTCGTCGTCTTCCCGATGAACCAGAAGGCCGAGGACCTGATGATGGGTGCCCCGGCGCCGGTATCAGAGAAGCAGCTCAGGGAACTCGGAATCCGCATTGTCGACGGTCCGAAGAGCTAAAGCGTGAGCGAACCCCGGGAGCATCGGCTGGAAACGCCGGACGGTGCGATCTGCTGGTTCGAATGGGGTGAGCGCGGCGAGGCCGCTTCGCTGCTCCTGCTTCACGCCACCGGCTTTCACGCGCGGCTCTGGGATCAGGTCGTCGCGGCGCTGCCCGCGGGAACGCATGTTATCGCGCCCGATCACCGCGGCCATGGCCGCAGCTATCGCCCCGCAACGCTCGCCGACTGGGGGGCGACCGCCGATGCGCTGCTCCCGCTCCTCGACGGGTTTGGCGGACGCCCGCTTGTCGGTTGCGGACACAGCATGGGTGCCTATGTGCTGACGCGGCTTGCGTCGCAGCGTCCGGCGGCCCTCCGTCACCTCGTCCTGATCGATCCCGTTATCATGGAACCCGCGCTTTACGAAGGCGAGAGCACCAAACCGATTCCCGATCCCGCCGACCATCCGGTCGCGCGGCGACGCAATGCGTGGACCGATGCCGATGAGATGCGTGCGCGTTTCGCCGACCGGCCGCCCTATGCGAATTGGGATCCGCGCGTGCTGGCCGATTATTGCACCCATGGCCTGCTTCCCGCGGCGGCCGGCGAAGGGTTCGAACTCGCCTGTCCGCCCGCGCTCGAGGCGTCGGTCTATCAGAATGCGCTGCGCACCAGCCCGCACGAATGGCTACGCTATCTGTCGGTGCCGTCGACGCTGATTCGCGCCCCGACCGGCGAGCGTGGCGGCCCGCTCGATTTTTCGCTGAGCCCGACCTGGACGGGCCTTGGCCCCGCGATCGGCGCCGGGCGCGACGAATTGTGGCCGGAGCATAGCCATTTCATCCCGATGGAAGCGCCCGCGCGCGTCGCGGCGTTGCTCGCCGGGCTGCTCTGATTGTCCAGAGGGTAAGGAAGCCCGCCGATATTGTCCCGGAACATGACATCGGCGTATCGTCCTTGGTAGGACGCGCCAGCTTGCGCTAGGATCGGCGCATGACCATCTCGCTTTCCGACTATGAAACCGGCGCCCGATATGACGGCGATTATGCCGCGGCGCTCGCTGCGCTCGACGAGCGGCTCGAACGGCTTCAGGCCGCGCACATCGTCCATGCGCAGCGCAGCGTGATCATGGTCGAGGGCTGGGACGCCGCGGGGAAGGGCGGGATCATCCGGCGACTCACCGCCTCGCTCGACCCGCGCTATTTCGAGGTGTGGCCGATCGGCGCGCCGACCGACGAGGAAAAGGCGCGGCACTTCCTCTGGCGCTTCTGGAAACGCCTGCCGGGCAAACGCGAAATCTCGATCTTCGACCGCAGCTGGTACGGCCGCGTGCTCGTCGAGCGGGTCGAGGGGTTCGCGACCGAGGCCGAATGGCGCAAGGCCTATGACGAGATCAACGAGTTCGAGGCGCAATTGACGGGCAGCGCGACGCACCTCGTCAAGCTGTTCGTCCATGTGACGCAGGAGGAACAGGACAAGCGTTTCGCCGACCGGCTCGATCATCCGTGGAAGCGGTGGAAGACCGGGGCCGAGGATTATCGCAACCGGGCGAAGCGCGCCGACTATCTGGCGGCGATGGACGACATGTTCGCCTTGACGCACACGCGCTGGGCGCCGTGGAAAGTCATCGACGGCAACAACAAGAAAGCGGCGCGCATCGCTGCGCTGACGCATATTGTCGAAACGCTGGAGGCCGCGGTGCCGATGACGCCGCCCGAACGCGACCCCGCGGTGGTGAAACTTGCGGCCAAGGCGTTCGGTTACAAGCCAATGAATGGGTTCTGACCCTGGGATTTTCGCGCTCCTCGGCTAGCAATCGGGCGCCCCAGCCGCTACATGGGCTCGATGAGCCGCGCCAAAAGATCCGACGATTGGGGGTTTCCCCGCTGGCGCCCCTATGGCTCGTCGCGCGAGGCGCGGCAGGTGCGGCTCTGCGATCGGCACGGCTGCGCCGAACCGGGCAACTGCCCCGCGCCCAAATCGCCGAACAGCCCCGAACGCTGGTATTTCTGCGAAAGCCACGCCGCCGAATATAATCGCGGCTGGGACTATTTCGCCGGGCTGAGCGCCGAGGATGCCGCGGCGCGCGCGGCGGAGGAAGCACAGGGCGCCCGCAGCTATGCCCGCGCCCAGCATTATGCCTGGGGCGGCGCGGGCGACGGCAGCCGCAGCGCCGACGAAATGCGCGCGCTCGAAATCCTGGGCCTCGACCCCGACGCCGATTTCGACGCGACGAAAAAGGCCTGGCGCGCCTATGCGAAGGAGTGCCACCCCGACGTCAAGCCCGGCGATGCCGACGCGGCGAAGCGCTTTGCCGCCGGGCAGGCGGCGTTTGAAGTGCTGAAACAGGCCGAAGAACGCAAAAGCTGGAAACCGACCTGAGGGGCAGGGAAGCGACCGATTGCAGCCACCAATCCTCCCCTGCGGGGGAGGATCGCAACGTCCGCTCCCCCACCCCAAAACTGCCTCGCCGTCAGCCCAAAAAATCGCGGTCCTGCATCCCCGCGCTATGCCAGCCTTTCGCCCGGCTCTTTGACATCTCCGGCCTTCCGCAACCTTCTCCTAAGGCGCCCGCAGCAGCCCTATCGATAAACGCACGCATCCAGCCCGTCGCGCCGCACCTGGCCGATGCGCGCGGCGATGGTGTTGCCATAGCGGCGCGTGAAGCCCGACGGGCTGACGGCCTCGCGCTTCCTGGGCAGCGGCAGGATGGCGGCGATCCGTGCCGCCTCGCGCGGGGTCAGCTTGGCGGCGCCATGCTTGAAATAACGCTGCGCCCCCGCCTCGACGCCATAGGTGCCGATCCCCGTCTCGGCGACGTTGAGGTAAACCTCCATGATCCGGCGCTTGCCCCAGATCGTCTCGATCAGGAAGGTGAACCAGACTTCGGGCACCTTGCGGACATAGCGCGTCCAGCCGCTACCCTGCCACAGGAAGACATTTTTCGCGGTCTGCTGGCTGATCGTCGATCCGCCGCGCAGCCGCTTGCCCCTGGCGTTGCGCTCGATCGCCTCTTCGATCGCTTCGGTGTCGAAGCCCCTGTGGCTACAGAATTTCCCGTCCTCGGCCGCGATCACCGCGCGGACCATATTGCGGTCGATGTCCGACAGGCTGGTCCAGTCCTTGGTGATGCCATGGCGGTCGGCCAGCATCGTGAAGGTCACCGGCGGCGGCACCACGGCATAGACGAGCACCCACAGCACCGAAAAGGCGATCAACCATAACAGCCATTTGAGCGGCCGGAAAAGCCATCGGGATTTGCGGCGCTTCGTCGATTTCGCGGTGGGCATGATGGTTCATTAGCCGCTTGCCGACGCGCGGCAAGCGGCGGTTTGCTTTGGGATGAGCGTCAGGCTTTGGGCGGTTCGCCGCCGGGGCCGTCGCCATCCTTCTTGTCGCCATCCTTCTTGTCGGTGGCGGCCTCGATCGCCTCGCTCGCCTTCGCGGCGGCGCTCTTGGCCGCGTCAGCGGCGTCGGTCGCGAGCGAGCGCATCTTCGCCTCGGCCTCGGCCTCCTTGCCGCTCATCACGATCCACGCCATCGCCGCGGCGGCGATCAGCGCGAACAGGGCCAGCCAATATCCGATTTCCCAATTGACCTGGATCATCGCCATCGCCGCGCGGTCCATGTCGCCACCGCCGTTTCTGGCGGCCTCGGCCATGATCGCATCCTTGCTATAGCGCCAGGTGCCGAGGAAGATCAGCACCAGTGCCGCAACCGACGTGCCGAGCACCAGTTTCGCCGCTTCCCGCCCGCGGGTGAAGAGCAGGAACAGGCCTCCCGCAATCGCCAGCAGCGCGAGGACCAGCCACAGATTCATCGCAGCACCATCGCCAGCCGATGCCGCGCGTCCCATCGTCGTCACATTGCCGAAGGCAAGGCCGAAGCCGGTCGCTTCGGCGATCTTCTGTTCGGAGCAGCTGATCGTCATCCACGGCAGCAGGAACGCGACCAGGGCAATGCCCTTGGGAATCCGGATCCATTTCCACATGCTGTTTCCCCCTCTCGGTAATACCGACCCGGCAGGCAGGCTAGCCATTTGCCCCGCCAAGTCAAATCGCCGTTCAAGGGTCGAAGCGGATCACGGCATAGGGGGCGGGCAGACCGTCGACTGGACGTTCGGTTTCGACGCGCCAGGGCTTGCCGTCGTGAAAATCTTCCCGGTCCGAATAGACGCCAACGATCCGGCCGGCGTCGAGCCGATAGGGGAGCCCCTCGGAATCGAGCGGCGCGATGCCGTCGGCGACATGGAAATGCAGGTGCGGCTGGGTGACATGCCCGGTCGCTCCGACCCGGCCGATGACCTGCTCCCTGCGGACGCGCTCGCCCTGCCGGACGGGGATGCCGGGCATCAGATGCTGGTAAAAGGCATAGCGACCACCGGGAAGCCGTTGGACGATCATCGTCCCGGTTTCATCCTCGACGCTGGCGCGGGCGCCGGGGGCGTCCGGATCCTTGACGGTGACGATTTCACCGTCGGCGACAGCCAGTACGTCGGCGCCCGATCCGTCGGCGGCGACCCCGGTCCCGGCCGATGCGCGGTCGAACCCCGCGGCGGGCATCCAGTCGATCGCATGGCGTCCGGGCAGGCGGACGCGCCCGACGACCGCATAGGGATAGCGGCGATGGCCGTTATCGACTTCGGGCAGGGCGACCGCGGTCCACGGCCCCCCGCGCAGCGGCGCGCCGAGTTCGGGGATGGGCGCACGATCGGGGATGAATCCGCCGCCCTCGATCGCCACGGCTTCACCTGCCTTGCCATCGCGTTTCGGGATGAAGGTGATCCGGTGGACGAGCGGCACCGCGCGATCGCCCGTCCACGGCACCGACAGATAGAATATCGCTCGTTGCCCCGGCGCCAGCTCGTTGGCCGCGCCCTCGCGGACGCCGATCCGCCGCATGATCCCGCCAGGCCCGAAACGGGCAAACAGTGTGTCGTCGTCGGCAGCGCGCAGCTCGACGTCGGTGATGGCGAGCGTCTGCGCCGCGAAGTTCGTCGCGTGAAGCTCGTAGACCAGCCGATCCTCGCCATCGATCCGGGCGACGGGCGGACTGTACGGAATCTCGAGATGCAGCGATTGATAGGCTCGCACTTCGGCAATTGCTGGCCGGGCATCCGGGGCGGCGGCAAGGAGCAAGAGATACAGGATCGCAAAGGGCATCGGCGGGTCTCCGGGTTGGGGAGCGGCCGCGATGGCAGCGAAATCGCGCTGTGGGCGAGCGCCGATCGGCGAGCGGGATTATTCGGCCGGCTCAGCGGGCGCCGATCGCGGATCGAGCAGCGCGGCAAGATTGTCGCGGAAGCGGCGACTCAGCCGCAACTGCTCCCCGCCGATCAACCGGACATGCGCGTCGCCGCGCCCGATCGGCGCGATCTCGCGCACCCGGTCGATGCGGATCAGCGCGCCGCGGTGGATGCGCGCAAACTCGGCCGCGGGCAGGCGCTCGGCGAGCGAGGCAAGCGATTCCTCGATCAGCATCGTGCGGCCCGCCGCATGGATTTCGGCATAGTCGCCCGCGGCGCCGATCCAGTCGATCGTGTCCAGCGGGATGCGCGTCAGCCGCCCGCGGCTGCGGATTTCGATGGCGTCGGTGCGGGGCGCGGCCTCCCGCGGTCGGCGCGGCCAGCACACCCAGACAATCGTGCCGGCGACCAGCGCAAGATAAAGCATCGTGTTGGTGTCGAAGTTGCGCACGAACATGATGTCGGCCATCTCCCCCCGCGTCGCGGCGCGCGCGCTGCGATAGACGGGCCAATAGACGAGCCCGAAGAGCAGGACATGCGCATAGACGGTGGCGGGCCAAAGCAGCAGATAGGCGGCGATGCGCGCCCACCACGGCTTGATCCGGCGCTCGATCGCCAGCGCCGCGCCGACGATTGGCCAGCTGAGCAGCGCCCAGATCGAATAGATGGCGGCGGCATAGCCGAGCGTCGGCCACCAGTCCTGCGCATGGCCGCGATACGCCGCGACGAAATAGCCTTGTCCGGCTTGCGCCAGCGCCACCAGCGACCAGGGCACCAGTATCACCGCGCTCCATCCAATGCGGGTGGCGGGGGCGCGGCGACGGATCATAGACCGCTATCCGCGCTGCGCCGCATCATCCGCGCTGTCCGGCGTCAGGCAGTCAGGAGGCGCCGGTCGCCAGCGAGCTTGAGCATCGCCTTTTGCAGCTTTTCAAAGGCGCGCACCTCGATCTGGCGGACGCGCTCGCGGCTGACGTCGTAAAGCTGGCTCAGATCCTCGAGCGTCTTGGGGTCGTCAGTCAGGCGGCGTTCGGTCAGGATGTGACG
This sequence comes from Sphingopyxis alaskensis RB2256, assembly GCF_000013985.1. Taxonomy (GTDB): domain Bacteria; phylum Pseudomonadota; class Alphaproteobacteria; order Sphingomonadales; family Sphingomonadaceae; genus Sphingopyxis; species Sphingopyxis alaskensis. Next base: position 1,836,758 of record NC_008048.1, on the reverse strand, counting down.
TTCGCGCTCGTTGAGCGTTTCGAGCGCTTCGGTCAGCAGGTCGTGCCGCACGTCGCGCTCCTGCGCCTCGGCGACACGCTCGTCCTGCAACGGGCCGTCGTCGCCCAGCAGATCCTGCCACTGGCTGTCGCCATCCTCGCCCATCGGGACGTTGAGCGAGGTGTCGCCGCCCATCGCCATGCGGCGGTTCATGCTGACCACCTCGTCCTCGGTCACGCCAAGGTCGGTCGCGATCTTGGCGACATGTTCGGGGCTGAGGTCGCCGTCCTCGAACGCTTCGAGGTTGTTCTTCATCCGGCGGAGATTGAAGAACAGCTTTTTCTGCGCCGCCGTCGTGCCCATTTTGACGAGGCTCCACGAGCGAAGGATGAACTCCTGGATCGACGCGCGAATCCACCACATCGCATAGGTGGCAAGGCGGAAGCCGCGTTCGGGGTCGAATTTCTTCACCCCCTGCATCAGGCCGATATTGCCTTCGCTGATCAGTTCGCTGACGGGCAGGCCATAGCCGCGATAGCCCATCGCGATCTTGGCGACGAGGCGGAGGTGCGAGGTGACGAGCTGCGCCGCCGCTTCATTGTCGCCATGTTCCTGAAAGCGCTTGGCGAGCATATATTCCTGCTCGGGCGTCAGAAGGGGGAATTTGCGAATTTCGGCCAGATAGCGGTTCAGGCTGGCTTCGCCGCCAAGCGCTGGGACCACGGCCGGAACATTGCTTTTGTTAGCCATCGGAGAGAGTCTTCCCTAAATCCTGAAAACATCTTGCCGCGGTTCAGTCCGCCGGTCAAAATAGATTTTCATTCGAAACCTAAACGCGCAGTTCATCGATCAGTTCCCGCATGTCCGCCGGGAGTTCGCTGTCGAGCGCGATCCTGTTACCTGTTACCGGGTGAATAAAGCCCAAATGGGCCGCGTGCAATGCCTGCCGCGCGAAATTGCGCGCTTTCAGCACGTCCGACAGCGGCTTTCGGGCGCGGCCATAGACCGGGTCGCCGACCAGCGGATGGCCGATATGCGCCATATGGACGCGCACCTGATGCGTGCGCCCGGTCTCCAGCCGACATTCGATCAAGGTCGCGCCCTGGAGCGGCTCGACCGTGCGATAGTGGGTGAGCGCATGTTTGCCGCGGCCCGCGGCGACGACCGCCATCTTCTTGCGGTTGGTGGCCGAGCGGCCGAGCGCCGCATCGACCGTGCCGTTCGCAGGCATCGGCCGCCCGGTCGCGATCGCGAGGTAGCGCCGGTCGATGCTGTGCGCGGCGAATTGTTTCGCCAGCCCCTCGTGCGCCTTGTCGTGCTTGGCGGCGACGATCAGCCCGCTGGTATCCTTGTCGATGCGGTGGACGATCCCCGGCCGCGCGACCCCGCCGATGCCCGACAGCTGCCCCGCGCAATGATGGAGCAACGCATTGACCATCGTGCCGTCGAGATTGCCCGCGGCGGGATGGACGACCATCCCGGCGGGCTTGTCGATGACGATCAGATGCGCGTCCTCATAGGCGATGACGAGGTCCAGGTCCTGCGCGGCATTGTGCGCCGGAAGCGCGGCGGGCACGCGGATTTCGATCGTCGCAGGCGGAGCGGCTTTCGCGGCGGGATCCCACAGGATCGCGCCGTGGGCATCGACCACGCGGCCGCCCTTGATGAGGCTCTTCAATCGCTCGCGCGACAGGTTGGGGAGCGCTTCGGCAAGTGCCCGGTCGAGCCGCAATCCGGCTGCGGTGTCGCCCAGCGTCACGGTCAATATCTCGTCATCCCCCAACATCGATGGCGATGTGGGATTGGGGCGTGCAATTACAAGGGCGACGACACCGCACCCACGACCGGGATGACGATGCGTGGTAAAGGAAAAAGGAACCAGCTTGCTCTCGCACCCATGCCTGCCGTAGGACCGCCCCACGCCGGAAAATCCGGCGACTGCGCTGGGGAGCCTGTTCATCCATGTCCGACGACCGCGTCGATTTCGCCTCCATGCTGGCATCGCGCCTGTGCCACGACCTGCTCAGCCCCGTCGGCGCCTTCGCCAACGGGCTCGAACTGCTCGCCGACGAGAAAGATCCCGAAATGCGGGCGCGCTGTATCGAATTGCTCGAACAGAGCGCGCGGACGTCGGCGAACAAGCTCAAATTTTTTCGCCTGGCCTTTGGGTCGGCGGGCGGCTTCGGCGAGCTGGTTCCGCCCGAGGAAGCCAAATCGGCGATCGAGGGGATCATCGGCGACCGTGCGATCACGCTCAACTGGATGATCGGCGCCGACCCGCTGCCCAAGCCTGCGGTCAAGATCATCCTCAACCTCGCGCTGCTGCTCGTCGATGCGCTGGTGCGCGGCGGCCGACTCGACGTCGGATGCGAAAAGCAGGCGGACGGCATCGAGATCGCGCTGCATGTCGAGGCCGAGCGCATCTTCCTCGACGCCGATGTCGAGCGCATCTTGGCCGAGGGCGAGGCGGCGAGCCCGATGACCTCGCGCACCGCGCCCGCCGTGCTGGTGCAGGCGGTGGCGCGGCAGAGCGACGGCACGGTGATGCTGGCGCGCGAAACGCCGACCTCGCTGCTCGTCGGCGCGGTGCTGCGCGCGCGCGGGTAAAGCCACTTTTAACCATTGCCCGCCATGGTGGCGTCTCAAGTTGCTGGGGCGCACCGATACGGCGATGGACGATCTACTGAACGAGTTTCTGGCCGAGACGGCCGAAATCCTGTCCGATGCGGGCGGGGCGATCGTGGCGTGGGAGGCCGACCCTGCCGACCGCGCGCAGCTCGACGCCATTTTCCGCCTCGTCCACACGATCAAGGGCAGCTCGGGCTTTCTGGCGCTACCGCGCGTCACCGCGCTGGCGCACGCCGCCGAGGATGCGCTCGACCAGGTGCGCCGCGGCCACCGCGCCGCCGACGCCGCGCTCGTGTCGGGCGTGCTGGCGGTTATCGACCGGCTCAACGCGCTATGTGTAACGCTCGGGCAGGACGGCACCGAACCGGTCGGTGACGACCGCGACGTCATCGGCGCGCTGTCGCCGCGGGAGGAGCAAGCGTCCGCGCCCGCGCCCGTCCAGGTTGCGGGCGTTCCCATGCGCCGTGAGGAGGATGTCGGTGCCGACCCCAACGGGTGGCGGTCGATCCGCGTGCCGTTGCCCTTGCTCGACAGCGTGATGACCGGCGTCACCGACATCGTGCTGGCGCGCAACGAATTTGCGCGAATGCTGCGCGAATCGGGCGCCGACAGCGCGACGATCGCGGCGTTCGATCGCCTGTCCGATTCGATCGCGGCGATGCGCCAGTCGGTCAGCCAGATGCGGATGCAGCGCATCGACAAATTGTTCGCGCCGCTGCCGCGCATCGTCCGCGACCTGGCGCAGGAACTGGGCAAGAAGATCGCGTTCCAGACGAGCGGCGGCGAAGTCGAACTCGACCGCGAAATGATGGAGAATATCCGCGATCCGCTGATCCACATCGTGCGCAACGCGATCGACCATGGTATCGAGACGCTTGACGATCGCGTCGCCGCCGGAAAGGATATCACCGCGACGATTTCGGTCGCGGCGCGCCAGTCGGGCAACCAGATCGAGATCGAGGTGCGCGACGACGGCCGCGGGCTGTCGCCCGAGGCACTGGTCGCCAAGGCGGTCGCGTCGCGCCTGCTGACCGCAGCCGACGCCCGCGCGCTGTCGCCCAGGGAAAAGCTCGAACTCATCTTCCGCCCCGGATTTTCGACCGCCGCAAAGGTTACCGAGGTTTCGGGCCGCGGGGTGGGCATGGACATCGTCAAGGCGAATGTCGAGAAGATCGGGGGAGTCGTCGACATACGCAATGACGAAGGCCGCGGGCTGGCCATCCTGTTGCGCGTGCCGATGACGCTGACGATCATATCGGGGCTGATGGTGCGCGCGGCGGGGCAGTATTTCGCGATCCCGCGCGGCGCGGTGCGCGAAGTCCTGCTCGAAAGCGGCGATACGGTCCGCATCGACCGCGTCGGCGGCGGCGAGCTGGCGACCGTGCGCGGCGAGCAATTTCCGCTGCTGCGCCTCGAAAACCTCCTCGGCTGCGCGCGTGCCGCGGATGACGGGGAAGACGACCGCGCGCTGGTGATCGTGCGGCCGGGGCAGGGACAGAGCTATGCGCTGAGCGTCGCGGCGATCCACGACCATGAGGAGCTGGTGATCAAGCCGGCGGCGCCGATGATCATGGCGACGGGACTTTATGCGGGCACGACGCTGCCCGACAACGGTCGCCCGGTCCTCCTCCTCGACGTCCAGGGGCTGCTTGCGGTCGCCGGGGTCGATGCGAGCGAAGCCGGGCGCAGCAAGGACGGGCTGGCCGACGCCGAAGCCGAGGCGGCCGCGACGCGCGATGCGACGCAGCTGTTGCTGTTCCGCGACATGGACGAGCGGGTGCGCGGCATCCGCCTGTCGGTGATCGAGCGCGTCGAGGACGTCCCGCTCCCGGCACTTTTCGAAAGCGCCGGTCGCGTGCAGGCAAAGATCGGCGAAGAGATTTTCCCGGTCCACGCCGCCCGGCCGCCGGTCGGGACGGGCCATATCAAGCTCCTCCGCCTCCACGACGGCCGTTCGGTGCTCTGCTACCCGATCGCCGAGGTCATCGACATCGTCCGCCTGCCCGATGCGATCCAGCCGTCGGGCGTGCCGGGGCTGATCGCGGGCGTCGTGCTGATCGGCGGCGCGCCGGTCGAACTGATCGACCCCTTCTGGCTGATGGAGCAACAGGCCGCCCGATCGCTCCCGCTGCCGCGGCGCGAACCGCTGTGTCACCTTGCCGACGACCATGACGGCTGGGGCGTCAATTTCCTGGCGCCGATCCTGCGCGGCGCCGGATATCGCGTCACGCTGGCGGCCGAGACCGCCGACGAAACCCCCGACCTGCTGCTCTGCCTGTCCGACGACGGCGAGTTGTGCGGCCATGCCGCGGGCGATGTGCCCATGATCCGCCTGCGATCCTCGATCGAGGCGGCGGCGCCCGACGACCAGAGCGTCTATCGTTACGACCGCGAAGCGCTGCTTGCCGCGATGCGCCGCCGCGTCGGAGGAGCGCGGCCATGATGGACAAACTCTATCTGATCGCGCGCATCGCCGACACGCGCGTCGCGCTGCGCAGCCGCGCGATCCATTCGGTGGTGACTGTCGGCACGCCGGTCGAGGTGCCCGCGGCGCCGCCGCACGTCGCGGGGCTGTTCGCGCTGCGCAGCCGCGTTTTCACGCTGATCGATCCGCATGTCGTGATCGGCCTTCCCGCGGTGCCCGTCGTCCCCGGACAGCGGGTGATCGTGATCGAGGTCGCCGAACATGGCTATGCGCTGCTCGCCGACGAAATCGAGGATGTCTGCTTCATCGAGGCGGCCGAAACGCGCATCGCCGGAAAGCTGCTTCCGGGCTGGGCGCGCGTCGCCGATGCGATGATCGAACATGACGGCGCGTCGCTGCTCGTCGTCGATCCGTCGCATCTCATTCATCTGCCCAGCTTAAAGGCCGCATGAATCGTGCCGTTCATTAACGGGCTGCATACGTCTTGCCGTTAGCATGGCGATATTCCCGGGGGTCGGAGTTAATTTGATGTCGAAATCCTGTCTGGTCGTCGATGACAGCAAGGTCATTCGCAAGGTCGCGCGCCACATCCTTGAAAGCATGTCCTTTGCCGTCGAGGAAGCCGCCGACGGGCAAGAGGCGCTGACCTATTGCCGCGCCCATCGCCCCGATGTGATCCTGCTCGACTGGAACATGCCGGTGATGAGCGGGATGGAGTTTCTGGGCGCGTTCAACGACCTGGATTATGGTCATGAAGAACGCCCGCGGGTCGTTTTCTGCACCACCGAGAACAGCATCGACCATATCCGCGCCGCGATCGAGGCGGGCGCGGACGAATATGTGATGAAGCCGTTCGACCGCGAAACGCTGGAAGGAAAGCTGCAGCTCGTCGGCATCGCCTGACGCAAGGGGCCCGGTTCGATGGCGCTTGCGCAACCCCTGGTTCCCGATCCCGATCCGCCGGCGCGGACGGTGAGGGTGATGCTGGTCGACGACAGCCTGGTCGTGCGCAGCATCCTCGAGCGAATCGTCGAAACGCGGCCGGGCTTGCATATCTGCGCATCGGTCGCTTCGGCGTCCGACGCGCTCGATTATCTGGCGCGCGAAACGGTCGACGTCGTGGTGCTCGACATCGAAATGCCGGGGATGAACGGCATCGATGCGCTGCCGCACATCCTGGAGCGCGCGGCCCAGGCGCGCGTTCTGATTCTCTCCTCAAACTGTGTCGAGGGCGGTCCCGCGGCGGTCGAGGCGCTGGCGCTCGGCGCGAGCGACACGCTCGCGAAACCGGGGCGCGGCAGCTTTTCGGGCCGCTTTGCCGAGGTGCTGACCGACCGCATCCTGACGCTCGGCAACCAGCGCGAGTTTCCGGCTCCCGTGCCCGTCGCGCAGCGGCGCGCGCGCGCGCCGGTCTCGATGGTCGTCGATACCGACCAGCCGATCGATTGCATCGCGGTCGCCGCCTCGACGGGCGGCATTCCGGCCTTTACCAGCTTCCTTGCCAATCTCGACCCGCGGGTGACCGCGCCGATCCTGCTGACGCAGCATCTGCCCGACGCCTTCATGGCGTTTTATGCGCGGCAGATCGGCATGATGACGACGCGGCGCGTCCATGTGGCGGCCGCCGGCATGGCGGTCGAGCCGGGGCATATCTATCTGGCGCCGGGCGACGCGCATCTGATCGTGATCGCCAATGGCGCGCGCCGCGAAATCGCGCTCGATCGCCGCCCCGCCGACAACGGTTGCTGCCCGTCGGCCGACCCGATGCTCGATTCGGTGGCCGAAACCTATGGTAAGAGCGGTGTCGCCGTGATCCTGAGCGGGATGGGACGCGATGGGGCGGCGGGCGCGGCGCGGGTCAAGTCGGCGGGCGGCACGGTCTTTGCCCAGGCCCCCGAAAGCTGCGTGATCTGGGGAATGCCCGGCGCGGTCGCCAAGGCGGGGATCGCCGCGGCGACGCTCAACCCCGACGCGATCGCGCTGATGCTGGGCAGCTTCCTGCCGGGTCGCGCCGAGGGGCGACCGCAGCCATGATGGGAGCGAGCGCCAGCGAATCGGCCTATCGTGTGCTGATGGGGGTGCTCGAATCGCGGACTGGCCAGACGCTCTCGCCGAGCCGCATCTGGCGCATCGAAATGTCGCTGAAACCGGTGATGCAGCGCCATGGCATCACCGATCTCGACGCGCTCGTCGGCGCGCTGGTCACGGCAAACAGCCGCCAGCTGCTCGATGACACGGTCGACGCGATGTTGAACAACGAAACCTATTTTTATCGGGAACACAGTGTCTTTGACGATATAGCTGCGACAGCACTCGAACATTTGCGGGCGGTCAATGCCGACCGGCGGCGGCTCACCATATGGCATTGCGGGGTTTCGACGGGGCAGGAAGCCTATTCGATGGCGATGCTGATCGCCGAACAGGGCGCCAGATGGGCAGGGTGGCAGATCGACATCGTCGGCACCGACGTCAGCCATCAGGCGATCGCGCGCGCGCGCGTTGGCCTTTACAGTCAGTTCGAGATACAGCGCGGGCTGCCGGTGCATCGCATGGTGCGCTGGTTCGACCAGGCGGAGGGCGGATGGCTGGCCAAGGCCGACCTGCGCCGCCGGATCGACTTTTCGGTGCAGAACATGCTGACCGACCGACCGCCGCTGGCGTCGGCCGCCGACCTCATCTTCTGCCGCAACCTGCTGCTCTATTTCTCGCCGTCAATGCGGCAGAAGGCGTTCGCGCGGCTGCGCGCGGTCGCGGCGCCGCAAAGTTTCCTCGTGCTCGGCGCGGGCGAGACGGTGCTGGGCCAGACCGATCAGTTCGTGGCAAGTCCGCGATTGCGCGGGCTTTACGAACCCGCCGACCAGCCGGCGCGGCGCCCCGACACCGCGCGGTCGATCGCCGCCTGACCTTGCTTTTTGTCCCCCGCTGGCGCAAGCGACGGTCAGGCAGCCACAGCACGGGCCCAATAAGCGCATGAGCGATTTTGTCGAACGCTGGTCCCCCAATTTCGACGAGCGCGCGCTGCCCGTTTCGATGATCGTCCTGCATTATACCGGCATGAAGACCGGCGCCGAAGCCATTGATCGGCTTGCGGATCCCGACGCCAGGGTTTCGGCCCATTATGTCGTCAGCGAGGACGGTCAGATCACCCATATGGTGCCCGAGGACAAGCGCGCCTGGCACGCGGGCAAGTCGCACTGGCGCGGCATCAGCGACATCAATTCGGCGAGCATCGGGATCGAGATCGTCAATCCGGGGCACGAATATGGCTATGTGCCCTTTCCCGAACCGCAGGTGGCGTCGGTCGTGCGGCTCGTCCACCTGATCAAGGACCGCTATGCGATCACGCGTGGCAATGTCGTCGGCCATTCGGACATCGCCCCGACGCGCAAGCAGGATCCGGGCGAGCTGTTTCCGTGGGAGGAGCTTGCTCGCCGCCGCCTCGCGCTGCCGCGCCCGACCAAGAAGCTCACCGATCCCCTGTGGACCGACGCGGGTTTCCTGCTCGCGCTCGAACGCTTTGGCTATGATGTGACCGACGGATTTGCGGCGACGGTCGCGTTCCAGCGGCGCTTTCGTCCCGAGCTGATCGACGGGACGATCGACGGCGAATGCCGGGCGATCCTGCTGGCGCTGCTGCTGCCGCAGCCCGAGGGAAATTGAGGGGCGGCTGACGACCGATTGCGGCCGCCGCGCTCTTCCCCCTGCGGGGGAGGAACGTCCGCTCCCCACCCAAAGCCGCCATCCTCCACATTCGCTCGCCATCCCCCATCATTCGCGCTATACCGGTCGCGTGCCAGAGGGTCGGGCGATCGCCGCTTTCGCAAGAAAGGGGAGGAAAGTCCGGGCTCCACGGAAACCACGGTGCCGGATAACATCCGGCGGCCTCCGCAAGGAGGTCAGGGAAAGTGCCACAGAGAGCAGACCGCCCACGGCTTCGGCCCGGCGAAAGGTGAAAGGGTGCGGTAAGAGCGCACCGCGCGGACGGTAACGGACGCGGCACGGCAAACCCCACCGGGAGCAAGGTCGAATAGGGATGGCACGGGAAACCAGGGCTGGTTCCGGCCCCGCCGTCCGGGTTGACTGCTTGAGCGTTCGGGTAACCGTCCGCCTAGAGGAATGATCGCCCATCCCCGGCAACGGGGTGGACAGAACCCGGCTTACAGACCCTCTGGCATCGCTTCCGACACCCGGCCGCGGGGGAACCGCGCGCCAAAACGCTGCGTTCTGAAGCAAAGCAGAAGGGAGACACGCGATGAAAGTCGTCGACGATCATGTCGAAGTGGACGAAACCGAAGCGAGCGGCGGGGTCAAAGGGCACAATGTCCGCTATGTGCTGGCTTTTTCGCTGATTGCCGGGGTGATCGTGCTGTCGGCGATCTGGATCATCCCCGTGCTGCTGCAACCCTGACGCGGGTGCATTTCCGCTTTCCTGCACCGGATCGCTCACTTACTGTCGTCCTGATGGGTCGGAGAATGCGGGACCGCGCAATTTCAGCGTAAACTTGCGCAGATTTCCGCGGTTTTTTGAACGGCGCCGCATGGCGCGCGTGGGGGTGGCGATGGTCAAGCGAATGCGGCTGGTCGCGATTTTGGCTGCGATCCTGACGGGATGTTTCGGCGCGCCCACGGCATCCGCGCAAGCCCCCGCGTGCGGCGAGGCGCCCTTGCAGGGCGATCGCGTCGCGCTGCTGATCGGCAACAGCGCCTATAATGACTGGGAATGGCCGTCGCTGAAAAATGCGGTCAACGACATTGACCTCGTCTGCGAGGCGTTCAAAAAGGCGGGCATCGCGCCGCGGATCGTCCGCAACGCCGACATGGCCGCGCTCGAAGCGGCGCTGACGCGCTTCGCCGCCGAAGCGGCCGGCGCGAAATCGGTCATCCTCTATTATGCCGGGCACGGCTTCGAATATGGCGGGCGCAACTGGCTCGTGCCGATGGACGCGCCGCCGGCGACGCGGCGCGCCGATGTCGAGAAGCGCTATCTGTCGATCGAGGCCGCGGTCGAACGGGTCGTTCCCGATGGCGCCTTCACGCTGATCTTCGTCGATGCCTGCCGCACCGCCGAGCCGGTGGTGCGCATCGCCGATGTCGACACCGCGCGCGGCGAGGCGGGGTCGGCGCCGCTCGGCCTGCTCGACATCGCGCAGGGGGCGGTGTTCTATTCGACCGCAAAGGGACGCCCGGCGCTGGACTTCGCCCCCGTGGGGTCGCCGGTCAGCCCCTTTGCCGCGGCGGTAGTCAAGGAACTCGCGATACCGGGGCTCGAAATCGGCGATTATTTCAAGGTCGTGTCGCGCGAAGTTTACAAGCGAACGCACGGCATGGAACTGGGGCCGCAGCAGCCCTTTCATTATGGCAGCTGGTTCGAGGATTATTATCTGGTCGAACCGCCGGAGATACCGGCACGAGCCATGTCGACCGGCGCATTCAGGCCCTTTTCGGCGCCGCCCCCGCCACCGTCGACGGCGGCGATCCGGGGTTCGACCGCGGACCCGCTTGCGGACATTTCGCTCGACCGGCTGGGAATCGAGGACGAGCCGCTGCTGATCGCCGATGTGCTGTCGCGCCATCCCGCGGCGAAACTCGTCGCGCTGGCCGACGGCGGCCACCCGCTCGCGCAGCAGCTGGTGGGCTATATGTTCTCGCTCGGCGTGGGGGTGAAGAAGGATGTCGCGCGCGCACGTATCTATCTCGAACAATCGGCAGCGCAGGCCTTTCCGGCGGGACAGCAGGAACTCGCCTATCTGCTTCTCGAAAACGATCCGTCGCCCGCCGATGTCAGGCGCGCCTATGAGTTGTATGTCGCGGCATCGAACGCGGGCTTTTCCAAGGCAAAGACGCATCTGGCCTATCAGTTGACCGCGGGAACCTTTGGCCCGCCCGATTTTGCGCGGTCGCAGGCGCTTTATGCCGAGGCGGCCGAGAAGGGGCATCCGGCGGCGATCTTTGCGCTCACCTTTTTCCCCGACACGCGCGCCGCCAACCTCGCGCGGCTTCGCGCCCTCGCCGAAGCGGGCAATCCGGAAGGCAACCATTGGCTCTGCGAGGCGCATTTCGCCGACAGGACGCTGGCGGCGGCGATCGAGGATTGCGGCGTCGCGGCGCGCGCGGGCTTTGCGGGCTCGCGGGCGATCCTGGCCCATGCCTATGCCAGCGGGACGGGCGTCGCCGCCGACCCGCGCGAAGCGACGCACTGGGCAAAGCTGGCACGCGATCTGCCCGAACTGCGCAAGGACCAGCGCGAGTTGATAGCGGGCATCGGCGAGTGACGCTCAGGGATAGCGGATCGCGATCACTTCCCATAATTTCGGCCCCGCGGGAAGCTGCACCGTCCGGAGATCGCCGACCGCGGCGCCGCGCAGTGCGCGGGCGAGCGGGCTGTTCCAGCCGATCCGGCCTGAACCCGCCTCTGCCTCATCGTCGCCGACCAGCGTGACGGTGCGGCGGGCATCGTCGTCATCGGCCAGCTCGACCGTCGCGCCGAACCAGATGCGGCTTTTGTCGGGCTGCTGCGCAGGATCGACGACGCGCGCCGCCTTCATGCGGCGCGCGAGGAAGCCGAGGCGCCGGTCGATTTCGCGCAGCCGTTTGCGGCCATAGATATAGTCGCCATTTTCGCTGCGGTCGCCATTGCCCGCGGCCCAGCTGATCACCTCGACCAGCTTGGGCCGCTCGTCGCCGAGCAGCGCGTCATATTCGGCGCGCAGCGCGGCAAAGCCCGCCGGGCTGATGATGTTGGTTTTATCCCCCGTCACGCGGACCTTATCCCGGTGTGCGCTTGCCGAGATAGAAGCTCAGCGGCGCCCTGGGAAGCGTCTTTCCGTCGCGCAGCGTGTCGTAGACCACGGCATTTTCGAGCACGCGCTGGACATAATTTCTGGTCTCGAAGATCGGGATCGCCTCGATCCAGTCGAGAATGTCGATGGCGCCGGTGCGCGGGTCGCCATTGGCGCGCAGCCATTTGTTCACATTGCCCGGCCCGGCGTTATAGGCCGCGACCGCGAGCGGATAGCTGCCGCCATAATAGCGCAGCATCTGCTGAAAATAGGTCGAACCGAGCGTCATATTGTAGTTGGTGTCGGTGGTGAGCGCGCCGCCGTCGTAGCTCAGCCCCAGCTTGCCCGCGACCTCGCGCGCGGTGCCGGGCATCAGCTGCATCATGCCGCGCGCCCCGGCGTGGCTGATCGCGGCGCGGTCGAACTGGCTTTCCTGCCGCGTGATCGCGTGGATGAAGGTCCAGTTGCCCTCGTGCCCGGCGGGGACACGCACGGTGGGGAAGCCCGAAACCTCGACCGCATCGAGGCTGTTCGCCTGCGCGCTGCGGCCGATCATCACGCCGAGGTCGGGGCGGCCGATCTGCGCGGCGAGCTTGCCCGCGAGCACATGGTCGGCGGGCGTGCTGGCCTTTTGCGCGAGCGCGCGGAGGAACAGCGACTGCTCGCGCCAGGCGCCGATTTCGCCCAGCGCGCGCGCGGCGCGGACCAGCCGGTCGTCCTCGAACGCGCGCTGTTCGTCGGCGCTGACCTCGATCGTCGGATTGGGCGCCGGTCGGGGTTGCGGACGGCCCAGCCGTTCGAGCGCCAGCTGGCCATAGAATTGGTCATAATGCTGCGCCGCATCAGCGAAATGGGCGTTTGCCGCGTCGCGGTCGCCTGCCGCGAGTGCGGCGCGGCCGGCCCAGTAGAAGCCCTTGGTGCGCGTCTGCGCCGAGCGTGCCGCTTCGCCATAGGCGCGGTAGAGCTTCTCGGCGTCGGCCGGGCGACCGAGATCCCTGAAGGCAAGCTGGCCCGCCAGCCAGGCGAGCGAGGTATAATCGTCGCGCACCCCGAGCGGCGTTTCGCGGATCACGGTGCCGGGGGGGAATGCGTCGTCGAGCTGGCGCGCGATGTTGAAGGCGCTCAGCTTGTCGCCGCTGCTCTCGGCCAGCCGTGCGTTGGTGAGCAGGGTTTCCAGCCACTCCTCGGCATCGGTCGGCGCCTGCGCCAGCGATCGCGGCGCGGCGAGCAGCGCGCGCGCTTCACCTACGCGACCCGACGCGCGGAGCCACGTCGCCTTGTCGGTGATATAGCCGGGGTCGGTGCGGACGATCGACGGATTGGCGCTTTCGACGGCCGACGCCTGAAGCGCGGCATCGACCGCGCCGCTGCGCATCGCGAGGCGCGCGGCGAAGACGGCGCGCTTTTCGGGCGAGGTATAGCCGATCTGACGGCTGGCCGCCGCGGTTGCGCCCATCCAGAGCAGCTTGTCCATGCGCGCATCATGGTCGGCGAGCGTCAGCGCGCCGGGGAACATGCCGAGCACACGGCTCGTTTCATAATCGTCGAGCGGCCCGCTGGTCCACGCGCGGCGCACCGCGGCATGGGCTTCCTGTCGCCGCCCCGATGCGTTCAGCGCCATTGCCATGCGAAGATGGCCGCTGGCCGTCTGTGGCGGATAGGCGGCGAAATAGGCGAGGGTGCGCGCGGGATCGAAACTGTCGAGAGCAATCGCCTTTTCGGCCCGCAGGCGCAGCTTGTCGGTGTCGGGCCAGCCCTTGTTCGCCATCAGGAAGCGCGACAGCTGATCGAAGGAGGCGCCGCTGTTCGCGGTGAGGCGCCGCCACTCCATCACGGCTTCGCCGATCGAACTGGGTGCGGGGGGCGGGCCCGATGCCGACGCCAGACCCATCTGGGCGCGGTACCAGGCCATTTGTTCGGGGGTGAGTTCGCCGGCAGCGGCGGCGGTGGGCAGGGCGAGCGCCAGGGTCAGCGCAAGGCGCGAAAGGGAGGGCATCAGGGAGGGCATCGAGAACATGGCGGCCATCGTAATGCCAAACTCCTTGCGGGGCGCTGAATAGACGTTCAATAGCGGCGCGCGGGCCGGATTCTATCGGTCGGGCCATGTCCTTGTAAAGGAGCGGAGCATGTTTTCGGGTTCGATTCCCGCCCTGGTGACGCCATTCCGCGATGGAGCGTTCGACGCGCCCACCTTCGCGCGTCTTGTGGACTGGCAGGTCAAAGAAGGAACGAGCGCACTGGTTCCGTGCGGCACGACCGGCGAAAGCCCGACGCTGAGCTTTGACGAACATTATCGCGTGATCGACTGTTGCATCGAGGCGGCGGCGGGGCGCGTCCCGGTGATCGCCGGCTGCGGATCGAACGATACCGCGACCGCGATCCGCCATATGCGCCACGCGCAGGCGTCGGGCGCCGATGCGGCGCTGATCGTCGCGCCCTATTACAACCGGCCGAGCCAGGAAGGGATGATCGCGCATTTCAAGGCGCTGGCCGATGCCAGCGACCTGCCGATCGTCGTCTATAATGTCCCCGGCCGCACCGTCGCCGACATCAGCGCCGAAACGATGTGCAAGCTCGCCGAAATCCCGACCGTCGTGGCGGTCAAGGATGCGAGCGGCGACCTGGCGCGCGTGACCGTCCACCGCAAGGGGGCGCGGCACGGCTTCTGCCAATTGTCGGGCAATGACGAGCTGTGGCTGCCACACGCGGTGATGGGCGGCGCGGGCTGCATCTCGGTCACCGCCAATGTCGCGCCGCGCCTCTGCGCCGATTTCGCCGCCGCCTGTGCTGCGGGAGAGTGGACGCGCGCGCTGGCGCTCCATGACCGGCTGTTCGATTTGCACAAGGCGATGTTCTCCGACACGTCGCCGGGGCCGGTCAAATATGCGCTCTCGCGCGTCCACGACTGGTTTTCGCCCGAAGTGCGCCTACCTATCATTCCGGCGTCCGGCGCATCGCGCGCGGTCGTCGACGCCGCGCTGGCGTCGGCAGGAGTGATTTAGGCATGTTTCGCCCAAGCCTTTCCGATTCGTGTCGAGCGAAGTCGAGACGCCCATCGGCCGCGCGCGCCCTGGGGGTGTCTCGACTTCGCTCGATGCGAACGGACTAGGTTTGGCATAAGGTTCATTTCAGGTTTCAAGATGGTCCGTCCGCAGTCTGCCGCAGAGTTCGACAAGAAAAAGGTCGTCGCCGAGAACCGGCGCGCGCGCTTTGACTATGCCATCGAACAGGTGTTCGAGGCCGGAATCGCGTTGCAGGGGACCGAGGTCAAGTCGCTGCGCTTCGGCGAGGGGACGATCGCCGAAAGCTATGCCGAAGTGAACGGCGGCGAGGTGTGGCTGATCAACGCCAATATCCCTGAGTTCAGTCATGGCAACCGCTTCAACCACGAGCCGAAACGACCGCGCAAACTGCTGCTCAACTGGCGCGAGATCAACAAGCTGCACGCAGGCGTGGCCCGGCAGGGGATGACGCTCGTTCCCTTGAGCGTCTATTTCAACAGCCGCGGCCGCGCGAAGGTCGAACTGGCGCTGGCGAAAGGCAAGAAGGCGCACGACAAGCGCGAATCGATCAAGGAGCGCGACTGGAAGCGCGACAAGCAAAGATTGCTGAAGGACCGCGGATGAGCGGGGACACGCCCAAGGAGCCGGGGCTGCGCGAGGAGCCCGGGCTGCGCGAGAACCCCAAGCTGCGCGACAGGGCGGCGGTGATGAACTGGATCCGCCGCAACTCGCCGACGCGCGAGGAATTGCTGGCGAGCCGCTTCATCAAGCCGTTCGCCCACCGGGTGGCGCACAGCCATCTGTGGCGGTTCACGCGCACGTCGGTCCCGCGCGGCACCGCGCTCGGCCTGTTCGTCGGCATTTTCTTCCTCATCCCCGGTGTACAGATATTGGGCGTTGCGTTGCTCGCGCTGCCCGTGCGCGCGAACATCCCCATCGGCGCGGCGATGACCTTTCTGTCGAACCCGGTGACGACGCCGTTCATCATCCTCGCCTCGGTGTGGCTCGGCGACTGGCTGTTCGGACTGCAGGCGAACAGTGCGACCTTTGCGGCGATGATCGAACACGGGGCTTCGGTGGGCGAGTGGGTGCGCTGGACCTTTTCCGACGCCGCGCCGGCGATGCTGGCGGGGCTGTTCGTGATCTCCTTTGTCGCGGCGGCGGTGGGCTATGTGCTCGCCGCGATCTTCTGGGACAACTGGATTCGCCTGCGCTGGCGGCGCAAGCTGGCGCGCGCACGCGACCAACGACATGAGGCATCGACGAGCGACACGGCGGCCGGTTGAACCGGCCGTTCGCACGCGTATAGCTGATCCATCGCCGATCCGTGCCGCGCCCGTCCCGCGCGGATTGCCGCTTGCTGTTGATAACTGGGGAATATCATGACTTATCTGACCAAGACTTCGCGCCTGATGGCGAGCGCCGCGCTTGGCGCGCTGATGCTGACCGCCGTGCCTGCAACGGCCGGGGAAAAGCCTGCGGCTGCATCGACCACCGCGCCCGCCGCAAAGCCCGAACTCGGCACCTTTGGCTTCGACCTTTCGGGCATGGACAAGAGCGTCCAGCCGGGCGACGATTTTTACGCCTACGCCAACGGTAGCTGGGCAAGAAATACGCCGATTCCGGCCGACAAGTCGAACTTCGGCATGTTCACCGTGCTTGCCGACCTGTCGCAGTCGCGCACGCAGGAAATCCTCGAGGCAGCCAAGGCCGACCCGAACAGCATGATCGGCCGCGCCTATTCGGCCTTTCTCGATGCGGCGACGGTCGAAGCCAAGGGATTGTCGCCGATCGAGCCGTGGCTGAACCAGATCCGTTCGGTCGACAAGGCAGGACTCGCCAAGCTGCTGGCCGAGGCCGATCGCAACGGGGTGCGACATTTCTTTGGCGGCTATGTCGGTCAGGACGACAAGAACCCCGACGTTTATATCTACACGATGTTCCAGGGCGGCATCGGAATGCCCGACCGCGACTTCTACCTGAAGGACAATGAGCGCAACACCAAGCTGCAGGCCGCCTATCTGAAACATCTCGAAAATGTGCTGACGCTGGCGGGCGAAGCGAATGCCGCGGCGCGCGCCAAGGCGATCTATGATTTCGAGAAGCAGATCGCGACCGTCCATTGGGACAAGAACGACAGCAGCGACGCCACCAAAGTCTATAACAAGATGACAATCGCCGAACTCGCCGCCGCAGCGCCGGGCTTCGACTGGGCGACCTTCCTTCGTGGCATCGGCGTTAACGAGGAGTCGCTACTCGTGTCGCAGCCGAGCGCCTTCACCGGCGAGGCGAAGCTGATTGCCGACGCGCCGATCGGCGTCATCCGCGACATGCTGATCGTGCGCAGCCTCGACGGTTTTTCGGATGTGCTGCCCGATGCGATCGCCAGGGAAGCCTTTGCCTTTTACGGCACCGCGTTGTCGGGCACGCCGCAGATGCAGGAACGCTGGAAGCGCGCGGTCGATTTCACGACGAACAATATGGGCGAGGCGGTCGGTCAGGATTATGTCGCCAAATATTTCCCGCCCGAAACCAAGGCGGCGATGGACCAGCTCGTCAAGAATGTGCTGGCGGCGATGGGTGACCGGATCGACGGGCTGAGCTGGATGCAGCCCGAAACCAAGGTCAAGGCGAAGAAGAAGCTCGCCAATTTCACCACCAAGATCGGCTATCCCGACCGCTGGAAGGACTATAGCAAGCTCGAGATCAAGGCCGACGACCTGTTCGGCAATGCGCTGCGGTCCAACCAGTTTGCGCACGACGACAATATCAGCCGCCTCGGCGGGCCGATCCGCCGCTGGGAATGGGGGATGACCCCGATGACGGTCAATGCCTATGCCAATTTCGGCATGAACGAGATCGTCTTTCCGGCCGCGATCCTGCAGCCGCCCTTTTTCGATCCGCACGCCGACCCGGCGATCAACTATGGCGGCATCGGCGCGGTGATCGGCCACGAGATCAGCCATCATTTCGACGACCAGGGCGCGAAATATGACGAGACGGGCAAGCTCGCCGACTGGTGGACCCCCGCCGACGTCGCGGCATTCGAGGCCGCGGGCAAGGCGCTGATCGCGCAATATGACGCCTATGAGGTCTTGCCCGGCGAAAAGCTCGACGGCACCTTCACGCTCGGCGAAAATATCGGCGACCTCGCCGGCCTGACCGTGGCCTATGACGCGTACAAGAAGTCGCTCGGCGGCAAGGAGGCGCCGGTGATTGATGGCCTGACCGGCGACCAGCGCTTTTTCCTTGGCTGGGCGCAGGTATGGCGGCGCAATTATCGCGAGCAGAATCTGTCGCAGCGGATCACGACCGATCCGCATTCGCCCTCGATCCAGCGGACTTGGGTCTCGCGCAATCTTGACCCTTGGTATAAGGCGTTTCAGGTTAAGCCCGGCCAGACGCTGTACCTCGCCCCCGAAGAGCGTGTCCGCATCTGGTGACAAGCCGATAGAAAGAGTGTGATTTGACCGCGCAAAGCCTGTCCTCCGCTGATGGTAACGTCATCGGGGAGACGGGCCCTGCGGACACGATCATGCCGCCTGCGGCACTGTCGCGGCTCGATGTCGCCTTGCTCGCGGCGCTCGCGCTCGTCTCGGCCGTGCTGCTGTTCTGGGCCACGGGCAGCAAGATCCTTGCCGCGGGCTTTGTTGCGGGACTTGCGGTGGCCGCCGGCGGCGTGCTGCTGGTGCGGCGCCTGTTTCCCACCGCGGCGGGAGGCGAAGCCGCGACACCTGACTGGACCATGCTGCGCCAGGCCGTCAATCACGACGATGTCGCGATTGCCGTCACCGACCGCACGGGCCGCATGGTTTGCGCCAACGACCTGTTCGCCACCTGGATGGGCGGTTTTGTCACACCCCCCGGCCTGCCGGTCGACGGACGCGGCGCCGAACTGCTCAAAAACGCCGGGCGGACGGCGTGGCGCGATGGCGAGGGACGCGCCGATGACCTTGCGATCGGCCCGCTGCGATTGCGCGCGCAGGTGATGCGCACGGGGCAGGCGGAGGATTATCTGGTCTGGCGCTTTGCCGCGATCGAACGGTTCGATCTGGTCGCCGAACTCACGCGGCATCTGGGCGGTCCGGCGGGCCGGACGCTGGGCCATGCCGGGGTCATGGCGGCGCTGGTCAACAGCGAAGGCCGCCTTCGCGCTGCCAATGAGGCGTTTCTGCTGCGCGCACTCGGCGAGGAGGATGCCCGCCATTACGCCGGGCGCGATGTTGCGGCGATGTTGCGTATCGACGATGGCGGCGCCCTTTATTTTGCGCGCGAGGGCGACCGCGCGACGCCGGTGCGGCTGATCCAGATCCCGCTCGTTTCGTCCGACAGCAATTCGCCAGTGCTGCTCGCGATGCTCGACGAGGAGATGGGGCCGGCCGACCGCGGCACCGCGCAAACCTATGTCGAAACCTTGCTTTCGCTGCTGCCCTTCGGGCTGGCGCTCGTCGACCGCGACGGACGCTTCCTTTACATGAATCGCGCTTTCAAGCGTGCTGCCAACCTTCCTGAAGCCAAGATGCCGCGTTATCCGGGCGACATCGTCGTCGGCGAGGACAAGGGGCCGCTGGCCGACATGATCCGTCGTCACAGCAGCGGGCAACAGGTCGGCGGCGACCTGTCGATCCGCTTGGCTGGGCAGAGCGGCGATCCGGTGTCGATGCGCGTTGTCGGGGTGCGGGGCCTCGGCGAAGCGGCGGTGCTTTTGAGTCTCAAGGATTCGAGCGAGGAATCGCGCCTCAAGCGCCAGGTCGCGCAGGCGTCGAAGATGCAGGCGGTGGGCCAGCTTGCGGGCGGTGTCGCGCATGATTTCAACAATATCCTGACCGCGGTGCTCGGTGCGTGCGACCTGATGCTGATGCGGCATACGCCGGGCGACAGCGACTATGACGACATCCAGCAGATTCGCAGCAACGCCAATCGCGCCGCCAGCCTGACGCGGCAATTGCTTGCCTTTTCGCGGCAACAGACGCTGCGACCGCAGATATTGCAACTGCCCGACGTGATTTCGGAGGTGTCGCATTTGTTGAAACGCCTGATCGGCGAGACGGTGCAGCTTTCGGTGCATCACGGTCGCGGCCTCGGGGCGGTGCGCGCCGACCCCGGCCAGCTCGAACAGGTGATCATCAACCTGGCCGTCAACGCGCGCGACGCGATGCCCGGCGGCGGGACGCTGACGATCGAAACCTATCCGGTGTCGGCCACCGATGTGCGCCAGATGGGCAATGAGTTCATGCCACCCGCCGATTATTGCGCGCTGAAGGTCAGCGATACGGGCACCGGCATTCCCGCCGACATATTGCCCAAGATTTTCGAACCCTTTTTCACGACCAAGGATGTGGGCAAAGGGACGGGGCTCGGCCTGTCGACCGTTTATGGCATCATCAAGCAGTCGGCGGGCTTCATCTTTGCCGACAGCAAGCCGGGAGAGGGCACCAGCTTTACCATCTATCTGCCCGTCCACCGCGTCGCGGGTGACGCCCCGGCGGCGCCGCAGCCGCCCGCCAAGCCCAAAAAGAGCCAGTGGGGCAGCGGGACGATCCTGCTCGTCGAAGACGAGGACATGGTGCGTGCGGTCGCGGAACGCGCCCTGGCCCGCGCGGGTTATACGGTCGTCACCGCCGCGCAGGGCGAGGAAGGACTCGAACGTTTTGCCGGGATGGAGAAGGTCGATTTGGTCATCAGCGATGTCGTGATGCCGACGATGGACGGGTCGGCGATGGTGCGCGCGATGCGCGCCAGGCGCCCCGGCCTGCCGGTGCTGTTCATGTCGGGCTATGCCGAGGAACAGCTGCGCCAGTCGATCGACATCGACAATGTGTCTTTCCTGCCCAAACCCTTCTCGGTCGCGCAGCTGGCCGAGGCGACCTCGGCGGCGCTGGACGAGGCCGCGCATCGCGGGGGCCGGGATGGCTGAGCGGCGCATCCTGATCGTCGAGGATGATGTGCTGATCGGCATGATGCTGGTCGACATGTTCGACGCGCTCGGCCTGCCCGAACCCGCGCAGGCGACGAGCACGGACGAGGCGCTCGCGCTGATCGCCTCCGAGCCGCTGGCGGGGGCGCTCGTGGACATCAACCTCGGCGAAGAAAAGGGCTGGCCCGTCGCCGACGCGCTCGCCGCGAGGGGCGTGCCCTTTGCCTTCACATCGGGCGGGGGAGACGTCATTCCCGCCGAACATGCGAGCTGTCGGCTGATCAGCAAACCTTTCCGGATCGGCGACATCGAGACGGCGCTTCGGGCGTTCGGGGTCTAGGATCCTGACCCTAAGGGTCAGATGTGCTCGTCATCCGGGCGAAGGTCGAAAAGATAATTATGTTCCCCTCTTGTTCCACAAGAACAAATGTGGCACATGGGTCCGGCGTTGCGATGCGTCTGCGGTCGCTCTAGAGCAGGAAAGGACGGCAAATGGCCGGACAATTGTCACTCGTCGAATCGGGGAAAGCAGTGAACGGAACGGACAGGCAGAAGGCGCTCGACGCCGCATTGGCGCAGATCGACCGCGCCTTCGGCAAGGGCTCGGTGATGAAGCTGGGTTCGAAGGAAGCGATGCAGGTCGAGGCGGTCTCGACCGGGTCGCTCGGGCTCGACATCGCGCTGGGCGTGGGCGGTCTGCCGCGCGGGCGCGTCATCGAAATCTATGGTCCCGAAAGTTCGGGCAAGACAACGCTCGCGCTGCATTGCATCGCCGAAGCGCAGAAGATAGGCGGCACGGCGGCGTTCGTCGATGCCGAACATGCCCTCGATCCCGTCTATGCGCGCAAGCTGGGCGTCGATATCGACGAACTCATCGTGTCGCAGCCCGACACGGGCGAGCAGGCGCTCGAAATCGTCGACACGCTCGTCCGCTCGAACGCGATCGACGTGCTCGTCGTCGACTCGGTTGCCGCGCTCGTCCCGCGCGCCGAGATTGAGGGCGAGATGGGCGACAGCCATGTCGGGCTGCAGGCGCGGTTGATGTCGCAGAGCTTGCGCAAGCTCACCGGGTCGATCAGCCGTTCGCGCTGCATGGTGATCTTCATCAACCAGCTGCGCATGAAAATCGGCGTGATGTATGGCAACCCCGAAACCACGACCGGCGGCAACGCGCTCAAATTCTATGCCTCGGTCCGCCTCGACATCCGCCGCACCGGACAGATCAAGAATGGCGATGAGATCGTCGGCAACACCACGCGCGTGAAGGTGGTGAAGAACAAGGTCGCGCCGCCGTTCAAGCAGGTCGAGTTCGACATCATGTATGGGCAGGGCATCTCGAAGATCGGCGAAATCCTCGACATCGGCGTCAAGGCCGGGCTGGTCGAGAAGTCGGGCGCCTGGTTCAGCTATGATTCGATCCGCATCGGGCAGGGCCGCGAAAATGCCAAGACCTTCCTTAAGGAAAATCCAGAATTGATGGGCCGGCTCGAGGCCGCGATCCGTGGCCGCACCGACGCGGTCGCCGAAGAAATGATGGCGGGCCCCGACGACGACGTCGGTGGCGACGCCATCTGACGATCGTCCGGCCGGTTCGTGCGCTCGCGCGAGAACCGGTCGGCAAACGGCGGCGGGCCACGCGGCTTCCTTGTAACCGCGGACATCTGCACGCCCCTCTCCCCGCAGGTGGGCCCGCTTGCCGTTGATCGTCGGTGGATCAGATATACAGCGCGCCGCTCTAGAGCGCGATGACATGATATTGACCCACCGTGATTGCCCCCTGAAGTTCGTCGGCAAGAAGCGTCTCGCAGGACGGGCTGGTTGCCCGAACCAGAGACGCGCCGCTGTCCGGCGGGCTTCAGGGGGCAACCCCTCCGGGGCGGGTCGATTTTTGCCGATTGCCACGTTGCTCGTCGGGCGCGATGTCCCGCATCGCGCCGCTCCTCGCGCCTCGCACTCGGCCAAAATCGCCTCCGTCACGGTGGGTCAATATCAGGTCATCGCGCTCTAATGGGTCCTGACCCTAGCGGTCGCATGGAATCCCCGTGCAACGGAGCGCGCCTTGCGCGCCCGCTGGCAATGGCTACAGATGATCCATGCCCGCGATCCGCCTGTTCGGCTTGCCGACCGACATCAACAGCAGTTTCGAGCGCGGCGCCGCGGGTGGTCCGGCGGCGGTCCGTGCGGCGCTGTGGAGCGACCGCGGCAATATGGCGAGCGAGCTCGGCGGCGAAATTGGCGCTGACATCGCCTTTACCGACGATGGCGACCTGCCGCTCACCGAGAACAGCGCGCACGACGATGCCGCGATCCGCCGTCACGTCGCGATGCTGTGCGAGGATGGCGAGGTGCCATTGGCGCTCGGCGGCGATCATGCGGTGACCTTTCCGCTCGTCGAGGCCGCGGCGACCTGTTTTGGGCCGGTGAACATCCTCCATTTCGATGCTCACCCCGATCTCTATGACGATTTCGCCGGCAACCCGCGCAGCCATGCCTCGCCCTTTGCGCGCATCTGCGAGGGCGGTCACGCCAAGCGGCTGGTGCAGGCGGGTATCCGCACGCTCAACCACCATTGCCGCGAGCAGGCGGCGCGCTTCGGGGTCGAGATTGTCCCCATGGCGGGCTTCGCGCCCGACAAGGTGCCCGTGCTCGAAGGACCGCTGTATATCTCGATCGACCTCGACGGGATCGATCCGTCCGAAGCGCCGGGCGTCGCGCACCCCGAACCCGGCGGGCTGACGGTGCGCGAAGTCCTCGCGGTGCTGCACAGGCAGACCGCGCCGATCGTCGGCGCCGACATCGTCGAGCATCACCCCGGCCGCGACATCGGCGGCGTCACCGCGATCCTCGGCGCCAAGCTGGTGCGCGAACTCGCCGCGCTGATCGACCGCAACGGGCCTTACCGCCCTTGAATCCCCCGCCCGCAAAGGAGAACCCATGACCCTGATCGTCCACCACCTCAACAACAGCCGGTCGCAGCGCATCTTGTGGCTGCTCGAGGAAATCGGCGCGCCCTATGAGATCAGATTTTACGACCGCGATCCCGTGACCAACCTCGCGCCGCCCGAACTCGTCGCGGTGCATCCGCTCGGCAAATCGCCGGTGCTGGAGGACGGGGGCCGCGTCGTGATCGAATCGGGGGCGATCACCGAATATCTGTGCGAGCGGCACGGCGGCGGGCATCTGGTTCCCGAACGCGGCACCGACGACCATGTCAGCCACCTCGAATGGCTGCACTTCGCCGAAGGTTCGGCGATGACGCCGATCCTGCTGCGCATCTATACGGCGCGGCTCGGTGAGGCGGCGGCGCCGCTCGAACCGCGGATCAACCAGCAGCTCGACGCGCATTTTTCCTATATGGAAAGCCGGATTGGCGCCGCTGGCCATTTCATCGGCGACAGCCTGTCGGCGGCCGACATCATGCTGAGTTTTCCGGCCGAGATCGCGGTGATGCAGGGCATGGCGCCGCGCTATCCGAAACTCGCCGCCTTCGTGAACGCCTGCCATGCGCGCCCCGCGTGGCAGCGCGCGCGCGCGAAAGGCGGCGCCTATTATGGCTATTGACCGACGCGGCTGGCTGCCGCTCGTCGCGCTGACCCTGTGGCCGGGCGTGGCAGCGGCGCAGTTGCCGGCGCTCGGCCCGGCGGTCGAGCGGGTCGCGTCGAAGGCGACGGGCGTCGCGGCCGCCGACGAACGCGCGGCGATGGCGCGCTTCGCCGCCTATGTGATGGCGCTGGCGAAGCGCGATTATGCAAGCGCCTATGCGATGCTGCGCCTGTCGTTCCAGGCGGCAAACCCGCGGCTCGAATGGGAGATGAACCTGCGCAAGCGGCCCGTGCTGTGGGCCGACGGGACGCTGCGCGTGCTGCGGCTGAGCTGGTATTCGGACCCGGCAGGCCAACCACCGGGCCTGTATGCCGCCTTCGATTTTCGCGGCGACCGCGCCGACGGGACGATGGATTGCGGTTATGTCGTCGTCCACCGCGCCGTGCCCGACGCGGCTTGGACCGTGGTGCGCACCGACACGTCCGAGGTGCCGCCGGAGCTGATCGAGGAGGGCGTGCCCAAGGCCGACGTGCTGCGCCAGCTTCCCTGTTATCTGGGCAAGGGGATTGCGACGGCGTTCTGAGCGGTGTGGGCGATCGCCTCCATCGCGACGAAGCGGCTTGTCGCACCGCCGCAAAATGCCTAATTCGCGCGCATGACATCGACCAACGACATTCGCCGCTCTTTCCTCGACTATTTCGGGGGCGCCGGGCACCATATCGAACCGTCGGCGCCGCTGGTGCCCTACAACGACCCGACGCTGATGTTCGTCAATGCGGGCATGGTGCCGTTCAAGAATGTCTTCACGGGGCTGGAGAAGCGCCCCTACAGCACCGCCGCTTCGTCGCAGAAATGCGTCCGCGCGGGGGGCAAGCACAATGATCTCGACAATGTCGGCTATACCGCGCGGCACCATACTTTCTTTGAAATGCTGGGCAATTTCTCCTTCGGCGATTATTTCAAGGAACAGGCGATCCACCATGCCTGGACGCTGATCACCCAGACATGGGGACTGGCGCCGGAGAAGCTGACCGCAACCGTCTATCACACCGACGACGAGGCGTTCGACCTGTGGAAGAAGATCGCCGGCCTGCCCGACGAGCGCATTATCCGCATTCCGACGAGCGACAATTTCTGGTCGATGGGCGATACGGGGCCGTGCGGGCCGTGCAGCGAGATCTTCTATGACCATGGCGACCATGTCCGGGGCGGCCCGCCGGGGTCGCCGGAGGAGGACGGCGACCGCTTCGTCGAAATCTGGAACCTGGTGTTCATGCAATATGAGCAGCTACCGGGCGGCGAGCGCGTCGACCTGCCGCGGCCGAGTATCGACACGGGCATGGGGCTGGAACGCGTCGCGGCGGTGCTGCAGGGTGTCCACGACAATTATGACACCGACACCTTCAAGGCGCTGATCGAGGCGTCGGTGGAGCTGACCGGCGTTCGCGCCGACGAAGCGCACCGGGCGAGCCACCGCGTCATCGCCGACCATCTGCGCGCGTCGAGCTTCCTCGTCGCCGACGGGGTTCTGCCGTCGAACGAGGGGCGCGGCTATGTGCTGCGCCGGATCATGCGCCGCGCGATGCGCCACGCGCATCTGCTGGGTGCGAAGGATCCGCTGATGCACCGGCTGCTGCCGTCGCTGACCGCCGAGATGGGCGCCGCCTATCCCGAGCTGATCCGCGCGCAGCCGCTGATCGCGGAGACGCTGGAGCGCGAGGAGGTCAAGTTCCGCCAGACGCTCGACAAGGGGCTGCGCCTGCTCGACGAGGCGACGGCGGACATGGGCAGGGGCGACACGCTGGTCGGCGACGTCGCGTTCAAGCTCTATGACACCTATGGTTTCCCCTATGATCTGACCGAGGATGCGCTGCGTTCCAAGGGGATTTCGGTCGACCGCGCGGGCTTCGACGCGGCGATGGCGCAGCAGAAGGCGGCAGCGCGCGCGGCGTGGAAGGGCAGCGGGCAAAAGGCATCGGAAGAAATCTGGTTCGACCTTGCCGAAACGCACGGCAGCACCGAGTTTACCGGCTATACCTCGACGTCGGGGGAAGCGACGGTGATCGCGCTGGTCAGGGACGGCCAGCCGGTCGAGGAAGCCAGGGCGGGCGACGAGGTCATCGTGCTGACCAACCAGACACCCTTCTATGGCGAAAGCGGCGGCCAGATGGGCGACGCGGGGATGATCGCGACGCTGGAAGGCGCAAAGGCCTCGGTCAGCGACACCGGCAAGCCGCTCGGCCGCCTGCACACGCATCAGGCGAAGCTGGAGGCAGGGACGCTGAAGGTCGGCGACACGGTGCAGTTGACCGTCGACGCCGAACGTCGCGACCGCATTCGCGCCAATCACAGCGCGACGCACCTGCTGCACGCGGCGCTCCGCAACCGGCTGGGCGGGCATGTGACGCAGAAGGGCAGCCTGGTCGCCGCCGACCGCTTCCGCTTCGACTTTTCGCACCCCAAGGCGCTGACCGCGGCGGAAATCGCCGACATCGAGGCGGATGTGAACGCGCAGATCCGCGGCAACGAGCCGGTGACGACGCGGCTGATGACGCCCGACGACGCGATTGCGGCGGGCGCGCTCGCGCTGTTCGGCGAGAAATATGGCGACGAGGTGCGCGTGCTCGCCATGGGCAAGGCCGACGATCGCAACTATTCGGTCGAGCTTTGCGGCGGGACGCACGTTCGCGCGCTGGGGGACATCGCCCTGTTCAAGATCGTCAGCGAAAGCGCGGTCTCTTCGGGCGTGCGGCGCATCGAGGCGCTGACCGGCGAAGCGGCGCGGCAATGGCTGAACGGGCGCGACGAGGCGCTGAAGGCGGCGGCGGCGGCACTCAAGACGTCGCCCGACGAGGTGCCGGCGCGTGTCGCGCAGCTTGCCGAGCAGCTTAAGAAGGCCGAGCGCGAGCTGGCCGATGCGAAGAAGGCGCTCGCCCTTGGCGGTTCCGGGGGCGACGGCGGTGCCGCGGCGGGTCCGGCGGTCGAGCAGGTCGGCGATGTTGCGTTCCTGGCGCAGGTTGTCGACGGGCTCGATCCCAAGGAGCTGCGCGGCACGGTCGATGGCCTCAAGAAGCAGGTCGGCAGCGGCGTCGCGATGCTGGTTGCGGTCAATGACGGGCGCGCCTCGGTCGCGGTCGGCGTGACCGACGACAAGACGGGGCACCACAGCGCGGTCGATCTGGTCAAGGCGGCGGTCGTGGCGCTGGGCGGGCAGGGCGGCGGCGGGCGCCCCGACATGGCGCAGGGCGGCGGCCCGAACGGCGGCGCGGCGAACGATGCCGTTGCAGCGGTGAAGGCCGCGCTCGCTTGAAGCCGACGAAAAAGACGCGGCGCACCGATCATGCCGAGCGGCTGATCGCGGCGCCGCTGGTCGATGTGTTTGCGGCCTTTACCAGCGCCGACACGCTGGCGCGCTGGTTACCGCCGGATGGGGCGACGGGGACGTTCGAGCAGGTCGACCTTTGCGCCGGGGGCGGATTTCGCCTGCGGCTGACGTTCGACGACCCGGAGGTCGAGACGAAGAGCGACGACGACGGCGACGTCGTTGACGTGCATATCCCGGTGCTCGACGACGGGCGGCTGATCGTGTGGGAGGTCGCGTTCGAATCGGACGACCCGCGCTTTTCGGGAACGATGGCGATGCACTGGTATCTGTCGCGGCAGGGCGGCGGCACGCTGGTGACGGTCGATGCGCACCATGTGCCGCCGGGGATTTCGGCGAAGGACCATGTGGCGGGGCTGAACTCGTCGCTGGCGAATTTGGCGAGGGTGGTGGAAGGCGCGAGCAGCTAATAATTCCGTTCGCATCGAGCGAAGTCGAGATGCCCCTCGGTCAGGCGCCACCCCGATGGGTGTCTCGACTTCGCTCGACACAAACGGAACAGATGGGCGGCTTTTAACTCTCCACCCCCTTCGCCTTCCCCCACGCGCGCGCCGCGGTATACCCCAGATAGCCGGTGCCGAAGAGCGCGTAGAGCGGCTCGGGAATGCCGGCGAGATAGGCGTTCATCCCTTCGGCGATGCCCTTGGCCATCTCCGGCCGCGCCGCGGCGATCAGGCCCATCGGGATCGCCCAGAGCAGCAGCACGTACATGACGTAGAGAAAGCTCGGCCGCGCGCGGCTGGTCCACGGGTCGGCGCTGTTCGCCTCGGCGACGATCGCGGTCATGCGCGTGCGGATTGCTTCCATTTCCTGCGTGCCTTCGAGTTTCAGCAATTCGAGCTTGGCGCGGTCGCGCGCTTCGGGGTCGGGGATGATCTTGTCGATCAGCTTGGCGATCGGGCCGATCAGGCCTTCGATGATGCTCATGTCTATTCTCCTCTGTGGTCAAAGGTCAGTAAAAGTCAGCCCAATGGCGCGCATCACGCCTCACCGATGCGGTTAGCGAGCCAGCCATAGAGAAAGGCCTCCTGGCTGGGGCGGCGTTCGGCGAGCGCGATGTAGCGTTCGCCCTGCAACGCCTCGATCGCACGCAGCAGGACGACCTCCCCGCGCTTGCCGCGCGCCTTGAGGAAGCCGTCGAGCGCCGCCAGCGTGCGCGGCCCGATGGCGCGGTCGACCGCGATGTCGGGATAGTCGCGCGCGCTGCGGTTGAGCGCGTTGAGCGCGCGCTGAAGAAATCCGGTCGCGGTGGCGGTGCCCATGTTGACCCCGGTGTCGAAGAGTTCGGCAGCGATCGCAGGCGCGCGCAGCGCGACCCTGTCGAAGCCGGGGCGCAGCCAATAGAGGCGGCGATAGATGGCAGCAGCGGAATCGCGCGGCATCGCGCGCATCGGGCCGGCATAGCCCTCGGCGCGCGCCACCGCTTCGGTGATCCCCCAGCAGGTCGGGCCGCCGCGGTCGGCGGGGTGGTTTACATATCGGCCTTCGCGGTCGATGACGGCGTCGATCAGCGCGTCGACGTCGCAGGTCGGGGATTGGGATCTGGGCATGATTCGCTCCTGTTGGTTCGGTTGAGCGGAGCAGCGAACCATATAGGAACAATGTAGGAAAGGATTTTCGCCATGCGAGCCTTGCAGGTGCGCGAACTATTGCCCGATCATGCGGGCACGGGGCTGGCCGATCTCCCGGTTCCGCTCGCCGGGCCGGGGGAGGTACGCGTGCGGGTGCGCGCGGCGGGGGTGAACTTTCCCGACCTGTTGATGACGCGCGGCGCTTATCAGCTCAAACCGGCGCTGCCGTTCGTTCCGGGCCTGGAGTTTGCGGGCGAGGTCGATGCGGTGGGCGAGGGGGTGAAAAGCTGGTCGGTGGGCGATGCGGTCGTGGGCGGCAACCGCTTCGGGGCGATGGCTGAATATACGGTGGTGCCCGCGGCGTCGCTGCGCCCCAGGCCCGCGGCGCTCGGCTGGGACGCGGCGGCCGCCTATCCGGTTGCTTATCTCACCGCCTATGTCGCGCTGGTCCGCGGGGCGCGGATCGAACCGGGCGATTGGGTGCTGGTCCACGGTGCGGCGGGCGGGGTGGGGCTCGCGACCGTCGATCTGGCGAAGGCGCTCGGCGCGCGGGTGATCGCGGCGGCGAGCCGCGCGGACAAGCGCGCGGCGGTCGAGCGGCTTTACGCGCCCGATGCCGTGATCGACGGCGCGCCGGGCTTTCGCGAGACGGTGAAGGCGCTGACCGGCGGGCAGGGCGCCGATGTCATCGTTGATCCGGTCGGCGGCGATATATTCGACGAATCGACGCGCTGCATCGCCTTTGGCGGGCGCTTGCTCGTCGTCGGCTTTGCGTCGGGGCGCATCCCCGAACTGCCCGCCAACATGCCGCTGATCAAGGGATTTTCGGTCGTCGGCGTGCGCGCGGGCGAATATGGCCGCCGCTTTCCCGAGCGCGGCGCGGAGAATGTCGCGGCGATCGACGCGCTTGCGGCGGCGGGGACGATCCGCCCGCATGTCCATGCGACGCTCGACCTGGCCGACTGGCGCGAGGGGTTTGCGATGCTGGAACGACGCGAGGCGGTCGGCACGGTCGTGCTGCGGCCGTGACGGGATGCGCTGCCGCCAAAGGACGGCGGCGAATGGCCGCGATGCCGAAGAAATTGGTCGGGACGAGAGGATTCGAACCTCCGACCCCCACACCCCCAGTGTGATGCGCTACCAGGCTGCGCTACGTCCCGACCGGCCCTGTTGGGCAGGCGAGGCCCCTAGCGCGGCTTTGCAGGCGATGCAAGGCTCTCCTGCGCGACCTTCGCGGTGCGGCGCCGTCGCCCGCGGCGCATTCGGCGCGGCAGGCTTGATCGGGCTCGCATCCTTCCCATTTCGGGGCGACGCTTTCTGCGGGGGAGCGGCGGGCGCACGACCGGTTGCGCGCGCCGCCCCTCGTGTGATAGGCGCCGCGCCATCCTTGCGTGCCGGTCCCGGTGGGGCCGCGCGACGCTTTCGAACGAAAGTCTTTCACCCATGTCGACGCAATTGCTTCTGACCCAGGCGGCCGGATCGGGCGGCGGGGCGGCCGGTTTCCTGATGCTGGTGCCCTATATCCTGATCTTCGCGGTCTTCTGGTTCTTCCTGATCCGCCCGCAACAGGTGCGCGCGAAAGAACATCGCGCCAAGATCGCCGCCGTGAAGCCGCGCGACCAGGTCGTGACCGGCGGCGGCATCGTGGGGAAGGTCACGCGCGTCGACGACGATTATGCCGATGTCGAAATCGCGCAGGGCGTCAAGGTCAAGGTCGTCAAGGCGACGCTGGCCGACGTGCTGCAACCGGGCGGCAAGCCCGCGAACGACTGACGCGACGGGGCACGCGGCTTTCCGCGGCCTCCCTTTTTGCAATCGGATCACAGACCATGCTCGATTTCCCGCGCTGGAAAACCATCGGCATCAGCATCATCCTGCTGCTCGGCGTCCTTTTTGCCATTCCCAGCTTCCTGCCGCCCAAGGCGTTCGAGAGCCTGCCCGGCTTTGCACAGGCGAAGGTCAATCTGGGGCTCGACCTTGCGGGCGGCAGCCACCTGCTGCTCGAGGCCGACATCAACGACCTGCGCAAGACGCAGCTTACGAACATGGAAAAGACGGTGCGTACCGCGATGCGCGGGCAGAGCGGGCCCGACGACGACATCGCGATCGGCGAATTGTCGACGACGGGCGGGCGGATCAGCTTCCTCGTCCGCGACGCCGCGAAGCTCGACGCCGCGCGCGAGCGGCTGTTCAGCGAGACGCAGGGCGCCGGGCTGACGGGCCAGCGCGACTGGAATATCGACGTCGTCGATTCGACGCGCATCGTGATGAGCCCGACGAGCGCCGGGCAGACGCAGGCGGTGGCGAACGCGATGGACACCGCGCGCGACATCATCGACAAGCGCGTCAACGCGCTCGGCACGCGCGAGCCAACGATCATCCGCGAAGGCGCCGACCGCATCGTCGTGCAGGTTCCGGGGCTTCAGGACCCGGCCGCGCTGAAAGAACTGATCGGCAAGACCGCGCGGCTCGAGTTCCGTATGGTCGACGCCAACGCCGACCCCGCCGAAGCCGCCGCGGGCCGCGTGCCGGTGGGCAGCGAAATCGTCCCCTATGCCGAGGGCGAGGGCAATGGCGCGGCGTTCGAGGTGCTGCGCCGTCAGGTGATGATCAGCGGCGAGCAGCTCATCAACGCGCAGCAAAGCTATGACCCGCAGACGAGCGAGCCGGTGGTGTCGATCCGGTTCGATTCGGCGGGGTCGAGCACCTTTGCCAAGGTGACGGCGCAGAATGTCGGCAAGCGGTTCGCGATGGTGCTCGACGGCAAGGTGCTGTCGGCGCCGTCGATCAACGAGCCGATCCTGGGCGGCAGCGCTCAGATTTCGGGCAGTTTCAGCGTCGCGAGCGCGAACAACCTCGCGATCTCGCTGCGATCGGGCGCGCTGCCGGTGAAGATGACGGTGGTCGAGGAGCGCACGGTGACGCCCGAGCTTGGCGCCGATTCGATCCGCAAGGGCGCGATCGCGGGCATCATCGCGACCGTCGCGGTGCTCGCCTTCATGATCATCGTCTATGGCCGCTTCGGCATCTATGCGAATGTCGCGCTGATCTTCAACATCGGGCTGATCATCGCGATCATGGCGGCGTTCAATGCGACGCTGACGCTGCCGGGCATCGCGGGCTTCGTGCTCACCATCGGGGCCGCGGTCGACGCGAATGTGCTCATCAACGAGCGTATCCGCGAGGAACTGAAACGCGGGCGCCGCGTGTTCCAGGCGGTCGAGCTTGGCTATTCGGAAGCCAGCCGGGCAATTTTCGACGCCAATATCACCAACGTCATCGCGGCGGGGCTGATGTTCTGGTTCGGCTCCGGGCCGATCAAGGGCTTTGCGGTCGTGCTGACGATCGGCATCATCACCAGTGTGTTCACCGCCGTCACCGTGACGCGCCTGTTCGCCGCGCGCTGGTTGCACAAGACGCGCCCTGCGTCGCTGAACATTTGAAGGTAAGGGATCGACCATGCGTTTGCTGAAACTCGTCCCCGACGACACCAATATCCAGTTCCTGAAGTGGCGCAACGTAGCCATGGCGATCAGCTTGCTGATGATCGTCGCGTCGATCGCGCTTGTCGCGGTGCGCGGCCTGAATCTTGGCGTCGACTTTGTCGGCGGCCAGTCGGTGCGCGTCGAGTTCACCGGGGCGATGCCGCCGATCGACGAGATCCGCGAAAAGGTCGGCGCCATCGGCCTCGGCGAAGCGACGATCCAGCAGTTCGGATCGGACAAGGCGGTGTCGATCCGCACCGCGCTGCCCGAAGGCGACAAGGCGGCTGCCGAACGCGCCGGGCAACGGCTGGTCGCGGGCATTGCCGACGCCTTTCCCACCGCGAAGACCGGATCGGTCGAAACCGTGTCGGGCAAGGTGTCGGAGGAACTGCTGCGCACCGGGGCGCTCAGCCTGATCCTCGCGATGATCGCCATCTCCATCTATATCTGGATCCGCTTCGAATGGCAGTTCGGCGTCGGTGCGCTGTTCGCGCTGTTCCACGACGTCACGCTGACCTTTGGCTTCTTTGCGCTGACGCAGATGCAGTTTGACCTCAACATCGTCGCCGCGCTGCTCACCATCATCGGTTATTCGCTCAACGACACGATTGTCGTGTTCGACCGGATTCGCGAAAATCTGAAGAAATATCGCAAGATGGAGATCATCCCGCTGCTCGACCTCAGCGTCAACGAAACGCTGGCGCGCACCGTGATGACCAGCTTCACCATGCTGATCGCGCTGGCGGTGCTGCTGTGGGTCGGGCCCGACGTGATCTTCGGCTTCACCGCGGCGATGCTGCTCGGCATCTTTGTCGGCACCTATTCGTCGGTCTATATGTCGGCGCCGATCCTCGTGTGGCTGAAAGTCGGTCCCCACAGCTTCGTGCCGCGCACCACGGCGGTGACCGAAGGCGCCGAGCGGGTGTCGAACAGGAACGACGACGGCGCGGTGGTTTGACGGGGCCGGCGGGCGTCGGCTTTGGGGTGGGGAGCGGACGCTGGCCTTAGTGTTGCACCCCGGCGAAAGCCGGGGCCCAAGGCGCCCATAAGCAAGCGTTGGCTTATCCCGCTCTGGACCCCGGCTTTCGCCGGGGTACGGCGATTAACGGTCGAAAACCGACGTTCCGATTATCTACGCACCTTAAAACCCTGCGCAGCGCCGCAGATGCTCGGCCAATTCGCGGCCGTTGCGGTTCCAGTCGAAGCGGCCGTCGAGGCTCGCGGCCACGTCGGTCGGTGAGGGCGGGGCGGCGAGGATCTCCTGCACCGCTTCGGCGATCGCGCCCGGCGTGCGTGTCACGATGCGGCCCGCCGCGGGCGCGGTGACAAGCTCGGCGGCGCCGCCCGCGTCGCTGATGACGATCGGGGTGCCGCAGGCGAGCGCCTCGACCCACGCATTGGCCAGACCCTCGCTGGCCGAGGGCATGACGACGACGTCGGCGGCGCGGTAAAGCTGCGGCAGGTCGGCGTTGGCGACCGGACCCATGAAATGCACGCGCGGCTCGACCCCATGCCGGCGGGCGAGCGCGCGGTAGCGGCCTTCCTCCTCGCCCGCGCCGGCGAGCCAATAATGGACGCCGGGGAGCGCGGGCAGCGCGGCGATCACCAGCGCCTGCCCCTTGCGCGGAATGAGTGCGCCGACCGAGAGGATCGCGGGCGCATCGTCGATGCCGAGCGCGGCGCGCGCCGCGGCGCGGTCGCCCGGATGAAAGCGCGTGGCGTCGATGCCCGTATAATGGACCGCGACCTTGGCCGGATCGATGCCGATCGCCGCCATGTCGCGGCGCATCGCCTCCGACACGGCGAGCAGCCCGGCGGCTTTGGCGGCGGCGGCGGCCACTTGCGCTGCCGTTGCTGGGGCATGGCCGAAATGGCCGATGTCCGCGCCGCGCGCCTTGATCGAGAAGGGCAGGCCGCGCGCGCCCGCGACGCGCATCGCGGCGGGGCCGTCGGGGTAGAAAAATTGCGCGTCGATCACGTCGAACTCCCGGTCCCGAACGGCCGACAGCACGGCGCGCGCGATGGCCGCGGGGTTGAAGCGGGCGCCAACCTTGGGAATCAGCGGGAAGCGCGGGCGCAGGACCGCGAGGCCGTTCCACGTTTCGGAGCGCGGCAGATCGCGCAGCGCGCGGTAACGCCGGTGCAGCGAAAGCGGGAAGGGCGGCAGGCCGAGCGGCGCCGCGACGGTGAGTTCGATACCCGGCTGTGCCGCGAGCGCGCGGAGGCTCTTTTCGACGAACAGGCCGAAACTGGGCCGCGCGGCGTCGGGAAACAGGGTGGCGATCGACAGGATGCGAAGGGGAGTCATGCCGGGCCTCTCACCCGTTCGTCATCGCGAGCGAAGCGAAGCAATCCGGAGCGCGCGTAAACCGCTCTGGATTGCTTCGCTACGTTCGCAATGACAGGGCTGGAGATCACAGGCTGCGCATTAATCGCACCGCGACCGCGGCCCATGGCGGGTTGCTGACGACCTGCTGCCGCAGCCCGGCGCCGAGCGGGAGCAGGTGGAGTTTTTCGCCGTCGACGTTGAGCAGGCGCGCAAAGAAGAAGCGGCCGGCGGGGCGGGGCACGAGCAGGTCGCGGTTGAGCGCGCTCGCCCAGTCGCCCTCGATCCGGCGGCACCAGATTTCGTCGCCAGCGCGATAGTCGCCGATCGACGAGGTGACGCGCACCGCGACCATATCCTCGCCCGGCCGCGCGGCGAGCGCCTGTTCGGTGCGCGTCGGCGCGTGGGCGCCGTCGGCGCCGAGCAGCGCGGTGATCGTCAACTGCGCATCCTGCGGCAGTCGCACGAGTTCGGCGGCATCGACGTCGAGCGCCGCGGCAATGCGGTTCATCCAGCCGAGCGACAGCGTGCGCGTGCCCGTTTCGAGGCGGCCGATCGTCTGCGCGGTGGTCGGCGGATCGCAGCGTTGCGCAACCTCCTCAAGCGTCAGCCCCTTGGCGCGGCGGACGGTTCGGATGCTGTTGATCACGGCCTTTGCCTTTCGATAACCAAATCGGTTTTTTCTTTCCTACACAATCATCCAATGTCAAGTCCTCTGTCCGTATCAAGGAGACCGACATGATCCCACGCCGCCTCGAATCGCGTATCCACCCCGACGACCGCCTCGATCCCGGCAAGACGGGGCCGCAGCTGATGCGGCATGTGACCGTCAATGCCGCCGAAAGCCCGATTGCCTGGCTGGCGTCGCGCGGGCTGCTGACCCCGGCGCAATTGCTGGCGGGCGAGCGGCTGCGCGCCGATTATGAGCGCGCGGGGCTGGCGGCGCGGGTGACGATGCGCTGGGACGCCGCGCCGCCGGGCAAGAGCCGCGGCGGCGCGCGCGCGGCCGATGCGTCGCTGGCGCGGATCGACGCGCACCGGCGCTTTCACGGCGCGCTCGACGCGGCGGGGCCGGGGCTCGCCGACATTTGCTGGCGCGTGATCTGCGCGGGCGAGGGGATCGGCGGCGCCGAAAAGGCGCTCGGCTGGCCCGCGCGATCGGGCAAGCTGGTGCTGGGGCTGGCGCTCGACCGCCTCGTGCGTTTTTACGGGACGGGGTAGCCCGGAGAGCGTCATTGCGAGGAGCGAAGCGACGAAGCAATCTCCAGTGGGCGTCCGGTCGGTGCGATAGCTGGAGATTGCTTCGCTGCGCTCGCAATGACGCATGCGGGATAAGGACCAAATTTTCTTGGGAGGCGATTGCCAGCCTCGCCGCATCGCCCTATTCCCGTTGCATCCAGAAACTGAAATGCGACGGGAGATGCGCGATGACCGACCTGCCCCAAACCAACCTGACCATGGTGACGCTCGTGAAGCCCGAAGGGCAGCTCGAAGTGTCGCTCGAACGGCGGCCGATGCCCGAACCCAAGCCGCATGAGGTGGTGGTGAAGCTGCTCGCGGCGCCGATCAACCCGTCGGACCTGGGCCTGCTGTTCGGCGGCGCGGACATGAGCACCGCGCGGGCGTCGGAGCGTGATGGGCTGCCCGTGCTGACCGCCGATGTGCCGCCCGCGGGGATGCGCGCGATGGCGGGGCGCATCGGCGAGGCGATGGCGATCGGCAACGAAGGCTGCGGCATCGTTGTCGCGGCGGGCGCATCGGCGGAGGCGCAGGCGCTGCTCGGCAAGACGGTCGCGGTGCTCGGCGGCGAAATGTATGCCGAATATCGCTGCCTGCCGGTGCAGATGGCGATGCCACTGCCCGATGGGACCGATCCCAGGGACGGCGCTTCCTGTTTCGTCAACCCGCTCACCAGCCTCGCCTTTACCGAAACGACGCGGATGGAGGGGCACAGCGCGATCGTCCACACCGCCGCGGCGTCGAACCTGGGCCAGATGCTGGTCAAGATTTGCGCCAAGGACGGCATCCCGCTGGTCAACATCGTGCGCAGCGATGCGCAGGTCGCGCTGCTGAAAGGCATCGGCGCGCAATATGTCGTGAACAGCAGCGCCGACGATTTCATGGACCGGCTGATCGACGCGATCGCCGAAACGGGCGCGACGATCGGTTTCGACGCGACGGGCGGCGGCAAGCTGGCGGGGCAGATTTTGACCGCGATGGAGGCGGCGGCGGTGCGGCGCATGACGAGCTACAGCCGCTATGGTTCCGACACGTTCAAACAGGTCTATATCTATGGCGCGCTCGACCTGTCGCCGACGACTTTCTCGGCGCGCAGTTTCGGCCTGACCTGGGCGCTCGGCGGCTTTTTGCTGACGCCCTTTCTGGCGAAGGCGGGGGCCGAGGTTGTCGGGCGGATGCGCCAGCGCGTCGTCGACGAACTGACCACGACCTTCAAGAGCCATTACAGCCACGAAATCTCGCTGACCGAAGCGCTCGATGTCGAAACCGCGCAGGCCTATAATGCGAAGCGGACGGGCGAGAAATATCTGATCCGCCCGCACGGATAATCGAAAGGGCCCACCGGCGGCGGCCGGTGAGCCCTCGATTTCGGGAATGGGGGCCGGTGAACGGGGCGCCTTTGGCGACCGGCCCTGGCTGCCTTATGGCGCGAGGATCGCGACGGTCAGATAGAGCAGCAGCGGCAGGCCGAAGCCGAGGAGCGTCAGGGCGACAAAGGCGACGCGCGTCCACAAGACATCGAAGCCGAAGTGGTCCGCCATTCCGGCGCATACACCGAAGAGGATGCCACCCTGGCGATTCTTGCGAAAACCCTGTTTCATTTCTTTCCTTTCGATCCCGACCCGAGGGGCCGGCGTTCTTTGGGGAGATGTCGTCAGCCGATCAGACGATCAGCTGACCAACCTCAGCGCCATTCTGGCCGATGATCGCCAGCAGCATCACCGAAGCATAAAGCGAGGCGAAAGCGGCGAGGGCGTAGCTCTTGACGGCGTTGACGTTGAAATGGGCCATGATTTTATCCTTCCTTGAACCTTCCATCCGGACCATCCGGTGGATGCCAACAGTTATGCAGGAGGCGTGCCAATTGCATTCATCCGCGGTTAACCGCGGATTTCTGGTTCCAAGGAAAATCTATAAGCGAAAAATTATCCTCTAAATCGGAAAAATTACCGTTAAACGGGACGTGTCACGATTGATCATCGGCGGCGCAGATGTGTGTCGGCGCTGGCATCGCCGCATCGGCTGCGGTAGGCGCGGGCGGACATGACGCTTGTCCGCCTCTCGCTCACCGATTTTCGCAATCATGCCGGCGCGGACCTGGCGGCTGCACCGGGGCTTGTCGCGCTCCACGGCGACAATGGCGCGGGCAAGACGAATATCCTCGAAGCCATTTCGCTGCTCGCGCCGGGACGCGGGCTGCGCCGCGCGCCGCTGTCCGACATGGTGCGCGATGGTGCGCACGGCGGCTTTGCCGTCTTTGCCGAGGTGGCGGCGGCGGAGGGGCTGCCGCCCGTCGCGCTCGGCACGGGGATCGAACCCGCGCAGCCCCGACGCCGCATCGTCCGCATCAATGGCGCGCCCGCCGCGGCGACGGCGCTGGGCGAATGGCTGGCGATATTGTGGCTGACCCCGGCGATGGACCGGCTGTTCGTCGAGACCGCGGGCAATCGGCGGCGCTTCCTCGACCGCCTCGTCCTCGCGCTCGACCCGCGCCACGCGCAGCATGGCAACCGCTATGAAGCGGCGCTCCGCGCGCGCGGCAAGCTGCTCGCCGACCTCGCGGCGGCCGATGAGACCTGGCTTACGAGCCTCGAGGCGCAGCTCGCCGAACATGGCGCGGCGATGGATGCGGCGCGGCTCGATACGCTCGCGGCGCTGTCGGCGGAGCTGGCGGGACAACCCGACGCGCCCTTTGCGCGGCCGCTGCTCACGCTGGTCGACAGCGAGGGCGCCGAGCGCAGCGCGCCGCATAGCGCGGAGGCGCTGAAGGCGCTGTTCGCCGCGCGGCGACGGATCGACGCCGCCGCGGGCCGTGCGACCGCCGGGCCGCACCGCGACGATCTGGTGGCGGTGCATGCCGTGACCGGCCGCGCCGCCGCGCGCTGCTCGACCGGCGAGCAAAAGGCGATGCTGCTGTCGCTCGTCCTCGCCCATGGCGACTGCGTGGCGCGGCGGCGCGGCCAGCGGCCGGTGCTGCTGCTCGACGAGGTGGCGGCGCATCTTGATCCGCTGCGCCGCGCGGCGCTGTACGAGCGGCTGGCGGGGCAGGGCGGGCAGGCGTGGCTGACAGGGACCGAAGCGGCGCTGTTCGACGCCATGCCCGGTCCGGTAACGCGCTATCGCATCATCGGCGGGCGGATCGCCGCAGGTTAGATATACCGCACGCCGCTCTAATGGGTCCTGACTATAGCGACCGCCGGTGGAGGCGGGCGCGTGCCGTGCCGCCACCACTATGCTATGCTGGGCGCCTCAACGGGAGCTTCTGGCGAGTCGCGCTGTCCTGATCGGCGAGGAGCGGAAGAATGACCATGGCAATCAATGAAGAGAAGCTGCACGGCTTCGTCGGCAAGATGCTGGGCGATGTCGGCGGCGGGATGAGCGTGCCCACGGTGCGGCTGGGTTTCCGGCTCGGCCTGTTCGACGCGCTCGCGCAGGCGCCGGCGACGGCGGGCGAACTCGCGGCGCGCGCGGGCGGGTTGCACGAACGCTATGTCCGCGAATGGGCGCTCGCGCAGGCGGCGAACGGTTATATCGATTATGACGCGGCTGCGGAGCGCTTCAGCATCTCGCCCGAACAGGCGATGGTGTTCGTGCACAGGGACAGTCCCGTCTATCTCGCGGGCGCGTTCGAGATTATCGCCGCGATGATCGAGGCGGAAGCGAGAGTTGAGCAATGCTTTCGCAACGGGACGGGCGTGCGCTGGGGTGATCATGCGGGCTGTCTTTTCTGTGCGACGGGCGCCTTTTTTCGGCCGGGTTATGTCAACAATATCGTCCAGGCGTGGATCCCCGCGCTCGATGGCGTCGAGGCGAAGCTGAAAAAAGGCGCGCGCGTCGCCGACGTCGGATGCGGCGTCGGCTTTTCGACGCTGCTGATGGCCGACGCCTATCCCGCAAGCGAATTCGTCGGCTTTGACTTCCACGCGCCGTCGATCGACGAGGCGCGGCGTCACGCCGAAGGGCATGGCTATGGCGACCGGGTGCGGTTCGAAGTCGCGGCGGCGAAGGAAATCGAAGAGGATGGTTTCGATCTGATCACCATGTACGACTGCCTGCACGATATGGGCGATCCGCGTGGCTGCGCCCGGCATATGCGCCAGATGCTGGCGTCCGATGGATGCTGGATGATCGTCGAACCGATCGCGGGCGACACGCCCGCGGAGAATATGAACCCGGTCGGGCGGCTCTATTACAATGCGTCGACGATGATCTGCGTGCCGACGTCGCTCGATCAGGAAGTCGGGGAGGGGCTTGGCGCGCAGGCGGGTGAGGCGCGGCTGGCGCAGATCGTCCGCGAGGGCGGTTTCGCCAGCGTGCGGCGCGCGACCGAGGGGCCGTTCAACATGGTTCTCGAGGCGCGGTGAGGCTTCGCGGCGACGGGCCGAAATCTTTGAAGGATCAGATCGGCGACCAGTCGCCGCCCTTTTCCTCTTCGTCGGCATCGGGCCCCGGTTCGGGCTGGCCGATCGCTTCGAGCAATTTGTCGAGCACCGGCTCGATCCCCGCGCCGCTCGCGCCCGACAGCGCCATCACGGGATGGCCGCTTTCGGCTTCGAGTTCGGCCGACAGCGCGGCGATCAATTCGTCGTCGAGCGTGTCGATCTTGTTGAGCGCGACGATCACCGGCTTGTCGATCAGGTCGGCGCCATAGGCTTCGAGTTCGTCGCGAACGACGCGGTAGCTGGTCGCGACATCGGCATCGTTGGCATCGACGAGGTGGAGCAGCACGCGGCAGCGTTCGATGTGGCCGAGGAAACGGTCGCCGACCCCCGCGCCTTCGGCTGCGCCCTCGATCAGCCCCGGAATGTCGGCGATGACGAACTCATGCCCCTTGTGGCTGACGACGCCCAATTGCGGGCGGAGCGTGGTGAAGGCATAGGCGCCGACCTTGGCCTGCGCATTGGTCACCGCATTGATGAAGGTCGATTTGCCCGCATTGGGGAGGCCGACGAGGCCCGCGTCGGCGAGCAGCTTGAGCCGCAGCCACACCCACATCTCTTCCCCCGGCCAGCCGGGTCCGTGCTGGCGCGGCGCGCGGTTGGTCGAAGTCTTGTAGCTGGCATTGCCGCGCCCGCCGTCGCCGCCGCGCAGGAAATGGACGCGCTCGCCCGCTTTGGTGAGGTCGGCGAGCAGGGTGCGTTCCTCGTCGTCGGCAAGGATCTGCGTACCGACCGGCACCTGGATGACGAGGTCGGGGCCGCCCGCGCCGGTGCGGTCGCGGCCCGCGCCCGGCGTGCCGCGCTTTGCCTTGAAATGCTGGGTGTAGCGAAAGTCGATGAGCGTATTGAGCCCCGCCACCGCCTCGAACACGATGTCGCCGCCCTTGCCGCCATTGCCGCCGTCGGGGCCGCCATATTCGATATATTTTTCGCGCCGGAAGCTGACGGCGCCGGGGCCGCCGTCGCCCGACTTGATGAAAATCTTGGCCTGGTCGAGAAAGTGCATCGCGCGCCTTTAGTCGGAACGCAGCGATTTGGCTAGGTCGCCGCAGCCCATGCCCGGCTTGCGTTGCCGCCCGCCGTGCTTACAAGCGGCGCAGGGCGAAAAGCCATAATCGATCAAAGGGGAGCCACTTTATGTCCGACAGCCTGTTGCGCCGCAAATCGATCGTCCCGGACCAGCCGGACGGGCGGGGATTGGCGCGCACATTGGGTTGGCCGCACCTCGTTGCGCTGGGCGTCGGCGCGATCGTCGGCACGGGGATTTTGACGCTGATCGGCGTCGGCGCCGACAAAGCGGGGCCGGCGGTGATCCTCTCCTTTGCCATCGCGGGGCTGATCTGCGCCTGCGCCGCGCTCGCCTATGCCGAAATGGCGACGATGATCCCGGCCTCGGGCAGCGCCTATACCTATAGCTATGTCGTGATCGGCGAAATCATCGCCTGGGTCGTCGGGTGGAGCCTGATCCTGGAGTATTCATTGGTGGTCAGCGCGGTCGCGGTCGGCTGGTCGGGCTATGCCGCGCCGCTGCTGGAGGCGTGGGCGGGGTTTCCGATGGCGCTGATGCAGGGACCGGAACTGGGCGGGATCGTCAATCTGCCGGCGATCGCGATCATCGCCGCGGTCGCCGGGATGCTGCTCGTCGGCACGCGCGAAAGCGCCACGGTCAATGCCATCCTCGTGCTGGTGAAGATCGCCGCGCTTGCGGTGTTCGTGGCGGTCGCGCTGCCTGCGTTCGACGCGGCGAACCTCGAACCCTTCAGCCCCTATGGCTTTGCGAAGCATATGGGCCCCGACGGCGTCGAGCGCGGGGTGATGGCCGCCGCGGCGATCATCTTCTTCGCCTTTTACGGGTTCGACGCGATCGCGACCGCGGCCGAGGAAGCGAAAAACCCCGACCGCGACCTCAAGATCGGCATCGTCGGGTCGATGCTCGCCTGTGTCGCCATCTATATCGCCGTCGCGGTCGCCGCGGTCGGCGCGATCGCCTACACGCGCTTCGCCAACAGCCCCGAACCGCTCGCGCTGATCCTGCGCGAACTGGGCAGCCCGCTCGCGGCGCAATATCTTGCCGTCTCGGCGGTCGTCGCGCTGCCGACCGTGATCCTCGCCTTCTTCTATGGGCAGAGCCGCATCTTCTTCACCATGGCGCGCGACGGGCTGCTCCCCGCGAGCCTGGCCAGGTTGTCGGCGCGCGGAACGCCGGTGCGCATCACCATCTTTACCGCGATCGTCGTTGCGATCCTCGCGGGTTTCATCCCCCTGGGCGAGCTGGCCGCGCTCGCCAATGCGGGAACGCTCGCCGCCTTTACCGCCGTGTCGATCTGTATGCTCATCATGCGCCGCCGCGCGCCGCAAGCGCCGCGCACCTTCCGCGCGCCGCTGCCGTGGCTGGTCGGAGGCATCGCGGTGTTCGGCTGCATCTATCTTTTCTTCAGCCTGCCCGTGCAGACGCAGATCTGGTTCGGCATATGGAATATGGCGGGCCTTGCCGCCTATTTCCTCTATGCGCGCCGCCATGCGGTTGCCGACTGACGGGCGGTCGGCGGTGATGGCGACGCGCCGGGTCGACCGATGATCCGTTTCGACCGCTCGCAGCAGTGGCTCGCCGCCGCGATATCGGCGCTCGCCGGTTTTGTCGACGCGATCGGCTTTGTCGAATCGGGCGGCTTTTTCGTGTCCTTTATGACCGGCAACTCAACGCGGCTGGCCGTCGGTGTTGCCGAATGGTCCCATGCCGGGCTGGTTGCGGGCGCGATCATCCTGCTGTTCGTCGCCGGCGTGGTCGCCGGTTCGCTGGCTGCCGCGCGTGCCGCCAGACAGCGGAGCGGGGTCATCCTGCTGTTCGTCGCCACCCTGCTGGCGGCGGCGGGTGGGCTGCGACTTGCCGATCAGGTGGTTGCCGCCGTCGCGTGCCTGGCGGTCGCGATGGGGATGGTCAACGCCGCGGTCGAGGGGCGCGGGGGAGCCGTGGTCGGCGTCACCTATATGACCGGAACGCTGGTGCAGATGGGGCAGAAAATGGCCAATGCCCTGCGCGGGACCGGCGACGGGCGCTGGTTGCCGCATCTCGCGCTGTGGTCTGCGCTCGTTGCCGGCGCCATCGTGGGCGCGCGCGTGACGATCGGGTCCCCGCTGGCCGCCTATGCGCTGGCAACCGTCGGCGCTGCGGCGCTCGGCGGCCGCGCGATATGGGCGATGCGGCGCGCCTGACAACGCGCCCCATGGTGATCAATCGAACAATTCGCTGAGGAAGCTTTTATGCTTCTTCTTGTACGGCTTGCCATAATAGCGGTCGTCATGGCTGCGCTCGCGATAGTCCGGTTCGCGATATTGTGGCGGCGGGGGCGCCGCCTGCGGACGGGCGGGGGCGGGCGCACTGACGGCTTCGCTGCGCTCGATGATCTTGTCGAGCTCGCCGCGGTCGAGCCAGACGCCGCGGCATTGCGGACAATAGTCGATCTCGATCCCCTGCCGTTCGGACATGACGAGGTTTACGCGGCAGGTCGGGCACAGCAGGCCTTGGGCTTGGGTCACGAACGGTCCTTTCTCTATCCTCCTGGAAGCCAACGCGGCGGGGCGGCGGGGCGTTCCGTATCAGATATGCTTCTTGCGGCGAACGACAAGGGCGTCGGGCCGATGGGCTGAACCGCGCGTGGACTTGACTCGGCCGCGTTTCCGGCTATGAGCGCCCGCGTGTTGTCCGGGCTTTGGCCCTGGCAATTCCGTCCGAGACAGTTGGTGAAGG
Organism: Sphingopyxis alaskensis RB2256; assembly: GCF_000013985.1. Classification (GTDB taxonomy): domain Bacteria; phylum Pseudomonadota; class Alphaproteobacteria; order Sphingomonadales; family Sphingomonadaceae; genus Sphingopyxis; species Sphingopyxis alaskensis. The sequence continues at coordinate 1,792,295 of NC_008048.1, read as the reverse complement.
GGATTTGCCCTTCTTAATTTCCAGCCGAGACGGGGACAGTCTTTTCTCGGTCGCCCGCTTGCCCGGTGCAAGTGACGCGGCTTGACCGACCCCATCGGACATCGTTGCGTCAAGGCCAGGCGAGCTTTCGCTCATCTGGCTCTGACGTGTGTTAGCCGCCCGGCGGCGCGCATTCGTGCGGGCATCCGGGCATGAGTGGAGAAACAGGCATGGATCGTGCTGAAAAGGCCGAAGCCGTATCCTCGCTGAATGCTACGCTGTCGAATGCCGCCTCGGTTGTTATCGTTCGCAACCTGGGCCTTACCGTCGCCCAGTCGACGGTGCTTCGCCAGCAGATGCGCGACGCGGGTGCGAACTTCAGGGTCACGAAGAACCGCCTGGCCAAGATCGCGCTCGATGGCACGTCCTACACCGGCATCGGCGAGTTGCTGACCGGTCCCACCGCAATCGCTTCGTCCACCGACCCGGTGGCCGCTGCGAAGATCGCGGTGGAGTTTGCCAAGACCAACGACAAGCTCGAAATCGTTGGCGGCGGCATGGGGGATGTGATCCTCGACGTGGAAGGCGTGAAGGCGCTTGCATCGCTGCCGTCGCTTGACGAGCTGCGCGGCAAGCTTGTCGGCCTGCTCCAGGCTCCGGCCACCAAGGTCGCCCAGATTGCGGCGGCTCCGGCCGGTCAGCTGGCGCGGGTCTTTGGCGCCTATGGTGCCAAGGAAGCGGCATAAGACTTTTACCTACCCGTAACAATTCACCGGGCTTTCCCGGTTCTGATGGAGAATGAAAATGGCTGATCTTGCAAAGATCGTTGAAGACCTGTCGGCGCTGACCGTTCTGGAAGCGGCCGAGCTTTCGAAGCTGCTCGAAGAAAAGTGGGGCGTTTCGGCCGCCGCTGCCGTTGCGGTTGCCGCTCCGGGTGGCGCGGGCGCCGCTGCTCCCGCCGCTGAAGAAAAGGACGAGTTCGACGTCATCCTGACCGGCGACGGCGGCAACAAGATCAACGTGATCAAGGAAGTCCGCGCGATCACCGGCCTGGGTCTTGGCGAAGCCAAGGCGCTCGTCGAAGGCGCGCCGAAGGCGGTCAAGGAAGGCGCCAGCAAGGCCGAAGCCGAAGAGCTGAAGAAGAAGCTCGAAGCGGCCGGCGCGACCGTCGAACTGAAGTAATCCGGTTCGGCTTCGGCGGCCTTCCCGCCGCGCTGCGACAAAGAAAGGGCGGTGCCGAAAGGCGCCGCCCTTTTTTGTTGAATCCGGTTACGGCCGGTCAGGAGTGCGCGAAGCCGGGGCGGAGGCCGGGGTGTTCGCGCGCCGGTTCGGGGCGGCGGACCTCCTGCTCCTGCGGCGCGACCGGCGTTTGGCGCTGCGAAATCTCCCACGCGCTGACGGGCTTGCGCGTCATGTCCTTCTGCGCGCCGAGCGTCTGCTCGTAGGCGAGCCGTTCCTGACGGTCGAGGAAGCGCGCGCGCTTCAATCGCCTTGACAGCGTAAGAAACGGGTTGTCCGGCGTCGGACCGGCCATTGCCATCGCTTGGTGGCGACCGATACGGCCGCTCGGCGGCGTGGCGAAGGCCGGGGTCGAGCGCGCGTCAGCCGCCGGCGTGCTGTAGACGGGGTTGACCCATGGCTGGTCGGAAGCCGAAGCGACGTTTTCGGACGCCTTTACCGGTTCGGCATATTCGACTTCCGCATATTCGGCCGTGGCGGCACCGGCGCGGCGACGACGCGCGAGCACCAGACCCGCGCCGCCAAGCGCGAGCAGCAATGCGGCGCCCCCTGCCAGCTCCCACGGAAAGCGGTCGTCGGCGGTGGTGTCCGCAGCGGCCGGTGCCGGATCGGCGACGGGTGCCACCTCGGTGAACATCGGAGGTGTAGCGGGCGCAGCCGTTTCAGCAGCTTGGGCAGCGGCGGGTTCCGGCGGGACGGCCGGAGCCGACCCGGTTCGCGCCGGTGCCGCGGTCGGACGTGCGCTGCGCTCAGCGCGCGGGGGAGCCTCGCCGCGCACGGGGGGCGGAGCCGCCTCAGCCTCGGCGGGGGCCGTTTCGAGCGGGGCAATCTCCAGCGGGACACGGATGACGGGCGCAGGGGCCGCCGGCTGCGTCGACGGTGCGACATCTGGCGGCGTCGTGGCGGTGGCGGGCGCCGCCGGTCCGGGCGTTGTCGGCGTTGTCTGCGGGGTCGGCGCCGCGACCGGTGGCGTCATCGGGATCGTCGGCGCATCCTGAGCGAAAGCGGTGGGGGTGGAAAGGGCCAGGAACGCGGCAATCGCGCTCGTGGCGGGGCGGGAGAGGGCGATATTTCTCGTCATAGCGCAGACAAAACGAGCGCGCCGCGCATTATGCTGCCGCAAACGGCGGTTTTCCGCGACGAGCCGTGGCGGCGCGACGGCAGGACGCCTTCCGGCAAGGATGATGGCGGCGAATCGCCGGCCTGATCGGCGGTTCGGGGTGGGCGCTTCCTCCTGTGGCGCGGCGCCCGCGCCGCCAGCCACCGCGTCGGCGCTCGGCGCCATCGCGCCGCCGATCTCTTCCGCGGGCGGGCCGGTGCGATCGGCAACCTATCAGCGCGCGCATCCGGGAGCGGAGCCCCCCTCAGTCCGCGACCCAATTGCCATGAAACCCCGGCGGAACGCGGTGCGGCAGATGGACGACGGCTTGCGGCGGCCCGGTGAAATCGTCGGCGTTGAGGATGACGAGGTCGGTGGTCTCGTCGTTCATGTCGACGACGAGGCCGATCAGCCAGCCGTCATCCTCGGCGCCCGCCGCCTTGCGCGGAACGAATACAAACTCGCCGGGGTGGCGGCCGGAGCCGAAGTCGTGGATGGCGGTCGTGCCCGTTTCGAGATCGTGGCGGAACAGCCGGGTATCGGCGAGCGCCCATTCGGCTGAACGGCCGTCGGGGATCGCGATGCTGTAGACATAGCGATAGGGCCGCGTCGTCAGCCGCTCGTCATAGCGCGGAAACTCCTGCGCATGGTCGTGGATCACGGTGCGTGTCGTCGTGCGCGCGACGGGATCGATCGTCCAGCGTTCCATGCGCGACTTTTCGCTGTCGGGGCCGCGCTTCGACGTGGCGAACATCGTTTCGTGCGCGACGACATCGACGATCACCCGGCCGTCCGCGGTTTCAAAGGCGTTGGCGGGGTGAAAGACATAGCAGGGATCGACCGGCACCCAGACGATGTCGTCGCCACGGCCCTCGCGCGGGAGCAGGCCGACGCGCGCCGGGTGATTTTCGTTCCACATATAGGGAAAACGATAACCTGCGAGCAGCCGTTTCATCGAGAAAGTAACGGGCAGGTCGAAGACGAGCACGTAATTTTCGGTCAGCGCGCAGTCGTGGATCGAGGGGCCGTCGCTGACCGCAATCGGTTCTTCGCGCACGACATGCGCCTGTTCGTCGAGCACGACGTGCCAGACCTTGTTCGGTTCGTCGCTGCGATAGGTGATCGCGTGCGTTTCCCCGGTGAAGGGGTCGGCGTGTGGGTGCGCGGTGAACGCACCCGCGAGGGTGCCGTCGAAAGGGTTATGCGCGATGGTGCCGAGCTCATGATCGAGCTCGACCGGCGTGCCGCCCGCCTCGACGATTGCGAACGTCCGCCCGGCGAGACCCACGACATTGGTGTTCGGCGCGTCGTTGCGCTCTTCGCGCGGGCCGGGCGGCAGCTCCTCGCCAAGCGCAGCGCACGCCTCGCTGCCACGCACCCAGCGGTTGCGATACCAGACGGCCTGGCCGCCTTCGATGCGGATGCCGTGGACCATGCCGGCGCCGATGAACCAGTGATAGCTGGCGGGATCGGGCGGCATTGCCGGATTCGGGCCGTTGCGCAGGTAACGGCCGCGTAGCGCGGCCGGGATTTCGCCATCGACGCGCAGCGCCTCGATCGTCAATTCTTCGGTCATCGGCCTGTGGATGCCGGAGAGGAAGGGGTGGGCGTCGGTGGGGCGGGGGAGGCGGCGGCGATTGAAATCGGCGACCTTGCCGATGGTTTTGACGACGGCGCTGCGGATCAGTGTTTCGACCTGGCTTGCCATGGTCTGTTCCTTCCAGTCAGTTGACGATGAGGTCGGTTGCGGTGGTGGCGGTGGCCAGCAACAGCAGCAGACCGCCGGGGTGCGGACGTCGCAGGGCGACGAGATTGCTGATCGCCGAGGATGCGAACACGATCATTGCGATCACCGCGACGAGATCGGGACCGTTTTGAAGCCGGTTGAGCCATACGCCCAGGCCGAGCGCCGCCCACGCGACCGACGGTATGTGGAATACCGCGCGAACGATGCCGCGGCCGGGTTCCGTAGCGAGGAGGCCTTGCGCCGGTTGTCGGAACAATGGTTGCAGGATCACACGCTCGCTGATCGCCGAGTGGGCAAGCGCGACGACAATGGCTAAACCAGCGGCGATGGCCGACCACGCGATCATTCGGGAACTCCAGCCTTGTCTATACGACTCGAAATGTTTACAGCGAAAACATGATGCACAGCAAAGATAACAGTGTCAACATAAAAGAGAGCGGCGCCAAGGCGGCGGGCGCCTATCACCATGGCGATCTGCGCGCGGCGGTGATCGCCGCAGGGCTGAAACGGCTGGCCGAGGGCGACGGTGGCGAATTGGGTCTGCGCGCTCTCGCACGCGACGTCGGGGTCAGCGCCACCGCGCTTTACCGCCATTTCCCCGACAAGGAGGCGCTGCTTGACGCGCTCGCCGACGAAGGGTTGCGGCGGCTGGGTGCGCTCCAGGCGCAGGCGTGGCTGAAGGCAGGAGGTGGCGTTGCGGGCTTCAAGGCGACGGGCATCGCCTATGTCCGCTTCGCCCACGACGAACCGGCGCTGTTCCGGCTGAGTTTCACGCGCCAGATGAGTCAGCGAAGCATGGGCAGCGATGGCGGCGAGGTGGCCTATAATCTGCTTCGTGCCGGGGTCGGCGAAGCGCTGCCTGGCGCCGCCGATCCCGACACGGCGGCGCTCCACGCCTGGGCGCTGGTACATGGGCTGGCAATGCTGATCCTCGACCGGCGGATCGAATGGGATGAGGCGCGCGTCGCCGAAGTCGTCGGCCTGACCTTTGGCGGCGTGGGGTGAAGCGTGGCGCGGGCGCCGAAATCTTAGCGGTTTATTTTCCTGTTTCGGACTATCGGGTTGCATGATCCGGTCGCTGTCCCCCAGAGTCGAAGCGGTCTTTTGGTTCCTGTTGACCGTCACAGGCTATTATCTGCTCGCGAGCCTGTCGCTCTATGCGACGCGGGGCGCCGACAATATCGCTGCGGTTTGGCCGGCAAGCGGATATATCCTGGCGTTGTTGCTGCTCATGCCCGCCCGGGGGCGCGTGCCAGCCTTTGCCGGCATGGCCGTCGCCAGCATCGCGGCCAACATGGGCGCGACGACGCCATTTTGGACGAGCCTCTCCTTCACTTTCGCGAACATGGTCGAGGCGATCATCGCGTTATGGCTGATCCGGCGCCATGAGCCCGGCGAACTGTCGTTCATGGCGCCGCGCGCCGTCATCCATTTTTGCGTCGCGGCGGTGGCCGCCAGTCTGGTCGGCGCGGGGCTGGCGACGCTGCTGGCCGGTCGCGGCGGCGATTTCTTCCTGTCGTGGGCGACGACGGTGTTGCTCGGCATGTTGATCGTGACGCCGCCGATCGTGATGCTGACACGGATGATGGAGTTGAAGGCATTCGGCAAGGTGCCGCGCGCGATGCTGGTCGAGGCGACGGCGATACTGACCGGCGCCGGTGCCGTCACGATCCTCGTCTTTTCGCAGTCACATTTTCCCGCGACCTTCCTGCCGTCCATCGCGGTGGTCGCGGCCGCCTATCGGCTCGGGCCTTTCGGCGCGGCGGCGGGGATGCTGATCGTCACGATCATCGCATCGCTCCTGTCGGGGCAGGGTTATGGGCCGATGGCGGCGATCGACAGCGATCCGAAGGTCAAGGTGTTGTTCCTGCAATTCTATCTGCTGTCGCTGCTGCTGGCGGCGTTGCCGCTCGCCGCATTGCTGATCGGTCGCCAGCGGCTCGCCAGGCGTCTCGAGCAAAGCAACCGCTGGCTGCTCCAGGCCGAAGCTGCGGCGCTCGTCGGCCACTGGCGCGTCAATCTGGTCGACTGGACGATCTATTGGTCCGACCAGACCTATCGCATACACGGGCTGGAACCCGGAACGCCCGTCGACGTCGATTACAGCGTCCGTCAATATCTGGCCGAAGATCGCGCCGCAGTGCAACGGGTGCTTGAAGAGGCAGTGCGGTCGGGCGAACCCTTTGAGTTCCATGGCCGTATCCTGCGCGCTGACGGGCAGGTGCGCCACGTCAAGTCGCACGGGTCTATCGAAAGGGGCCGCGGCGGGGGCGCGACGGGTATCTTCGGCACAGTGCAGGATGTAACCGAAACCGTCGAGAATGCCCGCATCCTGGAGGCCGCACGGAGCGCCGCCGAACGTGTCGCCAACACCGACATGCTCACCGGCCTGCCCAATCGGCGCCATACGCTGACCTTTCTCGAAGAGGCGATGGCCGGCGCGCGCGCGCATGGCGCGCCGTTGGCGGTGGCGATCTTTGACATCGACCATTTCAAGCGGATCAACGACACGCACGGCCATGCGACCGGCGACCAGGTGATCCAGCGCGTCGCACAGCGCGCCAGATCGGTGCTGCGCGACGAGGACATGATCGGCCGCATCGGCGGCGAGGAGTTTGTCTGCATCCTTCAGCGCGCGAGCGCGCTGTCGGGCGAGATCGTCGCCGAGCGCGTGCGCAAGGCGGTCGAGAACGGGGTCGGCCAGGGCGACGGGCTGCCGCCGACGACCGTCAGCATCGGGCTGGCGGTCTATGACGGCGAACAGGATATCGAGGAACTGCTGCACCGTGCCGACCAGGCACTTTATGCGGCGAAACGCGAGGGGCGCAACCGGATGCGGCGCGCGGCGTAGCCATACCCCGCAGGCATACGCCGCATTCGGTTCGTGAAAAAGGACGCGGAAGCTGTGCTCCCGCGTCCTTTTTCGATCAACTTGCCCTGAACAGGCTCAGCTGGTCGGCTGACTGCCCGTCGCCTGCGCCACCGCCGCAGCGAACTGCTCGGCGGTGTAGGCCGCGGCAAGGCCCTCGGGCGACATCAGGAAGGCACTGCGCGGCAGGCTGACGTCCTCGCCCGCCGGGGTGGTGACGACCACGGCATCGGCGCTCGCCGACTTGACCTTGCCGAGCACGGCGGCGCCCTTGAGGCTGCGCACTTCGGCGCCCGCGACGAGCGCGGCGGCGACCGCGGCGTCGTCGGCCGCGGCGGCGGTTTTCACTTCCTTCATCGCGGCGGCGAATTGTTCGGGCGTGAAGCTGGTCTGAAGCCCGGCCGACCCCATGAAAAAGGCCGTGCGCGGCAATTTGACTTCGCCGGCCGGCGTCGTAAGCACCACGCCATCGGCCGCGATGAGCTTGACCTTGCCCAGCACGGCTTCGCCGTTCACGCCGCGCACATCGGCGCCGGGGACAAGCGCGGCGGTCAGCTTGGCCTCGTTCGCGGCGGCCGCCTGATCGACTGCGGCGACGACCTGCGCCTTGGTGGCGCCGATCGTCGGGCCCTGCTCAAGCATGCCGAACGAGGCGCTGGGGAGCGCGATCTGCTTGCTGTCGCCCAGATCGACGACGACATTGGGGCCCTGTACGCTGGTTACGGTGCCCAGTTCGGCGCCTTCGGAATCGAAAACCTTGGTGCCGACCGAAAGGTCGACGGTCGCAGCGGCGGCATTCTGCGCAAGCGCGGGCGCCGCGGCTGCGGCGGCCAAGGTGAGAGAGAGGGTAGCAACAAAGCCTGCGAGTTTCCGCATCGCTTACGGTCTCCTTGAGATAATAGGGATTGGAACGATGAGTCTTGAACGCGCATGGGGCAGCAAGGGCTACGCCATGACTGACGAACCGTGCATCATATGCGATGAAACGAATAGCCGCGTCCCGTCGGCGTGGTTCAACGCGTCATCGCGACACGGCTTGGATTCCATGTTTGGGCGATGCGCCACCCAACCGATCGCGCTGCTTTCGGCGGTTGGTTCAGGTCAGGCTGACGTGCATCGTGCGGCGTCCGGCGGAATTGCGCGCCCATAGCCGCGCACCGTCGGCGTCGTACGCGAGGCAGAGATCGAACGGCGCCCCGTCGGTGAGCGGCGCCTCGGCGCGGAAAGCGAAGGTGCGGGGGGACAGCCCGGCGCGCAGGGCATGATCCATCAGCAGCGTCGCGATGAGCGGGCCGTGGACGACGAGCCCGGCATAACCCTCGACACCCACTGCATAGTCGCGGTCATAATGGATGCGGTGCGCGTTGAAGGTCAGCGCCGAATAACGGAAGAGCAGCACAGGGTCGGGCATGATGCTGCGGACGGTATCGGCGGGTTCGGGGGCGGCGGCAGCCGGGGGCGTGGCGGCGGGGACCGGTGCCGCGCTTGCGGCCTCGCGAAACACGATATCCTGTTCTTCGCGGATCGCGGCGACGCCATTTGCCGATATCTCGTGCCGAAGCGTCACGAACAGAAGATCGCCGCTCGCGCCGCGTCTGGGCCTGATCGCATCGATCGTCGTCACGCGCGTCAGCGCCGCGCCGATGGGAATGGGGGAGAGGAAATCGATGCGGCTGCCCGCCCACATGCGGCGAGGGAGCGGCACGGGCGGCAGCAGGCCGTGCCCGTCGCGGCGGGGGTGTCCATCCTCGCCAATCGTTGACTGGCGCGCGGTCGGCAGGAAATAGAGCCAGTGCCCGAGCGGTGGCACCATGCCGGGCACCCATGGCGGCGCGTCGTGGTCGAGCAGAGCGGCGAGGCCTTCGATCGGCACCGCAGTCGCGACATCCTCGCGCGTTTCACCGCGGCCGATCCAGGCGGAATAATCGTCCATCAGAAGCTCTTGGGCAGGCCAAGCGCGTGCGTTGCGACATGGCTGAGGATGAGGTTCGTGCTGATCGGCGCGACCTGATAGAGCCGGGTTTCGCGGAACTTGCGCTCGATGTCATATTCCTCGGCAAAACCGAAGCCGCCGTGCGTCTGAAGGCACATGTCGGCGGCATACCAGCTCGCCTCCGACGCGAGCATCTTCGCCATATTCGCCTCGGTTCCGCAGTCGGCGCCTGCGTCGAAGAGGCGCGCCGCCTTGGCCACCATCTCGGCAGCGGCGGCGATCTGGACATAAGCGCGTGCGATGGGGAACTGGATGCCCTGGTTTTCGCCGATCGGGCGGCCAAAGACCGAGCGGTCCCTGGCGTATGCGGTGGCGCGGTCGACGAAGAAGCGGCCGTCGCCGATACATTCCGACGCGATCAGGATACGCTCGGCGTTCATGCCCGACAGGATATAGCGAAACCCCCGGCCCTCCTCGCCGATCAAATTGGCGGCAGGAACTTCGAGATCGTCGAAAAAGAGCTCGGTCGTCGCATGGTTGAGCATCGTGCGCAGAGGACGGATGGTGAGGCCCTTGCCCACCGCCTCGCGCATGTCGACGAGCAGTACGCTCATCCCGTCCGACGGCTTGGCGCATTCGTCGCGCGGCGTTGTGCGGCAGAGCAGGACCATCAGGTCCGAATGTTCGGCTCGGCTGATCCAGATCTTCTGCCCATTGACCACATATTTGTCGCCGACCTTGCGCGCGAAGGTGCGGATGCGCGTGGTGTCAGTGCCCGCGGTCGGCTCGGTGACGCCGAAGGCCTGCAGGCGCAGCTCGCCGCGCGCGATCGCGGGCAGATAGGCCTGTTTCTGCGCCTCCGACCCGTGCTTGAGCAAGGTACCCATCGTATACATCTGCGCATGGCAGGCGCCGCCATTGCAGCCCGACCGGTGGATTTCCTCGAGCACCGCGGTCGCCGCGCCGAGGCCGAGGCCCGATCCGCCATATTGTTCGGGGATCAGCACCGAGAGAAAACCCGCTTCGGTCAGCGTACGCACGAACTCGGTCGGATAAATGCGCTCGCGGTCGAGCCGTTGCCAATAATCGCCCGGAAAACCGGCGCAGAGGCGGCGCACCGCCTCGCGGATTTCGGGATGGCTTTGTTGGTCGGCTTCGGACATCGGCGTTCGGCTCTCCCCTGATCGTCGGAGAGAGCCTTAGGATACGAAGCTGTTTTGGTGCAACCGAAACAAGCGTCAGATGCTTGGCAGGTCGAGGCCCTTTTCGCGCGCGCAGTCGATGGCGATGTCATACCCCGCGTCGGCGTGGCGCATGACCCCGGTTCCGGGATCGTTCCACAGCACGCGCTCGAGCCGCTTCGCCGCTTCGGGTGTGCCGTCGGCGACGATCACCATGCCGCTGTGCTGCGAATAGCCCATGCCGACCCCGCCGCCGTGATGGAGCGACACCCAGGTCGCGCCCGATGCGGTGTTGAGGAGCGCATTGAGCAGCGGCCAGTCGCTGACCGCATCGCTGCCATCGCGCATTGCCTCGGTCTCCCGGTTGGGCGAGGCGACCGAGCCCGAATCGAGATGGTCGCGGCCGATCACGATCGGCGCTTTCAATTCGCCCGACGCGACCATCTCGTTAAAGGCGAGGCCGAGGCGGTGGCGGTCGCCGAGCCCGACCCAGCAGATGCGCGCAGGCAGGCCCTGGAACTGGATGCGTTCGCGCGCCATGTCGAGCCAGTTGTGAAGGTGGGTGTTGTCGGGGAGCAGTTGCTTCACCCTCGCGTCGGTCCGGTAGATGTCCTCGGGATCGCCCGACAGCGCCACCCAGCGGAAGGGGCCGATACCGCGACAGAAGAGCGGGCGGACATAGGCGGGAACGAAGCCGGGGAAGTCGAAGGCATTTTCGACACCCTCGTCTTTCGCCATCTGGCGGATATTATTGCCATAATCGGTCGTCGGAACACCTGCGGCGTGCAGGTCGAGCATCGCCCGAACATGCACCGCCATCGAGGCTTTTGCCGCTTTCGCGACTGCGGACGGATCGCTCTCGCGCTTCGCAAACCATTGGTCGAGGCTCCAGCCCGCGGGGAGGTAGCCATTCACCGGATCGTGCGCGGAGGTCTGGTCGGTCAGGAGGTCGGGGCGGATGCCGCGACGGACGATCTCCGGCAGGATTTCGGCGGCGTTGCCGAGCAGGCCGACCGAGACCGGCTTGTCCTCGGCGTGGCTCGCTTCGATCATCGCCAGCGCCTCGTCGATGCTCGCCGCCTGCCTGTCGAGATAGCCGGTGCGCAGGCGCATCTCGATGCGGCTCGGCTGGCATTCGATCGCGAGACAGCTCGCGCCCGCCATCACCGCCGCGAGCGGCTGCGCGCCGCCCATGCCGCCGAGTCCTGCGGTCAGCAGCCAGCGACCCGAAAGGTCGCCGCCATAATGCTGGCGGCCCATTTCGACGAAGGTTTCGTAGGTTCCCTGCACGATGCCCTGGCTGCCGATATAGATCCAGCTGCCCGCGGTCATCTGCCCGTACATCATCAGGCCCTTTTTATCGAGCTCGTGAAAATGCTCCCAATTCGCCCATTGGGGGACGAGGTTCGAATTGGCGAGCAGCACGCGCGGCGCGTCCGCGTGGGTGCGGAATACGCCCACGGGCTTGCCCGACTGGATGAGCAATGTCTCGTCGCCTTCGAGCCGTCTGAGCGTCTCGACGATCCGGTCATAGCTTTCCCAGTCGCGCGCGGCGCGACCGATGCCGCCATAGACGACCAGCTCGTGCGGCGCTTCGGCGACGTCGGGATGGAGGTTGTTCATCAGCATCCGCATCGGGGCTTCGGTAAGCCAGCTTTTCGCGCTGATCTCCGGGCCGGTCGCCGGGCGGATCACGCGGCTGTTATCGAGGCGGGTCATGGTCGTCCTTTCGCAAAGTCGAGCGTGGCGGCGATCACCTGCTCCAGCACGGGCCGGATCGTCGGGTTGGGGTCGAGGGGGGTGGGCCAGTTGGCGTGGGTGATCGCGGCGGGCTCGGCCATATAGCCGCGCTGGGCCAGCTCCATCTGGATCGCATGGGTTCCCTCGTCGGGATGGCCATAGTGGCGCGTCGTCCAGCCGCCCTTGAAGCGGCCGTTGACGACATGGCTGTGGCCGCTCGCCGCACAGATGTTCGCGGCGATGGTTTCGAGTTCGGGCGCGCAGGTGGCGCCCCCGTTGGTGCCGATGTTGAACTGCGGCAGTTCGCCGTCGAACAGGCGCGGGACGTGGCTGCGGATCGAATGGGCGTCGTAAAGGACGACTTTGCCATGGGCCGCCCGCAGCCGGTCGAGCTCGGCGGTCAGCGCCTCGTGATAGGGGCGGTGATAGAGGTTGAGCCGCTGCATGATCTCCGCCTCGTCGGGCAGGTCGAAACGGTAAAGCGGCTCGCCGTCGAAAGTCGTGGTCGGACACAATTCGGTTGTCGCCTGCCCCGGATAGAGCGAGGCGCCCGACGGGTCGCGGTTCATGTCGATCACGCTGCGCGAAATGTCGGTCGCCACCAGGGTCGCGCCCATGTCGGCGGCGAAGGCGTAAAGGTCGGTGATCCACCAGTCGGTGTCGATCTGCGCATGCCAGGGCGACACGAACCGCTCGTCGAGCCCCGCAAGCTCGGTGCCGCCGTGCGGAAAGGCGATGACGAGCGGCGCGTCGCCGCGATGGACGCGCAGCCAGTCCATCAGCCGACGCCCGGCAGGCTGGCCGGCACCGCGGCGACGAGGCTGCCCGAACGGATCAATGCCGTCGCGGCTTCCATGTCGGGGTGGAAATGCCGGTCGTCGTCGAGCGTCGGGACGTGCGAGCGCAGATGCCGGTGCGCCGCCTCGAGCGCGTCGCTCGATTTGAGCGGCGCGTGAAAGTCGATCCCCTGACACGCGGCCAGCAGTTCGATGCCGATCACCGCGCTGGCATTGTCGGCCATGTCGAGCAGGCGGCGCGCGCCGTGCGCGGCCATCGACACATGATCCTCCTGGTTCGCCGAGGTCGGGATCGAATCGACGCTGGCGGGATAGGCGCGCTGCTTGTTTTCGCTGACCAGCGCCGCAGCGGTGACCTGCGGGATCATGAAGCCCGAGTTGAGGCCGGGGCGCGGCGTCAGGAAGGCAGGCAGGCCCGACAGCGCGGGATCGACGAGCATCGCGATGCGGCGCTCGGCGATCGAGCCGATTTCGCACAAGGCGATCGCGATCATATCGGCGGCGAAAGCCACCGGTTCGGCGTGAAAATTGCCGCCCGACAAGGCTTCGTCGCTATCGGCGAAGATCAGCGGATTGTCCGAGACGCCATTCGCCTCCACGCCGAGCGTCGCCCCCGCCTGACGCAGCAGGTCGAGCACCGCGCCCATCACCTGCGGCTGGCAGCGCAGGCAATAGGGATCCTGCACGCGCGGATCGTCGATGGCGTGCGAGGCGCGGATCGCCGACCCCGCCATCAGGGTGCGGAGCGCGCCGCCGACCTCGCGCTGGCCGATATGACCGCGCAGCGCGTGGATGCGGGGGTCGAAGGGCGCGTCGGAACCCTTGGCGGCTTCGGTCGAGAGCGCCCCGGTGATCAGCGCCGAGCGGAACAGGGTTTCGGCACGGAACAGGCCCGCAAGCGCGTTCGCGGTCGAAAACTGTGTGCCGTTGAGCAGCGCGAGTCCTTCCTTCGGGCCAAGTTCGAGCGGCGTCAGCTCGGCCTGCGCGAGCGCTTCGGCGGCGGGCATGATCGCGCCGCCGACGTCGATCTTGCCGACGCCGATCATCGCCGCGGCCATATGCGCCAGCGGCGCAAGGTCGCCGCTCGCGCCGACTGAACCCTGCGACGGCACGACCGGGATCAGCCCCCGCGCGAGCATCGCCTCCAGCATCGCCGCCGTTTCGCGCCGCACGCCGGACGCGCCGACGCCGAAGCTCGCGAGCTTGAGCGCCATCATCAGTCGGACGACAGGGGTAGGGGAGGGAGCACCGGTGCCCGCGGCATGGCTGAGCACGATGTTGCGCTGGAGCGTCGCTAGATCGTCGCTCGCGATCCGCACGCTCGCGAGCTTTCCAAAGCCGGTGTTGATGCCATAGACGGGATCGCCCTTGGCGACGATCCGCGCCACCGCCGCGGCGCTGGCGTCGATCGCATCCCATGCACCCACGGTCAGCGCGGCACTCGCGCCTTCGTAAATCGCACGCCAGTCGGCGAAGCTCATCGCGCCGGGGGTGATCGTCACAACCGTCATTGTCCGTCCTTGATACGTTGGTGCAGCGGGTTGAAGCCGATGCGATAGACCAGCTCGGCGGGGTCGCCGACGTCCCAGATGGCGAGGTCGCAGGCCTTGCCGACCTCAATCGTGCCGATCTCCGCCGACAGGCCGAGCGCGGCGGCGGCGTTGACCGTCACGCCGCGCAGCGCTTCGATGACGGTCAGCCCGAACAAGGTCGCGCCCATGTTGAGCATCAGCAGCAGCGAACTCGTCGGCGAGGTTCCGGGGTTGTTGTCGGTCGCCAGCGCGATGCGCGTCCCATGGCGGCGCATTGCCTGGACGGGCGGCAGTCTGGTTTCGCGCATGAAATAATAGGCGCCGGGGAGCAGCACCGCGACGCTGCCGGCTTCGGCCATCGCGCGCACATCCTCGTCGGTCGCATGTTCGAGATGGTCGGCGGACAATGCGCCGTGCCGCGCGGCGAGCGCGCTGCCGTGGAGCGCCGACAATTGTTCGGCGTGGAGCTTGACCTTGAGCCCATGGGCCTTCGCGGCGGCAAGGACGCGCGCGCACTGTTCGGGCGAAAAGCCGATGCCTTCGCAAAAGGCGTCGACCGCGGTGGCTAGCGAGGCCACGGCCGGGATCATCTCGCCCACGACGAGGTCGATATAGGCGTCGCTGTCGCCTTGATATTCGGGAGGCAGCGCGTGCGCGCCGAGGAAGGTCGGCTCGACGCGGATCGCGCGGATGTTGGCGAGCGCGCGCGCGGCGCGCAGCATCTTCAACTCGTCGTTGGTCGAGAGCCCATAGCCTGACTTGATCTCGATCGTCGTCACACCCTCGGCGATCAGCGCGTCGAGGCGGGGGAGGGCGCTCGCGACCAGTTCGGCTTCGCTCGCGTCGCGCGTCGCGCGCATCGTCGAGACGATGCCGCCGCCCGCGCGGGCGATCTCGTCATAGCTCGCACCTTCGAGCCTCATCGCCCATTCGTTCGCACGGTTGCCGCCATGTATCAGATGGGTGTGGCAGTCGATCAGGCCGGGCGTGATCAGGCGGCCCTCGCAGTCATGGACCGCACCTTGCGTCGCAGGCGCGTCCTTCGCCGGACCGGCATAGATGATGCGGCCATCCTTTGCCGCGACCACGCCATCGTCGATCAGGCCGAGATCGTCACCGGCCATCGTCGCGAGTCGGGCGTTCGTCCAGCGTTGCTCCATCTGGACAGTGTCGCGCCGATGCGTCATTATGTCTAGACATAATATGGGGACGGATGATGGCTTCGCTCTGGTTCGAACGCGCGTGGATCGGCAATCGCTGGGAAAGGGCCGCGCGGCTGCGCATCGCCGACGGGCGGATCGCTGCGATCGAAACCGGCGTTGCCGCGAACGCCGGGGATGAGCGCCATCGTGTCGGCTTGCCCGGTCTCTGCAACGTCCACAGCCACGGCTTTCAGCGCGGCATGGCGGGATTGTCCGAACGCCGCAGCCGGCCCGACGACAATTTCTGGAGCTGGCGCGAGATCATGTACCGCTTCCTCGACCGGCTGACCCCCGACGATGTCGCCGCGATCACGGCGCAGGCCTATGTCGAGATGCTCGAGGGCGGCTTTACGCGCGTCGGCGAGTTCCATTATCTCCACCACGATCCCGCGGGCGCGCGCTACGCCGATCCGGCCGAAATGACGGGTGCGATCGCCGAGGCGGGCGCGGCGACGGGCATCGGTCTGACCTTGCTGCCCGTCTTTTACGCGCACGGCGATTTCGGCGCGGCGCCGCCGAGCGCGGGGCAGCGGCGTTTCCTCAATGACATCGACGGCTTTGCCACGCTGCTCGACGCGGCGCGCGCGAAGCTGTCCGGCGACGCCAATATCGGTGTCGCTCCGCATTCGCTCCGCGCCGTGACGCCCGACGAACTGGCGGCGGTGCTGGCGCTGTCGCCGACCGGGCCCGTCCATATCCATGCCGCCGAACAGGTGAAGGAGGTTGCCGATTGTGTCGCATGGAGCGGCGCGCGACCGGTCGAATGGCTGCTGGGCAATGCCGCGGTCGATGATCGCTGGTGCCTGATCCATTCGACACATCTCGACGAAGGCGAAGCCGTGCGCCTCGCTGCCAGTGGCGCGGTGGCGGGGCTCTGCCCTATCACCGAAGCCAATCTGGGCGACGGCATTTTTCCGGCGGTCGACTATCTGACCGCCGGTGGCCGCTTCGGCGTCGGCACCGACAGCAATATCCTGATCGACGCCGCGGGCGAACTGCGCGCGCTCGAATATTCGCAGCGGCTGGCGCAGCGTGCGCGGGCGCTGCTTGCGGATGAAGCCGCGCCCTTCGTCGGCGCCAACCTGTTCGGCCGCGCGGTCGACGGCGGCGCTCGGGCGCTCGGCGTGTCCGCGGGGCTTGCCGTCGGTCATCCCGCCGACATCATGTCGCTCGACCTTGAACATCCCTGCTTTGCCGGGACCGATGATGCGACCCTGCTCGACCGCTGGATTTTCGCGGCGCGTGGCGGGGCGATCGATTGCGTCTGGCGCGCGGGCGAAAAGCGCGTCGAAAGCGGGCGCCATGTCGCGGCGGACGCTGTCGCCGCCGCCTATCGCGCCTGCCTCGACCGGCTGCTTGCATGAACCCCGCGCGGCGCATCCGCGATGAAATCGCCGCCGCGATCCGCGCGGGCGAATGGCGCCCCGGCGACCGTGTGCCGATCGAGCAGGACCTTGCCGCGCACTATGGCTGCGCGCGCGCGACGGTGAGCAAGGCGCTTGGCGAGCTCGCCGCCGCCGGGCTGATTGAGCGCCGTCGCAAGGCGGGGACGTTCGTCGCGCATCCGCCGGTCCATTCGGCGGTGATGACGGTGCCCGACCTCGCCGAACTGATCGCCGCACGGGGCGAGGCCTATGGCTGGACGCTGAAAGCAACGCGCACCGAAGCGGAGGGCGCCGCGCTGTGCCCCGCCCCCGCGCTATACGTCGAGGGCGTGCATTTTGCGGCGGGGGAGCCCTTCGCGCTCGAAGCGCGCTTCATCGCGCTCGGCGAAGTGCCCGACGCAGCGAGTGCCGATTTTCGGTCGGAGGCGCCTGGCACCTGGCTGCTTGGCCATATTCCGTGGACCGAGGCGCGGCATGTGATCCGCGCGGTGACGCCGACGCGGGCGGAGGCGGCGCAATTGGGTGTCGGGACGTGCGCCGCCTGTCTCGAACTCGACCGCACCACCTGGCGCGCGGGGCGGATTGTCACCCACGTCAGGCAGTTGTTCCGCGGCGACCGCTTCGACCTCGTCGCCCAATTCAACGCCGGGGCGTGACCGGGTTGCGATGCGGGCGAGGCGCCGGGCAGGGGCAAGGACCGATTAACCATGTCCGGAAACCCGGAAGCAATCTTTATTACCGATTGTTAGCAAAACAAAAAATGCCTGGGTCGCGTCCGTTGCTTGCAGGAGACGACACGTGGCAGAGTCAAAAACATCCACTTCGGTGGCAGCGCGCCTCGACGCGATCGAGGCGCAGATCAAGCAGATACTCGAAGCGCTTCACGGAGCGGGCGGAATGTCCGCACCGTCGACAACGATCGAGCTCACCGGCGAGGAACTCGACAAGATCGGCGATGCGCTGGAAGACCTCGACAGCCGCCTGACCGACCGACAGCGGCTCTATTTTCTGGGCATATTGGGGGCGGCCGCGCACCATTTCCAGCAGGTGCTGGCGACCGAAGGGCCGTCGATCGAGAATATCCGCACGATCAAGGTCGCCAACGCGGCGCGGATCCGCGACGTCAAGCTGTCCGACGCATTCCAGGGGCTTACCAGGGTCGAGCAGGGCCGACTCGGCAGCATTCTTTCGCCGGGAGGCGACGTGATGGATTCGGTCGGAGTGGGCGTTGGCGTTGCCTGCGTCGGGGTCGATTGGTCGAAGGATCTCGCGACCGACCAGCTTGGCGGATGGCGCACGAACCCCGCCTTCGGCGGCGCCGTCGTCAATCCGGGACCGCTGGGCGGCCTGCCCGGAGGTTTCGGGCGCTAAACCGAAAGGTTCGACATGAATGCCCCCGTCAAGAGGCCGCGCCACCGCGCGGTCGCCGCGGAGGAGGCTGCGCCCGAAACGAAGGAAGCGGCGTCGGCGCGATCGGGACATTCGATCGCGCTGGTCGCCGCACCCTTCAACTCCTTTCGCCGCCCCTCGATCCAGGTCGGCCTGCTCGCCGCGATCGCGCGCCAATGTGGCTGGAGCGCGCGCACACATCATTTGTTCCTCGATTTCGCGGTGATGATCGGCAGCGAATTTTACGAAACTATCGCCAATGATCGCGGCGTTGCAGTGGGCGACTGGTTGTTTTCGGTCGAAGCCTTTGGCTCGGCCGCACCCGACCCCGACGGACGTGCCCTGCTCGCCGCCTTCGACCTCAAGGATGCCGGGCAGCTGTTGGTCGTCCGGCGCGACGTCGTGCCGCGTTTCGTCCGGCTGGCTGCCGAGGAGATCGCGCGATCGAACCCCACGGTCGTCGGCTTCACCTCGACCTTTCAGCAGACCGCCGCCGCGATCGCGATCGCCCGGCGGCTGCGGGCGATGCTGCCGCACGCCCGCTTCCTGTTCGGCGGCGCCAATTTCGAACGCGACATGGCGGCCGAATGGATCGCGCATGTGCCCGAGGTCGAACTGGTGTTGAGCGGCGAAGCCGACGACAGCTTTCCGGCGCTTCTCCGCGCCATCGACGCAGGGGAAGGAATGGACCGCGTCACCGGGCTGAGCTGGCGCGACGCCGACGGTGCGGTGCGGCAGAACAAGCCCGCAAGGATGATCACGGCGCTCGATCGCAATCCGACACCCGACTATGGCGAATATTTCGACCGCGCCGAATATCTTGGCCTCGTTCAGATCGGGCTGCGCAACGATGTCCGTATCCCCTTTGAAAGCGCGCGCGGGTGCTGGTGGGGCGAGCATAGCCACTGCGTCTTTTGCGGGCTCAACGCGCTGACGATGAAGTTCCGCTCAAAGTCGCCCGAGCGGGTTTGGGACGAGCTGGCCGAACTCGCCGAAAGATATCGGAGTTATCATTTCGAGGCTGTCGATAACATCGTCGATCGCGGCTACCGCGAGGCGCTGCTTCCCAGGCTGGCGGCCAGCGACGCGACCTATGACATTTTTTATGAGGTCAAGTCGAACCTGAAGCCCGACGAGATCCGCGACATGGCGGACGCGGGAATCCGCACGATCCAGCCGGGAATCGAAAGCCTGTCGACCCCGGTGCTCAAGCTGATGCGCAAGGGCGTGCGCGGGCTGGACAATGTGAACCTGCTACGCTGGTCGGCCCATTATGGCGTCGCGGTGAGCTGGAATGTGTTGTGGGGATTTCCGGGCGAAAAAGCCGAATTTTATGCCGAACAGGTGGATTTGTTCCAGCATCTGCACCATTTGCAGCCGCCGTCGGCGGGGCTGCGCGTGTGGCTGGAACGCTATAGCCCCTTGTTCAAGGACGAAGCGAGCTTTCCCAAGATACGCCGCAAGCCCGAACGCTCGCTCGACTTCATCGTGCCGACGCGGATCGACAAGGAAGCGATCGCCTATTTCTTTGAATATGAGCTGGAAAATACGCTGTCCGACAGCGACTTCGACGGCATGGCCGAGGCGATCGGGGTGTGGAAGGAAGCGTGGATGCGCGACTGGCGCCCCCAACTGCGCTATTTCTCGTCGCCCGGCGTCGTCACCGTCGAGGACAGCCGCCACGCGCCCGAACCGCGGCTGACGCGGCTGACCGGACGCGACGCCAGCATATTCCAGGCGCTGCTCGAAAAGCCGCTGAGCGCCGGGCGCGTCGCCGAGATGATCGACGAACCGCTCCAGCGCGTCGAACGATCGCTGCGCCTGCTGAGCCACGAAGGGCTGATCGCGAGCGAAGGCGGGCTGCACCTGTCGCTGCCGTTGCCGGCGCGACGGCGATGAGCGTCGCCGCAATCGAGACCGCCACAGCGGGGATCGACGGCGATACCGCCGAACGGCTGGCGACCACGCTGCGGCCGGAGGAGGATGCCGTCGCGGTGCTGCTGCTAACGCGCGCGCGCGCGCTTCTGTCCTTGCTGCGAACCGGCGCGTCGGTGCCGCTGGAAGCCGCGCCGACGGACGGGCTGCCCGCCGATGTGCGGCAGGCCCTGCGCGCAAAGCCCGCCTTGCGTCCGGCGGGATGCGACGGCGCGGCGGCGCTTGCGGCGCTGGGGGAGACGCAGCGGCGCCTGCGCACGCGGCTGGCGTCCGCCGAGGCGCGGGCGTTCGATCAGCTGATCCACCTCGGCGCGGCACCCGCCAGCGGACTGGCGATGGTTCCCGCAGCGGCGCTCGGCTTGACCGACCCGGCCTTTGCGGCGGCCGAACCAGCCGATCGCGCCGCGCCGCCGACCGGTCTCGGCAGTCTGGTGCTGATCGCGAAGCTGACGCGCCATTGCAATTTGCGCTGCACCTATTGCACCGACTGGCGCGAAGGGCCGGGCAACCGGATGACCGCCGCGACGCAGGCGTTGATGGTGCGCCGTGTCGCCGAAGACCGGTCGGTCGCGACGGCGCGCTTCATTTGGCACGGCGGCGAACCGAGTCTGCTCGGTGTGCGCAGGATGCTGGGCTTTCTGTGGTTGCAGGCGCGGCTGCGGCGACCGGGGCAGGATTTTACCAATTCGATCCAGACCAATGCCGCCGCGCTGCCCGACCCGGTGGTCGCGCTGTGGCGGCTGTTCGATTTCAAGGTCAGTGTCAGCCTCGACGGCCCGCGCGCCATCCACGACCGCCAGCGGCGCACGGCACGCGGCAGCGCGTCGTTCGATGCGGTGATCGACGGGATCGCCCGGCTGCGCGAGGCGGGGGTGTTCGCCGGCGTGCTGATCGTCGTGACACCGGAGGTTGCCGCCTGCCCGGTCGAGAAGCTGGTCGGCGAGTTGGTCGACGCGGGCATCCATGCAGCAGGGTTCCTGCCAGTGCGGCCCGATGCGGGTACGGGCGAGGGACCCTATCTGCCGCCCGCCGCCTTCGCCGATTTCCTGATCCGCCTGTTCGACCTGCTCCGCACGCGCCCCGACCTGCGTTTCGATGTCCGCGAGATCGACGCGCTGCACGCCGCGTGGCAGCGGCAGGCGACGGGTTTCTGCGAACTCAATGGTCCCTGCCTTGGCGGTTATTTCGGGATCGAGCCCGACGGCACGGTGCGCCACTGCGACAAGTTTCTGGGGTCGGCGGACCACGCGCTCGGCAATCTGGCCGAACGCAGCTTCGCCGACATCCGTGCAAGCGCGGAGATGACCGCGCTGAAGCAGCGCGAGGCGGAACGCTGGCTGCGGCTGCGGACGTGCCGCTGGTACGGCCATTGCAAAGGCTGGTGCCCGCACGAAAGCCACATTGCGGCGCGGCGCGGCGCGGCGGGGCGCTGTTGCGGGCTGGCGCCGGTCTTCGATCATTTCGAGACGCTTGCAGGCGCCGAAAGGCAGCGGGCGTGAGCGCCGCCGTGGTCGCCTGCCACGCCTGCGCCGACGCGCGCCGCGCCTCGCTCGGCGCGGCCGCCGCGCCGCGTCGCGCGTTGCTCGCGCTGCCGGGATGTGCCTGCCAGACGCTGCCGCCCGGCGAGCGGCGCAAGCGGCTGCTCGGTCCCGGCGCGGGGCCGCTTGCCGAGCTGTCGACGCGCTATTTCGCCGAGGTCCGGCAATGGGTGGCGGTCGCCAAGGGGTGCGACGTGCGCGCACTGGGCGCCGCCGCCGATGTCGCGCTGGGCCTTGGCACCGGATCGCGGCGCTGCGACGCGGTGGCACGCGCGACCGGCGAGATGCTCGAACGCTATGGCGCCGCGCTCGTGCCGCCGGGTGGCAGCGAGCGCGTCGCGCTCACCGACTGGCGCGGCATCCCGTGCGGCGATGCGCCGGCGGCGGCGGCGTGGCTGCCCTTCCATCGCGACGGAAGGCCGGTGTTGCCTGCATCCTCGACGGGGCTTGGCTTTGCGTTCGAACGCGCGCGGGCGCTGCGCGCTGCGGCGTACGAGATGATCGAACGACGAGCGATCGACGCGCTGGCGCGCGGCGCGCAGGCGCAGGCGCTGGGCGCGATGCGCGTCGGCAAGGTCGAAGCATCCGGGTTTCGTCTTGCGGCACCGGTGCCGGTCGCGCTGGTGCTGATCGCCGACGCACGTGGCCGGATCGTCGCGGCCGGCGCGGCGGCGCGGCCTCGAATCGCCGCGGCGCTGCGCGCGGCGCGGCGCGAGGCGGCGCTTGGCTGGCTGATCGCACAGGGGCGCGTGCTGCCGGGTGCCGGGCTGCACGGCGCGGATCTGTTGGGGCCGCTCGCCGAACTTTCACTTGCCGAATGGCCTGTCGCGGCGCGCGGGGGCGCCGCACCGCCGCCGCGCGGGGTGCTGGCGCGCGGCTTTGCTTTCGCCAACCTGACGCCGGGCGACATCGCCGCGGCGGGCGGATGGGTGGTGCGCGCGATGGAGAGGATCGCCCCCGATGCTTGAGACCGCGCCATCGCCCGTCGCGGATCGGGCCCGCCTGCTTTGCGGTGGCGATGCGCATGCCGTCGCCCCGCTGCTCGATGCACTGGCGTCGTCGTCGGCGCTTGCCGCGGGCGTGCGTTTGCTGCGCGGTCGCGGCGCGGGGTGGGCAGGGACGCCGCGCGCTCTCGCGATGCGGCTGGCGGCCACCCTGCGGCCGTGGCCCGGCCGCGACGAGATACGCGCGTTCGACAGCCGCGCGGGCACGGTCACCGCGCGCGATCTGGGGAAAGCGATCGTCGATCCGAACCGTGTCGCCGATACGATCGACAGCGACGGCACGGTGGTGTTCCAGAAAATCGACGGCCTCGATTTTCACTGGCACCGGCTGGCGCGCGCGTTTGAGGGCGCGACGCGCCGACCCGCGCAGGTCAACGCCTATGCGGGCGCGCCGGACGCGCCGGGACTCGCGTGGCACCGCGACCCGCACGACGTGCTGGTCCTGCAACTCGCGGGCACCAAAATCTTTGCGGTCGAGCGGGACGCGGGCGCCATCGACATTCCGCTGGCGCCCGGCGATCTATTGTGGCTGGACCGGGGTGTCCGGCATCGCGCGACGAACGGCTCGGCCGGGTCGATCCATGCCTCGCTTGGCCTGCTCCACTGGATGCGCGATGCGATGGCGGTGCCGGTCATCGACCGGCGGCCGCTGGCTCCGCCGCTTCCCGCCTGTCCGCTGAGCGCCGAAGAACGCGGCGCGGCGCTGCTCGACTGGCGCCCGTTTCGTGACCTGCCCCCCGATGTGGCGGGCGGCGAGCATCTGCGGCCCGACCTGCTCGCGCTGATCCACCCCGCCGAGGGCGGGTCCCTGGTCGACCTTGGCGGGTTTCGCCGTGCGCTCGGCGCGCAGGAAGCGGCGATGATCGAAGCGGGGCGCTGTCCGCCGAGCGTGCGACCGTGGCTCGGCGCGCGGTTCGCGCCCGCCGCGACATGGCCGGAGCTGCTCGCGCCGCTCGAACCGGGGGATATGTGATGCGAAATGACGATCGTTCCCGCTGTCTGCTCGATCTCGTCCGGCGTGACCGGCCCCGCTGGTTGCAGCATGGCCGGGCGATCGGACGGCGCGAAGTGTCGCAGGCGCAGGAGTCGGTCGGCGCCACCGGCATTGCGGAAGACGAACTGGTCGCGTTGACCCGGCGTCTGTCGCCCGACCTGCCGCCCGCTGCGCTGTCGCCGGGCGAGGTCGATACGCTGGAGGCCATCGTTCACACCGAATTGCGCCCCGCGCTGCTGGTGCAGGACGGCACTTTCCTGCCGCCACCGGAGGAATGGCGGCACCTTGAAGCCCATCGCGCGGGGATCGACCATGCGATCGCGCGGACGTGCCGGATCGAGACCGAGGGCGCCATCGCGCTCGACTGGGTCGGCACGGGCTTTGTCGTCGCGCCCGACCTGGTTGCGACCAACCGCCATGTCGTGCAGGAGTTTGCATCACATGAGCCGGGCCGCGGCTGGCGGATCCACGAGGGCATCGCGGTGCGCGCCGACTTTCGGCAGGAAATCGGCAGCACCGCGGTCGCGGACGTGCCGGTGGCGGGCATCTGGGGGGTCCATGACCGCTTCGACATTGCGATCCTGCAAATGCGGCCCGGCCTCTGTCCCAGTCCGATCCCGACCGGGCTTTCCAACCTGACCGCGGCGCGCGATGTCGTGGTCATCGGCTATCCCGCCTATGACTCGCGGCGCAACGACGCCGCGGTGATGGATCGCATCTTTCGCGGCATCTATAATGTGAAGCGCGTGCAGCCGGGGCGGATCATGCTGCGCGATACGGTCAATTATCTGCTGCGGCACGACAGTTCGACGCTCGGCGGCAATTCGGGGTCGCCGGTGATTGATGTCCGGAGCGGCCGCCTCGTCGGGATTCACTTTCGCGGGCAATATCTGCGGTGGAACGACGCGGTCGACGTTTCCTGACTCGTGGTCAGCGAAATGCCGGAACCCGTCGGCCGGCCCCGGTTCCGGACGCCGCCTTCGATTTGATGCGAATCAATGATATGGTCTGGCAACGCATCCATTCTCGTCCCCCAACAGGAGACCGGACGATGAAGAATATCCTGATTCATGCCGCCGACGACATGGGCATGGCAACGCGGATCGAAAGCGCGCTGACGATCGGCCGCCGCTTTGGCGCACACCTCAGCTTTCTGATCAGCTCGCCCTATCAGCAGTTTATCGCCGCCGATCCCTTTGGCGGCGTCTATCTGGCGAAGGAACAGCTGGCGCAGGCCCAGATCGCCGATGCCGAGCTGGAAAAACGGTTGCGCGCCGAACTCGAGCGCGAGGATGTGCCGTGGGACATCGCCGTGGCGGATGGCGCAGCGCTGTCGACGATGGCGCTTGCCGCGACGCTGGCCGATCTCGCCATCGTCTCGCTTGGCGCGGCCGATCAGCGGGGGCGGCGCGCATCGACCATCGCCGCCGACCTGGCGCTTACGGTGCCGATACCCGTCCTCGCGCTGCCCGCCGAGGCGTCGCCGATCGACCTCGATGCGCCGATGATGGTGGCGTGGAACGGCAGTCCGCAGGCGGCGAGCGCGCTGCGTGCGGGCGTGGCGCTGATGCGCGACGCCCGCGCCGTCACGCTGGTGACGGTCGGCGACGACGATGGCCGCGTCGCGGCGGAGGATGCGCTGCGCTATATGTCGCGGCACGGCGTCCATGGCGAACTGCGCCATGAGGCGAAGGGAATGGACGCGCCCGAAGAGGTGCTGGTGCGCGTGGCGGGCGAAATCGGCGCCGGGCTGATCGTCATGGGGGCCTTTGGCCGGACGCGGCTGCGCGAAACGCTGTTCGGCGGCGTGACGCGCTTCATGCTCGACGTGGCGCCCGCGCCGTTGCTGCTTGTGCACTAGGGTCCTGACCCTAGGCTGTATCGACCTCCGCCCTGGCGGCCTGTAATGCTGGCTTTTCGCGCTTCCGCTGCTCAGCTGCCATCCGCACGCTGCGTCCCTCTCGCGGAGCAATCCCGCTGAAACAGGGGCCAGGGTTTCGATTCGCGACGCTTTCCAAAGCCGCAGCCTTCCTGTAGGGGGGCGCGGTGGCCGATTGTGCGACCTGTATTGTTCGAAACCGCGCCATCTGCGCGAGCCTGAACCCCGCGGAACTGGCCGCGCTGGGCAGGATGGGCCGCAAGCAGAAGGTGCGCGCGGGGCAGACGCTCCTGTGGGAGGGCGATGGCGCGCCAGTGGTCGCCAATGTGCTCGAAGGCGTGCTCAAGCTTGTCGTGTCGACCGCCGACGGGCGCGAGCAGATTGTCGGCGTCGTCTTTCCGTCCGATTTCATCGGCCGTCCGTTCGGCAAGGAAAGTCCCTACAGCGTCACCGCGATGACCGACGCCGAAGTCTGCATCTTCAACCGCAACAATTTCGACGAGTTTGCCGGTAGCCACCCCGATCTTCAGCAGAAATTGCTCCGCCGCACGCTCGACGAGCTCGACCGCGCGCGGCACTGGATGATGCTGCTCGGGCGCAAGTCGGCGTCGGAAAAGGTCGCGTCCTTCCTGCTCGAAATGTCCGAGCGGCTGGAGGGGCAGGGGTGCGGCGTCGGCCTGAACCGCGGCGCCTTCGAGCTGCCCTTCGGTCGCCAGCAGATCGCCGATATACTGGGACTGACGATCGAGACGACGAGCCGTCAGCTTACGAAAATGCGCGCCGACGGCGTGCTCGACCTCCCCTCGCGCCGCGAGATCGTCATCCACGATCGCGCGGCGATGGAGGATATGGCGGGATAAAACCGCCGTTCAGAAGCGGAAGGCCGCCCCTGCGCTGACGACCCAGGGATCGAGCTTGTGCCGGGTGCGCAGCACCTCGGTCGGCCCGGCGAACCAGCGCGCGGTGGGGCGCAGGAAATAACGCTTCGCGTCGAACGTGACCGCCAGCCCCCTGTCGTTGACCGGCACGTCGATTCCCGCCTGAAGCGCAAAGCCGAGCGTATCGTTCATCTTCTGCCGCGTCGCGCCGAGCGCCACCGCGGTCGCGCCGGGCTTCTCGTCGATGAAGATGAAATAGCTGGGCCCGGCGCCGACATAGGGCTGAATACCGCCCTCCTTGCCGAAATGATATTTCAGCGTCAGCGTTGCCGGGACGATATTCGCATCGGATACCAGCCCCGCCCCGGCGAGTCCGCCCCGGCCGACGACGTCATGCTGAGTCACGCCCGCGATAGTTTCGAGCGAGATATTGTCGGCGACGAAATATTCGATCGCGACGGTCGGGACGACATTGTCGTCGGCCTTGGTCTGCGTGCCTGCGGGCAGGCCGATCAGGTCGAGCTTCACATCGTCAATCTTGCCATCGGGCGCCACATAGGTTGCGAGCAGTTTGAACCGGATGTCGCCGCTCTTTGCAGCGGCCTGCCCCGGGACGGCCAGCGCGACCGCGAGGGCGGCGAGGGAGAAATATCGGCATTTCATGGAACTTGGCTCCTGTTGTTGACAAGGCGGTCCCTGCGCCGGGAGTCCGCCCGCCGCATTGATGGAGCGCAAGCAATTCGTTGATCCCGGTCAATGTTTCGCCGCCCGCGCGCGTCCAAGAGCGACCCGAAGCGCGGCGCGAAGCCGCTGGAAGCGGGGACGAACATATGGACGGTGTGGTGATGAAGGCGGGCGGCTGGCTGGCGCTGGCGCTGTTCGCACTGGTCATGGCGGCGCTGGCGGTCGATGCGCCGTTCGCCGTGCATATGATGATCGTCGCGGCCGCCTGTCTGGCGGGGCTCTGGGTTACGATTTCACGGGCGGACTATGGCGCCATCGCGCGCGGCCTGTTGAAGATGCCCGTCGATCAAGGCGTCTATGACGACGATCCGGTGCGCTGGGGTGTCATCGCGACGCTGTTCTGGGGCATGGCGGGAATGGCCGCGGGGCTGTTCATCGCGCTCCAGCTCGCCTTTCCCGCGCTTAACCTCAATCTCGAATATACGACCTTCGGGCGGCTGCGCCCGCTCCACACCTCGGCGGTGATCTTTGCGTTCGGCGGCAATGCGCTGATCGCGACGAGCTTTTACGTCGTTCAGCGCACCTGCCGCGCGCGGCTCGCCTTTCCGAACCTCGCGCGCTTTGTCTTCTGGGGCTATCAGCTCTTCATCGTCCTCGCCGCCACCGGCTATCTGATGGGGGTCACCGCGGCGAAGGAATATGCCGAACCCGAATGGTATGTCGACCTTTGGCTCACCGTCGTCTGGGTCGCTTACCTGGCCGTTTTCGTGGGCACGATCGTCAAGCGCCGCGAACCGCACATCTATGTCGCGAACTGGTTCTACCTCAGCTTCATCGTCACCATCGCGATGCTGCACATCGTCAACAATCTGTCGATGCCCGCCAGCCTCTTCGGCTCGAAGAGCTATGCCGCCTTCGCCGGAGTACAGGATGCGCTGACCCAGTGGTGGTACGGGCATAATGCGGTCGGTTTCTTCCTGACCGCGGGCTTCCTCGCGATGATGTATTATTTCGTGCCGAAGCAGGCCGAACGACCGGTCTATTCCTACCGCCTGTCGATCATCCACTTCTGGTCGCTCATCTTCCTCTATATCTGGGCGGGGCCGCACCACCTGCATTACACCGCGCTGCCCGACTGGGCGCAGACGCTCGGCATGGTCTTTTCGGTGATCCTGTGGATGCCGAGCTGGGGCGGGATGATCAACGGGCTGATGACGCTCAACGGCGCGTGGGACAAGATCCGCACCGACCCGATCATCCGCATGAT
This sequence comes from Sphingopyxis alaskensis RB2256, assembly GCF_000013985.1. GTDB lineage: Bacteria > Pseudomonadota > Alphaproteobacteria > Sphingomonadales > Sphingomonadaceae > Sphingopyxis > Sphingopyxis alaskensis. Next base: position 1,764,024 of record NC_008048.1, on the reverse strand, counting down.
GGTGATGGCGCTCGCCTTCTACGGCATGAGCACCTTCGAAGGCCCGATGATGTCGATCAAATGGGTCAATTCGATGTCGCACTACACCGACTGGACGATCGGCCATGTCCATTCGGGCGCGCTCGGCTGGAACGGCATGATCACCTTTGCCTGCGTCTATTATCTGGTGCCGCGCCTGTGGGGTCGTCCGCGGCTTTACAGCCTGCGCATGGTCAACTGGCACTTCTGGCTCGCGACCGTCGGCATCGTTTTCTACGCCGCGTCGATGTGGGTCGCGGGGATCATGCAGGGGCTGATGTGGCGCGAATATGGCGCCGACGGCTACCTCGTCTACAGCTTCGCCGAAAGCGTCGCGGCGATGCACCCGATGTATCTGATCCGCGCGGCGGGCGGGGCGATGTATCTCGCCGGCTTCGTCATCATGATCGTCAACGTCTGGGCGACGCTTGCCGGCCGGGTGCGCGCCGAAAAGCCGATGACCGAAACGCCCTACAGCGCCGCGGCGGACCGCCCGCTCGCGCCCGTGCCCGCCGAATAAGGAGCCCGGACCATGGCCACCCAACCCGCCGAAAAGCGCCTCAGCCACAAGAAGATCGAGCGCAACGTGACGCTGCTCGGCGCGCTCGCCCTGTTCACCGTCGCGATCGGCGGCATCGTCGAGATCGCGCCGCTCTTCTGGATCGACAATACGATCGAGAAGGTCGAGGGGATGCGCCCCTATACCCCGCTCGAACTCGCGGGGCGCAACATCTATATGCGCGAGGGCTGCTACACCTGCCACAGCCAGATGATCCGGCCGTTCCGCGACGAGGTCGAACGCTATGGCCATTACAGCCTGGCCGCCGAAAGCATGTACGACCACCCGTTCCAGTGGGGGTCGAAGCGCACCGGACCCGACCTTGCGCGCGTCGGCGGCCGTTACTCGGACGAATGGCACAAGGCGCATCTGGTCGATCCGCGCAGCGTCGTGCCCGAATCGATCATGCCTCCCTACGCCTTTCTGGCCGAGCGTGATCTTGAGGCCGGAAACATGGCGAACGACCTGACCGCGCTCTATCGCGTCGGCGTCCCCTATACCAAGGCCGATATCGAAAGGGCGAACGACGACATCCGGGCGCAGGCCGACCCCGAGGCCGGAGCCGGTGACCTTCAGCAACGCTATCCGAAGGCGCAGGTGCGCGATTTCGACGGCGACCCCGCGCGCGTGACCGAAATGGATGCGCTCATCGCCTACCTCCAGATGCTCGGCACGCTCGTCGACGTCGAAAGGGCCGCGCCGCAGGAACGCGCCGGTGAAACGGAGGCGGGGCGATGAACTATGATGATCTCAGGCATTTCGCCGACAGCTGGGGCCTGCTCGCCATGGCGCTGCTGTTCCTCTTCCTTGTCGCCTGGCCGTTCCGCAGGGGTGCGCGCCGCCGCAACGAGGACGCCGCGAAGCTGATCTTCAAGGACGACGAACATGGCTGAGAACAAGCGCATCGACGAAGCGACCGGCACGCGCACGGTCGGCCACGAATGGGACGGGATCGAGGAACTCGACACGCCGATGCCGCGCTGGTGGCTGTGGACCTTTTACGCCACGATTGTCTGGGGGCTGGCCTATGTCATCCTCTATCCGGCCTGGCCGATGGTCGACAGCGCGACGGAGGGCTTGCTCGGCTGGACGAGCCGCGGCGAGTTGCAGAAGGAAATGGCAGCCGATGCGGCGCGCCGCGCGCCGGTGATGTCGGCGATCGCCGCAACCCCTCTCGCCGCTCTGCCCGGAAAACCTGAACTGATGCAGGCGGCCGTGCAGGGTGGCGCTTCGGCGTTCCGCGTCCACTGCGTCCAGTGTCACGGCGCGGGCGGCGGCGGGGTTCAAAACCTCTATCCCAGCCTGACCGATGACGACTGGTTGTGGGGCGGCGACCTTGCCGCGATCGAATATACGGTCACGCATGGCATCCGGAATCCCGATCACCAGCCGACGCGCACGAGCCTGATGCCCGCATTCGGCCGCGATGGCATACTGGATGCACAGCAGGTCGCCGATGTCGTCAGCCACGTCCGCACGATCAGCGGGCAGGAGCGCGCGAGCGCCTCCTCGGCGCGCGGCGCAGCCCTGTTCGAGGCGAATTGCGCCGTCTGTCACGGCGCGGAAGGCGAAGGCGACCGCGCGGTCGGCGCGCCGAAACTGACCGATGCGATCTGGCTCTACGGCGGCGACCGCGCCAGCCTGACCGCGAGCGTGAACCAGCCGCGCAACGGCGTCATGCCGCGCTGGGGCGGCCGGATCGACCCGGTGACGATCAAGATGCTGTCCGCCTATGTCTATTCGCTCGGTGGCGGCGAAAAGGGGCTTGTTCCTGCCACCGGCGGGCAGGGAACCGATGGCCAGCGCTGAAGATCTGTCCGGCGCTCGCGCACCACTTTATGCGGCGCGGCGGGGCGTTTACCCGAAAGCGGTGAGCGGTCCCTTCCGCCGCTTCAAATGGGCGATCATGGGGGTCACGCTGGCGATCTATTACGGCACGCCGTGGATGCGCTGGGACCGCGGGCCCTATGCCCCCGACCAGGCGGTGCTCGTCGACCTCGCCAACCGGCGCTTCTATATGTTCCAGATCGAAATCTGGCCGCACGAGTTTTATTATGTCGCGGGCCTGCTGATCATGGCGGGGATCGGATTGTTCCTCGTCACCAGCGCGGTCGGGCGCGCCTGGTGCGGCTATGCCTGCCCGCAGACGGTGTGGACCGACCTGTTCCAGCATGTCGACCGGCTGGTCGACGGCGACCGCAATGCGCAAGTCCGCCTGGCCAATGGTCCATGGAGCTTTGAAAAGATTTCAAAGCGGACGATCAAATATCTGATCTATCTGACCATCGCTTTCTGGACCGGCGGCGCGTGGATCATGTATTTCGCCGACGCGCCGACGCTGACCCATGATTTCTGGACGGGGCAGGCGGCGCCGATCGCCTATGGAACGGTCGCGGTTCTGACCGCGACCACCTTCATCCTCGGGGGCTTCCTGCGCGAGCAGGTGTGCATCTATATGTGCCCCTGGCCGCGCATCCAGACCGCGATGATGGACGAAAAATCGCTGCTGGTGACGTACAAGGACTGGCGCGGCGAACCGCGGGGCAGCGTCAAGAAGGCGATGGCGCATCCCGGTGCGTTCGGCGACTGCATCGACTGCAACCAGTGCGTCGCGGTGTGCCCGACCGGCATAGACATCCGCGAAGGGCCGCAGATCGGCTGCATCACCTGTGCGCTGTGCATCGACGCGTGCGACGGCGTGATGGCGCAGGTCGGGCGGCCGCGCGGGCTGATCGACTATTGCACGCTCGACGATGCCGCGGCCGAAAAGGCGGGCGGGCAGGCGCGGCCGGCGTTGCGGACACTGCTCCGCCCCCGCACGCTGATCTACCTCGGCGTATGGAGCGCGATCGGTGCGGCGATGCTCTTTTCGCTGGGGCAGCGCACGCGGCTCGACCTCGCCGTCCAGCATGAGCGCAGCCCGCTCCATGTCCAGCTTTCGGATGGGCATGTCCGCAACAACTACACGCTGAAGCTGCGCAACATGGAAACGCGACCACGCCGGGTCGCGGTGTCGGTGAGCGGGCTGGCCGACGCGGTGCTGTGGACCGAAGGCGGCACGCGCGAGGGCGCCGGCCGCACCGTTTCGCTGACCCTCGCCCCCGACAGCGTGACGCGGGTGCGGTTGTTCATCGCGGCGCCCGGCACCGGCCCGGCCCGGCAGGATTTCACGATCAGCACGCGCGGCCTCGACGGCGATCCGCGCGGCGACAGCGACATCATCCAGTTCGACCGTCCGGGGAGTGGACAATGACTGAAAAACGGGCCCGCAAGCCGTTCACCGGCTGGCATATGACGGCCATTCTTGTGGCTTTCTTTGCCACCGTCGTCGCGGTCAATTTCACGATGGCGCGCCTCGCCATGTCGACCTTTGGCGGCAAGGTGGTCGAGAACAGCTATGTCGCGAGCCAGCAGTACAACAAGTTGCTTGCACGCGCAGAGGCGCAGGACCAGCTGGGCTGGACACCGACGGTCACGCGCGACCCCGACCGGCGCGTTCGCATCGACATTCGCAAGGATGGCGAGCCGCTCGCAGACCTCAGCGTCGGCGCGACGGCCAGCCATCCGCTCGGGCGCACCCCACCTCTCGCGCTTCGTTTCGTCGCCGCGGAGGATGGCGGGTGGCGTTCGGTCGAGCCGCTGGCGGAGGGGCGCCAGCGGCTCGACATCAGGATTTCCAGGGGCACGGACGAGGCGCGCTACCGGATCGACCTAAAATGACCTCCGCCGCGCTCATCGAACGCGACTTCGCGGTGCCCGACATCCGCTGCGCGGGGTGCATCGCCAAGCTGGAGCAGGGGCTGGTGCGCGACAGGCGCATCGCGACGGCACGCGTCAATTTCACCGAAAAGCGCGTGCATCTGACGCATACGCCCGACGCCCGGATGCCCGACCTCATCGGCGCCTTTTCGACCCTGGGGTTCGAGGCGCACCCGCTGGGCAACGGTGCAGATGCAACCGACGTCGGTGCCGAAACGAGCCGCGAGCTGCTGCGCGCGGTCGCGGTATCGGGCTTTGCGATGATGAACATCATGCTGCTGTCGGTGTCGATCTGGTCGGGTGCGGCGGGTGCGACGCGCGACCTGTTCCACTGGCTGTCCGCCGCGATCGCGCTGCCGACGATCACCTATGCCGGACGCCCGTTTTTCCGCTCGGCATGGCGCGCGCTGCGGCACGGGGGCACCAATATGGACGTTCCGATCAGCATCGGCGTCGCGCTCGTCTGTGCTATGAGCCTTTACGAGACGGCGTCGAGCGGCCCGCATGCCTATTTCGATGGCGCGGTGATGCTGCTCTTCTTTCTGCTCACCGGCCGCTGGCTCGACAGCGTGATGCGCGACCGCGCGCGGGGCGGAGTCGCGGCGCTGCTGCGCAACATGGGGACGGGCGCGATGGTGATCGGGGTCGACGGGGACAGCCGATGGGTCGATGCGACGGCGCTCGAACCGGGGATGGAGATGCTGGTGGCGGCGGGCGAACGGCTGGCCGCCGACGGGGTGGTTGTGGCGGGCGAAAGTCGGTTCGACCTGTCGCTACTGACCGGAGAGAGCGCGCCGGTTGCGGCGCAAGTCGATGATCGCGTCCATGCCGGCACGCTCAATCTCGACGCGCCGATCCGCGTGCGCGTCACTGCCGCGGGAGCCGACACCGCGATCGCGGACATCGCGCGGCTTATGGGCGAGGCGGCGCAGGGCAAGTCGCGCCATGTCCGTATCGCCGACCGTGCCGCGCGCTTCTATGCCCCCGCGGTCCACGCGCTCGCTCTGCTCGCTTTCGCCGGGTGGATGATCGCGGGGGCGGGCTGGCATCAAAGCCTGCTGGTCGCCGCGGCGGTGCTCATCATCACCTGCCCCTGCGCGCTGGGCCTCGCCGTCCCGGCGGCGCAGATCGTCGCGGCGGGCGAATTGATGCGCGCAGGCGTGCTCGTGAAGGACGGATCGGCACTTGAACGGCTGGCCGAGGTCGACCTCGCGCTCGTCGACAAGACCGGGACGCTGACGCTTGGGCGTCCCGAAGCGATGGGGCTCGACCGGCTGGACGCGGAGGTGCGCTCGCTGACCCTTGCGCTTGCGCGGGCGAGCCGCCACCCGCTGAGCGCGGCGTTGACGCGCGAGCTTCAGGCAGGCGGTGTCCGGGCCGCTCGGGTGGAGGCGATCCGCGAAACGCCGGGCGTCGGGATCGAGGCGCGCTGGCGCGGCCGGGTCGTGACGCTGGGGCGACCGCAGGGCAGCGATCTTGGCAACGCGCTTGCCACCGAACTGGCCGTCGACGGTCGCCCGGTCGCGACGATCACCTTTGCCGACCCTTTGCGCCCTGACGCCGCCGAGGCGGTCGATGCCCTGGAGCGGGACGGCGTCGCAGCGATGATATTGTCGGGCGACCGCGCCGAAGCCGTCGCGCCGGTTGCCCGCGACCTGCGCCTGACGGCGCAGACGGGGATGAGCCCGCAGGACAAGCTGGCCGCGATCGCGCGGCAGGCGGCACGGGGGCGCAAGGTGCTGATGATCGGCGACGGGCTCAACGACGGTCCGGCGCTCGCGGCGGGCCATGCTTCGATGGCGCCGGGGTCGGCGAGCGATGTCGGCAAGAATGCCGCCGATTGCATCTTCCTCGGCGACAGGATGATGCCCGTGGTGCAGGCGCTCCGTATGGCGCGGCGGACGCAGGCGGTGGTGCGGCAGAACTTTCTGCTCGCGATCGGCTATAATGTCGTCGCGGTGCCGCTCGCCTTCATGGGGCTGGTCACGCCGCTCGTCGCGGCGATCGCCATGTCGGGATCGTCGCTGATCGTCGTCGGCAATGCGCTGCGGCTGAAAAGGGCAATCCGGTGAACGGGCTGGCCTTGCTCATCCCGATCGCGCTGGGGCTGGGCCTGCTTGGGCTCGCGGCCTTTTTCTGGTCGCTCGGCAAGGGACAGTTCGACGATCTTGATGGCGCCGCGCTGCGCATCTTCGTCGAAGAGGAAGAGGAGCGCGCGCCATGACACCGCGAAGGATTGCAGCGTTGCTCGCCCTGACCGCGCTGATGCAGCCGCCGGTCGCGGTCGAGGCGCGCGTGCTGGCCGTACCGTCGTGCGGCGGGGACATGCAGCGGACGATGCTGCCGGGCGACCCCGCGGACCCCGACCGGCGCCGCGATTGTGCCAAGGCGTGCCATGCCGCCACCGACCGGCGCGGAAAGGGCGCGGCGGGGAGAGGCGGGCGCTGCTGATGCGCGCGCCGTTGATGCCGATCAATGCCATGCCGCGCCAATGCGATCAGGAGCCGCGCATGTGGTCCTATTATCCCGACCTGCTGGCCCGACCGGTCCCGCGCTACACCAGCTACCCGACCGCGATGGAGTTCACCGGCGAGGTCGGAGCCGATGATCATGCACAGGCGCTCGACCGCGTCACGGCGGCAACGCCGATCTCGCTTTATGTCCACATTCCTTTTTGCGAACAGATATGCTGGTATTGCGGCTGCAACACCGGCGCGGCCGGACGCAAGCAGCGGCTGGCCGACTATCTGGCCGCGCTGCGGGCCGAGGTCGCGCTCGTCGCAAAGCGTCTCGGCGGGCGGGGGAGGGTGCAGCGCATCGCCTTTGGCGGCGGCAGTCCCAACGCGATTGCACCCGTCGAACTGGTGCGTCTGCTCGATCGCATCCTGACCGTTTTCGATTGCCACCGGCCGGAGATTTCGATCGAACTCGACCCGCGCGGTCTCGACGCCGAATGGGCGCTGGTGCTCGCCGCAGCACGCGTCACGCGCGTCAGCCTGGGCGTGCAGACCTTCGCGCCACATGTCCAGCAGGCGATCGGACGTATCCAGCCGCTGTCGCATATCGAGCGTGTCGTCGCGGCGCTCCGCCTGCGCGACATCGATGCGATCAATTTTGACCTGATGTACGGACTGCCGGGGCAGAGGCTGGAGGATCTGGACGCAACCCTTGACGAAACGATCCGCCTCGCGCCCAGCCGGATTGCGCTGTTCGGCTATGCCCATCTGCCCGACATGATTCCGCGGCAGCGACAGATAGACGGAGTGATGCTGCCGGATCAGCGGCTGCGTTTCGACCAGGCTGAGTTGGGTTACCGTCGACTGACCGCGGCGGGCTATCATCCCGTCGGTTTCGACCATTTCGCGCGCGGCGACGATCCGTTGGCGGTCGCAGCGCGCGAAGGGCGCGTCAGCCGCAATTTTCAGGGATTTACCGAGGATATGGCTCCTGTGCTGCTTGGCTTCGGCGCGAGTGCGATCAGCCGCTTTCCGGACCTCCTCGTCCAGAATGAGAAGCGCCCCGGTCCCTATCGCGACATGGTGGGCGGCGGGCGGCTGGCGACAGCGCGCGGCATAGCCGTCACCGACGCGGAGCGGCTGCGCGGCGCGCATATCTGCGACCTTCTGTGCCGCGGCCGAACCTCTGTCGGTCCGGCGTTGCAAAGCGCGGTACGCGCGGCGATGGCCGATTATGAGCGCTATGGGATCGTCGAATGGGCCGGGAACGACCTGGTCATCCGCGATGACGGTCTTCCCTATGCGCGCCACGTCGCGGCCCAGTTCGACAGCGCCAGGGGGCCGATCCGATCCGTCGACGCGCTCTGACCGCGCCGGGTTGTGACGCCTCAGTCACCCACCCCGATCATTACGAAGAAAAGTGCGGCCGCAAAGCTTGCCAGCGAAGCCGCCATGACGGGAGCGGCCGCCCGCCAGCCGAGCTCGAGGAGCAGGTCGGTGCGTGAACGCATGGCGGTGGCCGTCACGGCGAGCAGCAGCAGCGCCTTGGATGCGGCAAGCGCCTTGGTTGCCGCGACGGCAGGAAGGTCGATCAGGCTGTTGACCGCGACAACGGCAAGAAAGAGCGTGATGAACCACGGCATGCCCAGTCGCCGCCAGCTGGGTCGGGACGGCCCGGCGCGCGCCGGGCCGATCACCAGCGAAACGAGCAGCACGACGGGGGCAAGCAGCGTAACGCGCGCCAGCTTGACGATCGTGGCATCGATGCCTGCTGCGTCCGAAACAGCATAAGCGCCGCCGATTGCCTGGCCGACATCGTGTATCGAGGCGCCGATCAGGTAACCGGCCTGCGCGTCGCTGAGTTCCAGTTCGGCCGCAATGGCGGGATAAAGCGACATCGCCAGCGCACTGGCCATCGACACACCCACCAGCGTCAGCGCAAATTGTGCCTGGCTGAGCCGCTCTTTGCCGACGATGCCATAGAGCGCGAGCGCGGCGCTGGCGCCGCAAATCGCCGTCGCGCCACCGGCAAGGAGGCCCGCATATGGTGACTGGCGCGACAGGCGAGCGCCGGCAAGTCCGGCGGCAAAGGCCACCGCCATGATGAGGATCAGTGCGGCAAACGGGAGCGCTCCCAGCGCGACGATCTGTGCGATGCTGACCTGAAAGCCGAGAAGCACAATTCCGATCCGCAGGAAGGTGTGCGAGGCGAAGTCGAGACCGCGATGGGTGCGCGCATCGCGCGCGACGAAATTGAGCGCGAGCCCGATGAGCAGGCCGAGCAGGATGACGGGCACACCATAATGGTCCGAGAGCCATCCGGCCGCGCCAGCCGCCGCGGCGCAGATCGCCAGGCCGGGGAAATATCGGGCGATCCCGGGCGTTGGCGCAGCATCGGTCATATCGGCGAGGTGGATTTCCCCGAAAAGATCCCCGCGATACGGTTCGGAAGGGGCGGGGCCGCGGGTCATCGCTTCGCAGTCTTTCACCTTATGTCCTACGGTATGTCCTACGGTGTCATATTTTTCTTCCCTTATCGGCAGCGGGCGCTAGGTTGCAAGTCGAAACAGCTCAAAGGGCGAGGGAGAGAGGTCATGGCGACGGCAGCAGCGCAGGGGGACCGGTCGACACGCATCGCGATCGTGCTGGTCACGCTGCTTTTCCTGGGCAATGCCCTCAACTATGTCGACCGGCAGGTTCTCGCTCTTCTGAAACCCACGCTGGAAGCCGAGTTCGGCTGGAGTGATTCGGATTACGCGCATCTGGGCTCGACATTCCAGATCGCGGCTGCCGGGGCGCTTCTCGGTGTCGGGTGGTTCGTCGATCGTCTCGGGGTGCGCTGGGCCTATGCGATCGCGATATCGGTGTGGAGCCTGGCGGGCATGGCGCACGCGCTTGCGCAAAGCGTTCAGCAGTTTGTTGCGGCGCGCGTCGTGCTGGCGGTCGGGGAATCGGTCAGTACCCCCGCCGGTATCAAGACGGCGGCGACCTATCTGCCGGTGCGGCAGCGCAATATGGCGATCGGGCTGATCAATACCGCGCCCAACATCGGCGCGATTGTCACGCCGCTCCTGATCCCGCCGCTGGCGCTGGCCTTTGGCTGGAAGGCCGCGTTTATCGCCACCGGTGCGCTCGGTTTTGTGTGGCTCGCATTCTGGCTTCCGGCGATGCGCAAAATGCGACCGCTCGGCGACCTCCCCGAACGCGCGAAAGTCGCATGGCGTCCGCTGCTTCGCGACCGCCGGACCTGGGCCGTGGTCGGCGCGAAGTTCTGCACCGATTGCGTGTGGTGGTTCGTGCTCTTCTGGATGCCCGACTTTTTCAGCCGGGAGTTCGGAATGAGCCAGGGGGCGCTCGGCCTGCCCATCGCAATTGTCTTCACGCTGGCGGCGCTCGGCGCGGTCACGTCGGGGGCGCTCTATCCGATCCTTCTCGGACGCGGTTTTTCGGTGGATCGCGCGCGCAAATTGTCGATGTTCGTCTTCGCCCTCGCCGTGCTGGTGATGCCGCTCGCCATGTACACCACCAGTCCCTGGGTGGCAGCGCTGTGCGTCGGCCTCGGACTGTTTGCTCATCAGGGTTTTTCGACGAACATCTTTGGCATGACTGCCGACATCATCCCGCCGCTGCGCGTCGCGACCGTGATCGCGCTCGGCGCGGTCGCAGGCAATTTGTCCGGCACCGCGATCATCGAATTTGCTGGTTGGTCGCTTGGAAACGGGCTGGGTTACGGGCCGCTTTTTATAATCTGCAGCCTTGCCTATCTCACGGCGCTTCTGGTGATTCACCTTATCGTGCCGCGGCTCGAACTCGCTGAGTCGCGCGCCTAGAGCGCGATGACATGATATTGACCCACCGTGATTGCCCCCTGAAGTTCGTCGGCAAGAAGCATCTCGCAGGACGGGCTGGTTGCCCGGACCAGAGACGCGCCGCTGTCCGGCGGGCTTCAGGGGGCAACCCCTCCGGGGCGGGTCGATTCTGGCCGATTGCCACGTTGCTCGTCGGGCGCGATGTCCCGCATCGCGCCGCTCCTCGCGCCTCGCACTCGGCCAAAATCGCCTCAGTCACGGTGGGTCAATATCATGTCATCGCGCTCTAAAGCGACGCCCGCGTGCGGCCGCTACGGCCACGCGGCTTCCTCGCTGACAGGCTTGCCGCACCGGGTCCCGTTCCGGTCTTCCCCTCGCGCTTCGGCCGACACGCGGCTGCGTGGGGGGGCGAGCAAAAGAAAATGCCCCCTGCGATGGTCGCAGGAGGGCTGCCGATCCCGTAGACGTCCGGAATGAGCCCGCCCCCGTCGCTTGCGGGGGACGGGCCCATCCGGTTACATACGCGCGCGCAGGCTGACGCCGAAATAGCGGTCGGCGTCGCGCGGGATCTGGAGGCGCTGACCATTTGAGACATTGAGCAGGACGTAGCTTTCGTCGCTGATGTTCCGGGCGTGGAAAGTCAGGCGGTAACGATCCTCCGCATCCGAAATGCCGATCGACGCATTCCATTGGCCATAGGCGTCGATAACGCCCTGTTCGCCGAGATCGGAAAATTGCTTCGAGACGTGTCGATAATCCGTGCCCAGATACAATATCATGCCACCCACCGGAACGTCATAGTCGGCGCCGAGCGTATAGGTGAACTTCGGTGCAAGCGGGAGCCGCGTTCCATCGCGCGCATCGGGCGCGTTGGTCAGCGGGTTCGGGTTGAACCTCTTGACCTTCGCATCGGCATAGGCCGCACTTCCGCGCAGGGTCAGCCCGTCCACCGGCACGGCGGTGAGATCGGCCTCGAAACCTTCGCTCTTTACCGTGCCAGCGTTGGTCAGGTTCGTGACGACCGCGCCGTTCAGAAGCACGAAATTATTCGCCTGAAAGCCGTCATATTCGACGCTGAAACCCGCGAGGTTGAGCTGAACCTTGTTGTCGAGGAAGCGCGATTTGAGGCCGATCTCGAAAGCGTCCGATGTTTCCTCGTCGATCGGAACCGCGTTGGTCGGCGCCGTGTGGTTGAAGAAAACGTTGAACGCCGGCCCCTTATACCCGCGTGTATAGCTGCCATAGAGCATGATGTCGTCCGACGGCGTGAACTGGAGCACCGCCTTGCCCGACAGATTGCCGTTGCTGCTCGACCCGCTTGAGGTGTTGAGACCCGTGCCGCCGGATGCGACGGTGCCGCCCGCGGGGTTGCCCGAGATGCCAGGTCCGGTTGCGGGCAGGCCGGTCGACGCATTGACGCCGGGCGCGCGGATGTGCGTGAAGCTCAGATCGTCCCACGTGTAGCGAAGGCCGCCGGTCAGCGCGATCAGATCGTTGAAGCGATAGGTCGCCTGTCCGAAGAGCGCGAAGTTGGTCGAATTGACGTCGCTGTTGGACGTCGCTGTCGGGAACAGCGTATTGACCATGTCGTTGACATTGCAGGGCCGTGCTCCCGTCGCCGGATCGACCGGCAGCGTCGAGGTGGCGCAGCTGATGTCGCGACGCGTGAAGTCCTGCTTGTTGTCCGAATGCCAGGCAAAGGCGCCGACCTGATAGAAAAAGGGCATCGACTGGTCGGATGCGATACGCGCCTCTACCGAGAATTGCTGCGTTTTCACCAGCCCGTCATCGTGCAGCTCCGCCGTTCCGACGATCGCGCGCGGCAGGAAGTCGCCTTCGCGAATCTCTCGATTCTCCCAGTTGCGATAACCGGCGACCACGCTGAGCGTGTGCGTATCGGTGAGGTCGAAGTCGCCGCTGGCGGTCAGGCTCCACTGCTTGTCGCGCGTTTGCGTGACCAGATTGTGGTTGATGAAGCGCTGGTTCTCGCCAAGCGCCACGCCATCGGGAAGACCGAGTTCGGCATCGAGCACGGCGCCGCGGCTCGCTCCCGTCACGTCGGCGCAGCAATCGTCGTCGGCCTTGAAATAGTCCGCGATGAAGCGGAGGCGCGCGCCGTCGCCCCGATAGTCCACGATGCCCCGCGTGCCCCAATGTTCGTAACCATTGACCTTGCGGTTTCGACCGCCGTTGATGTTCGTGACATTGCCGTCGTAGCTGCCGTAGAAGCCGGTGACGCGGCCGCTCCAGTCGCCGCCGAGCGGTCCTGCGACCGAGGCGCGCAGGCGATACTCGTCGCCTTCGAACCATTCGGCCTTCGCTTCGGCTTCGAGCTGGTCCGTGCCCCCTTTCGACACGATGTTGACGAGCCCCGCCGACGCATTCTTGCCGAAGAGCGTTCCCTGCGGCCCGCGCAGCACCTCGAGACGTTCGGCATCGACGAGGTCCATGAAAGCCTGCCCCGAGCGACTGAGCACGATGCCGTCGATCACCGTCGATACGCTCGGTTCGGCGGCGATCGAAAAGGTGATCGTCCCGACGCCGCGCATCACGATGGCGCTGTTCGCGCTTGTCGTGCCCTTGCGGAAGGTCACCGACGGGACAAGGCGCGTGATCCCTTCCAGGCTGGTCGTGCCGGTGGCTTCGAGGCGGTCGCCGGACACCGCGGTGATCGCGATCGGGACCTTCTGGACATTTTCCTCGACCTTTTGCGCGGTGACGATGATCTCTTCGACTTCTTGCGCCTGGGCGGACGTGGCAAAGGCGATTGCGATCGCGCTGACCGCAGCGGGCACGGTACGAATAAAGGTAAAGCTGGACGCACGCATGGCATTCTCCTCCCATAAGCGATCTGGGCGCGTTTCTGCGGCCGGCCCCGGCCACAGGGAAAGCGCCTCTTGTTTCGGCATTGCATGCTCCCGCCGACTGCATATGTCAAGCGGTGTCATATTGAGCTTGCGGTGGCGCGGGATTTATGGTTCAAAAATCACGCGGCGAGAGGAAGCAAGGCGTGAAATTGCGGTTTTTCGAGAGCAGGGATGGGTTCGAGCTTCGATTCGGCTCGCATCTCGTGCTACGTCACGTTTCGGATTGTCCTGCGGTGGTCATCGCTCGCGGTGCTCCCAGCATCGAGATGTATCGCGGCAATTACCGGATCGACGATTCACCGGAAGGAATAATCCGGTGCGCCGATTGGCGCGCCGACGGCGCTGACATGCTCCTGCTCGACGCTGGCGAGCCGACGGTGCGGCTGGGCATCGAGGGCAGGGCGCTGCGCGTCGAGGCGCTGCGGAGCGGCTATGACCGGATAACCACGCGCTTCTTCGCCGAACCGGGCGAGGCGGTCTGGGGCGGCGGCGAACAGATGAGCTATCTGATGCTGGCGGGCCGCCGATTTCCGATGTGGACGAGCGAGCCGGGGGTGGGGCGCGACAAGTCGACCGAACTGACGCGCATCATGGATGCCGAAGGAATGGCCGGCGGCGATTATTGGAACAGCAATTACCCGCAGCCGACTTTCCTGACCTCCCGATGGATCGCCGTTCATCTGGACGATTTTGGCTATAGCGTCCTCGATTTTTCCGATCCGGCAACGCATCGCGTCGACTATTGGGGGACGCAGGCGCGGTTCGAGTTTTTCGCCGCCGACGGTCCGGCAGAGCTTGTCGGCCGATTATCGACGCGGTTCGGCCGCCAGCCTGCGCTGCCCGACTGGGCCATCGGGGGCGCGATCGTCGGGCTCAAGTCGGGTGCATCGAGCTTCGAGCGGCTGGAGCGATTTCTGGACGCTGGCGCCGTCGTGGGCGGATTGTGGTGCGAGGATTGGGCGGGTGTTCGCGAGACGAGCTTTGGTCGCCGGCTTTTCTGGGACTGGGTCCGCGGCGCGCGCAGCGAACAGCGTTATCCCGATCTTCGGACGCGCATCGCGGCGCTGGAAGAGCGCGGCATTCGTTTCCTCGCCTATGTGAATCCCTATCTGGCGGTCGATGGCACGCTGTTCGAACAGGCGAAAGCGGACGGACATTTCTGTCTGCGCCAGGACAGCGACGAGGTCTATCTCGTCGATTTTGGCGAGTTTTATTGCGGGGTTCTCGACTTCACGCGCGCGGCGACGCGGGACTGGTTTGCCGAGCATATTCTGGGCCGCGAGATGCTCGACAACGGCATTGCCGGATGGATGGCCGATTTCGGCGAATATCTGCCGACCGATGTTCGGCTCGCCGACGGGTCGGACCCGATGGAGGCGCATAATCGCTGGCCAGTGCTTTGGGCCGAGGTCAATGCCCGGGCGGTTGCATCGCGCGGCAAGACGGGCGAGGCTCTTTTCTTCATGCGGGCGGGATTTTCCGGCGTTCAGGCGCATTGTCCGCTGCTCTGGGCCGGTGACCAGAGCGTCGATTTTACCCGTCACGACGGTATCGGAACGGTGTTGACGGGAGCCTTGTCGGCCGGGCTGGTCGGTAACGCCTACAGTCATTCCGACTGCGGCGGCTATACGTCGCTCCACGGCAATGTGCGGACCGAGGAACTGATGCAGCGCTGGTGCGAGCTTGCCGCCTTCGCGCCGGTCATGCGCAGCCATGAGGGCAACCGGCCCGACGACAATCTGCAATATGATTCGACGGCTGAACTGCTCGCCTGCTTCGCGCGCTGGAGCCGGGTCCATGCGCATCTGGCACCCTATGTCAGGCATTTGTGCGACGAGGCGCAGGAGACGGGACTGCCCGCCCAGCGACCGCTGTTTCTTCATTACCCGGACGATCCCACCCTCTTTACTGTACAGGACCAGTATCTTTACGGTGCCGACCTCCTGGTGGCGCCAGTCGTCGAACAGGGGATCGAACGGCGCAGCGTCGTCCTTCCGGGGAAGGGGCCATGGCGCCACTGCTGGACGGGGGAGGAGTTTGCGCCCGGTGTTCACCAGATCCCCGCGCCCATTGGCATGCCACCGGTATTCTTCCGGCCCGACAGTGGCTTTGCGCCGCTGTTCGGCCGACTGGCGGAGATATGGAAACAATGAGCGAGCGGGCCAATATCCGGGACGTCGCCGCCAAGGCGGGTGTGGCGGTCAAGACAGTGAGCCGCGTGCTCAACGGTCATCCCTATGTCAGCGAAGAGACGCGGCGCCGCGTCGAGACGGCGATGGCGCAACTCGATTTCCGCCCAAGCGTTGCGGCGCGCATCCTGTCGGGAGCGAAATCGAACCAGATTGCGCTGATCTATGACAATCACAGCCCCTATTACATGTTCCAGATCCAGACGGGTTGCTGGCAACTTTGCAAGGAACGTGGCATCCGCCTGCTGGCGCAGCCGGTCGATGTGGCGGATCCCGGCGTCGGGGACCAGGTGCGCGGGCTTGTCACCGAAACGCATGTCGACGGCATCATTCTGTCCTCTCCCGTGACCGATTGCGAAGCAGTGCTCGCAGCGCTCGAGACGCTCGATATCCCGTTCGTTCGCATTTCACCGGGGACAAACCATTCGCTGACCAGCTCGGTGTTCATGGACGACGTACAGGCGGCGGACGACATGACGACGCATCTGATCAACGTCGGCCATCGGCGGATCGGGTTCGTCAAGGGCCATCCAAACCACCGCGCCTCCGATGACCGCCTGTACGGATATCGCCGGGCGCTCGATCGCGTCGGCATCGCGTTTGAGCCCGGCCTCGTCTGTGACGGCGAGTTCGATTTCGACAGCGGGGTGGCGGCGGGACGCTTCCTGCTCGGCCTCGACAATCCACCGACCGCGATCTTTGCGGCGAATGACGATATGGCCGCCGGCGTCCTCGCGGTCGCGCATGACCGCGGCATCGAGCTGCCTTCGGAGCTTTCGGTCGCGGGTTTCGACGACACGACCCTGTCGCGAACGGTGTGGCCACCGCTCACCACCATTCATCAGCCGATGGCCGAACTGGCGCGCACCGCGACGCGAATACTGATCGAGGGTGGCGACATCAGCCATCACCGCCTTCCCCACACCCTTGTCGAGCGCGCTTCGGTCGCGCCACCTGCCAGGAATCCTCTATGAGCTTGTTGCCCGTCCCGCCTGCATCGCGTCCGCTCGGAAACAGCGGCATGTCGGTTTCGTCCATCGCCTGGGGTATGTGGCGGTTTGCCGAGGGTGGACGCACCGTCGCCGACGCGGCCCGGCTGGTGCATGCGGCGCTCGATGCGGGAATCACCTTGCTCGACACCGCCGATATATACGGGTTCGACGGGGCGGGGGGCTTCGGCGACGCCGAAGCGTTGCTGGGTGAGGTGCTGGCGACCGAACCGGCGCTGCGCGATCGCATGGTGCTTGCGACGAAAGGCGGCATTCGCCCGCCGCTTCCCTATGATCAAAGTCCCGAATATCTTGGCGAGGCGATCCATGCGTCGCTGCGGCGGCTGCGAACCGACCGGATTGATCTTTGGCAGATCCATCGTCCCGACATTCTGGCGCATCCCCAGGAGGTCGCCCGTACGCTCGATGACGCGATAGCGGCGGGCAAGATCCGCTCGCTCGGCGTCTCCAACTTCACCATCGCGCAGACCGACGCGCTCAATGGCTTTCTTGGCAGCAAGCTCGTCGCCACGCAGCCCGAAATCAGTCCGCTGCGCATCGACTGTTTCGAAAATGGCGAGCTTGACCGGGCCATGGCGATCGGGCTCGTCCCGCTCGCCTGGTCACCGCTGGGCGGCGGGCGGCTGCTCGCCCCGCAAAGCGACCGCGACAAGGCGGTCGCCGCTGCGCTGGACCGGGTAGCCGCCGCGCAAAATGTGTCGCGCGAAATTGCCGCCTACAGCTGGCTGATGGCGCATCCAGCAGGCATCGTGCCGATTGTCGGATCGCAGCGCGCCGAACGAATTGGGGAGGCGGCAAGCGCGCTCCGTGTCCGGTGGACGCGGTCCGAATGGTATGACGTGCTTGTTGCCGCGCGCGGCGCCGCGTTGCCCTGAACCTGCGGCGCCGTCCGCCGCGCATGACAAGACCCTGCGAAACGAGGCGTCCCAGGGCATGGAGAGGAAGAGACATGACCCAACAGCAATGCGAGATCGCCTGGTTCTCGGCGCTCTGCGATGACGACTATGAATTTTTGGGCGTCGCCGATCCCTATCTGCGCTCGAGCTGGGAACACTGCCGCAATATCGTTCTGCGCGCCGAAGAAGGGGGATTCGACAATATCCTGCTCCCCTCGGGCTATCAACTTGGGCTCGACACGACCGTTTTTGCGGCCGCTGTTGCGACAGAGGTGCGGCGAATGAAGCTTCTCTGGGCGACGCGCATCGGCGAGGACTGGCCGCCGCAGCTCGCGCGCCGCATAGCGACGCTCGACCGCATCCTCGGTCCCAATGCGGCGGGCACCGGAGGGCGGCTCAATGTCAATATCATCTCGTCGGATATGCCCGGCCAGCAGTTGGCGGGGGGACCGCGCTACGCACGCGCGACCGAGGTTATGAAGATTGTGCGGACCCTGCTCAACGGCGAGGCGCTCGACCATGACGGCGAATTCTATCAATTGAAGCTCGAACCGCCGCGCATCACGACGCTGTCGGGCAAATGCCCGCCCTTCTATTTCGGCGGGTTGAGCCATGAGGCGCGCGAATGTGCGGCCGAGGGCTGTGACGTTTATCTCATGTGGCCCGATACGATGGACAAGGTCCGCGAAACGATCGCCGACATGCGCGAACGCGCGGCGCGGTTCGGGCGCCAATTGAAGTTCGGATACCGCGTCCATGTCATCGTGCGTGAAACCGAGGAGGAAGCGCGCCTCTATGCCGATCGTCTGCTGTCGAAGCTCGATGAGGCGACGGGCGCGGCGATCCGCGAAAAATCGCTCGATGCCAAAAATTACGGGGTTCAGCGTCAGGCCGAATTGCGGAGCGCAGCCGATGGCGACGGCTTTGTCGAGGAGAATCTCTGGACGGGGATCGGGCGCGCGCGATCGGGATGCGGCGCCGCGATCGTCGGAACCCCCGACCAGGTGCTTGCAAAACTTCGCGCCTATCAGGCCGAGGGCATCGAAGCCTTCATCCTGTCGGGCTATCCGCACGCACAGGAAGCCGATCTTTTTGCACGCCATGTGCTTCCGCACATCGCGCACGCGCCGCTGGAGTTGTAGAAAGAGGAGGCGTGCGGGTGTCCGCCGACATGTTCGACATCGCCATCATCGGCGGCGGGGTCAACGGCTGCGGGATCGCGCGCGATGCGGCGGGGCGGGGCGCGCGCGTTCTGTTGCTCGAAGCGCAGGATCTGGCGAGCGGAACGTCATCGGCATCGACCAAGCTGATCCATGGCGGACTTCGCTATCTCGAACACCATGAGTTCGGCCTGGTCCGCGAATCGCTTTCGGAACGCGAGCGTCTGTGGGCGATCGCGCCGCATATCGTGCGACCGATGCGCTTCGTGCTGCCCCATGTGGCCGGATTGCGTCCGCGATGGCTCCTGCGCCTGGGACTGTTTCTTTATGACCATATCGGCGGACGGAAACGTCTTCCCGCCACCGAAACGATCGCCTTGCGCGATCATGTCGCGGGCGCGCCGCTGAAGAACGGGTTTACGTCGGGCTTTGCCTATTCGGACTGCTGGGTCGATGACGCGCGGCTGGTTCTTCTCAATGCGCGCGACGCGGCCGACCGCGGGGCGGATATTCGCCCGCGCTGCCGTGTCACGCGCTTCGCGCGGACCGGCGACCATTGGACGCTCGATACGCCGGGCGGGCAGTTTCACGCGCATGTCATCGTCAACGCGGCCGGCCCCGCGGCGCTCGAAGTTTCGCAACTGGGCGGCGTGGCGACCGGCCGCCGCGTGCGGCTCGTCCGCGGCTCGCATATCGTCGTGCCCAGGCTCTTCGACCACCACTACAGCTATTTTTTCCAGCTTCCCGACGGGCGGATATTTTTCGCCATCCCCTATGAGCGCGACTTCACGCTGATCGGCACGACCGATCGTGACCATGACGGCGCTCTGACCGATGTGCGCGCTTCCGATGAGGAGATCGCCTATCTGTGCGAGGGGGCCAATCGCTTCTTTCGCAAGACGATCTCGCCGGCCGATGTGACCTGGAGCTATGCAGGGGTGCGGCCGCTGGTCGACGATGGATCGGGACGGCCCGAGGCGGCGACGCGCGGCTATGATCTGGATCTCTCGTCGGAGAGCGACGGTCCGGCGCTGCTTTCGGTCTTTGGCGGCAAGATCACCACCTATCGCCGCCTTGCCGAAGACGCGGTCGATCTGCTTGCGCGCCGCCTGCCCGCATTGACGGGGACCCGCTGGACCGGCGATGTGCCGCTCCCCGGTGGAGATTTTGCGATCGACGGGTTTGCCGACCTCGCCCAATCGCTGGGCCGCCGCTATGCTTTTCTGCAACCGCCGTGGACCGAACGCCTTGCGCGCAGCTACGGCACCAGGGCGTTTGACATTCTGGGCGGCGTCTCGCGGTTCGAGGATTGCGGGCGGCATTATGGCTCTGGACTCACCGACCGCGAGGTCGCCTATCTCGTCGAGCAGGAATGGTGCCGCACGGTCGAGGATCTGCTTTGGCGCCGCAGCAAGCTGGGGCTGCATCTCGACGCCGCGGCGCGGCGTTTGCTTGCCGCCGCTTTTGAAGAAAGGGAATGCGCGTGAGTATCAACATCGTGGCCATCGGCGGCACCGTATCGCCGATCAGCGCGACCGAGCAGGCTCTCTGCGTCGCGGCGGCGCGCGCAAAGGCAAAAGGCGCGCATGTGGACGTCTTCGGCGGCAGCTATCTGGGCGCGCTGCCCCATTATCGCGGCCCGCTGCACGGTCCCGACGACGGGGCAAGGCTCGTCGCGGCGGTACGCGCCGCCGACGGGATATTGATCGCCGCGCCCGGCTATCATGGCACGATTTCGGGGCTTGTGAAAAACGCGCTCGATTATCTGGAGGATCTGGCGGGCGATGCACGACCCTATCTCGACGGGCGTGCGGTCGGCCTGATTGCGACCGCCTATGGCGACCAGGCGACAATGAGTACGATGCAGACGCTCCGCAGCATCGTCCACGCGCTTCGCGGCTGGCCGACGCCGATGGGTGCGACCGTCCGCACCTATCGCGGCCTTTTTTCCCCCGATGGCGAATGTCTCGAGGATCGGGCGCGATTTCAGCTCGAACTGGTCGCCGACCAGCTTGTGTCCGGCGCGAGCAGCTTTGCCGCCGCCAGAAAGGTCGCCTGAATGCCCGACATCGATCAGGCCATCGAGGCTCTCGGGCGGGGAGAGATCATCGTCATCACCGGTGACCGTTTGCGTGGAGGCGATATTGATTTTGCGCTCGCCGCGCGTCACGCAACGGCCGAAGCGCTCAATTTCATGGCCAATCACGGTCGTGGTCTCATCTGTCTTGCCATGCGACCGGAACGCGCCGTGCGGCTGGGCATCAGCCTGATCAATCCCGGCGCCGACCGCCAGTCGGGGCGCCCTTTCGGCCGGTCGATCGAGGCGCGCGAAGGCGTCGGGACGGGCATATCTGCGGCCGACCGGGCACAGACCGTCCGCGTCGCCGCTTCTCCCGACGCTTCGGGCGACGATCTTGTGTCACCGGGCCATATATTCCCGCTGATCGGCGCGCCGGGCGGGGTGAGGGAAAGGGCCGCAGCCGCCGAAGCGGCGATCGAACTATGTTCGCTGGCGGGAGCAGGCGACATGGCCGTCATCTGTTCGATCATGCGGGACGACGGCGAAATGGCGCGGATCGACGATCTCGATGCCTTTATCGCCCGGCATCGCATGCCAGTCGCCGATATCGACGTCCTGCTCGATCGGTTGCGTTGACGCCCGGCACTGCGGACGAAACGCTTCCAGTCCTGCCGGAAGCGACCGATATCCATCGCTGAGCGACGTCGCTCTAACACCTGGCATCGCCGCGTTGCGCCCTGAGCGCAAAGAGCATCGCCTGCAATGTTCGCGCAGCGGCACGCCGCCCGTTTCACCGGCGCAGCGAGGAAAGGCCGAACATTGCACGACAGGAAAGGAAATGGCTCCCCGGGCAGGATTCGAACCTGCGACCAATCGATTAACAGTCGATTGCTCTACCGCTGAGCTACCGAGGAACATCCCGCCGTGGCGGGCGAGGCGCTCCTTTGCCGCCGCTTGCCCGATTTTGCAAGCCCTCAAACGATAAATTGTTCCATCGCGATGCGTTCGTCGAGGCCCTGGTCGGGATCGAACAGCAGGGTCAGCGGGCGGCTGCGGTCGGTGGTGACGAGAACGGTCTTTACATCGCGGATTTCGCGCTGGTCGGCGACCGCGCTGACCGGGCGTTTGGCCGCCTCGCGGACGTTGAAGCGGATGCTCGTCGATTCGGGGACGAGCGCGCCGCGCCAGCGGCGCGGGCGGAACGGGCTGATCGGGGTGAGCGCCAGCATCGCCGAATCGAGCGGCAGGATCGGGCCGTTGGCGCTGAGGTTATAGGCCGTCGATCCGGCGGGCGTCGAGACGAGCACGCCGTCGCAGGCGAGTTCCTCGAGCATCGTCCGTTCGTTGATCATCACCTCCAGCTTCGCCGCCTGGCGCGTTTCGCGCAGCAGCGAAATCTCGTTGATGGCGGGCAGGATGTGGCGCTCGCCGCTGACCGTCATGATATCGCCCGACAGCGGGTGAACCAGATAGGGGCGCGCCGCGGCAAGGCGGTCGAGCAGCCCCTCGACCCGAAACTCGTTCATCAGGAAGCCGATCGTCCCGCGGTTCATCCCGAACACGGGCAGGCTGCGGCGCTGGTCGAGCAACTGGTGGAGCATGTGCAGCAGAAAGCCGTCGCCGCCGAGGGCGATCAGCAGCTCCGCCTCGCCGATGTCGACAAAGTCGTAGAGCGGCCGCAACTCGGCTTCGGCCTCGATGGCCGCGGGCGCACTTGACGCGACAAGCGCGATCTTGCGAAACATCTGGTCCGGTTCCCCCTCCGCAAGCGGCCCGTCAGCCGCCCGTTGCGCTCATGTGGCGTGCGACCGCCGGTCTGGATTGCCGTTCGATATGAAAGTCGTGCGCGCGGGGTTTGCCAGCCAGCGCCCGGTCGATCAAGCTGTCGACATCGCCGCCGCCGCGCAGTGCCGCGCGCAGGTCGACATGATCGTCCTGACCAAGGCACATATAGACGCGCCCCTCCACCGTCAGCCGGATGCGGTTGCACGTCGCGCAGAAATTGTCGCTGAGCGGGGTGATGAGGCCCAGGGTGACCGGGCTGCCCTCGACCGCGAAATAGCGCGCCGGGCCGCCGGTGCGCTTGTCCACCGGATAAAGCGCGTGCGCGGCGCGCAGCGGGGCGATGAACTGGTGCAGCGGGATATAATGATCGCTGCGGTCATCCTCGACCTCGCCGAGCGGCATGGTTTCGATGAGCGTGAGGTCGCAGCCATTGTCGGCGCACCAGCGCAGCATCGGCAGCAGCTGATCCTCGTTCAGCCCGGCGAGCGCCACCATGTTGATCTTGACCGCCAGCCCGGCCAGCCGCGCCGCGGCGATCCCGGCGAGCGCGACGTCGAGGTCGCCGACGCGGGTGATGTGGCGGAATGCAGCCGGGTCGAGCGTATCGAGGCTGATATTGATGCGCCGCACGCCCGCCGCGGCGAGCATCGGTGCGTGGTCCGCCAGTCGCATGGCGTTGGTGGTCAGCGTCAGCTCGTCGAGGCCGCGGCCGATCAGAGCGCCGAGCCGCGTCGCCAGCGTGTCGATGCCGCGCCGCACCAGCGGTTCGCCGCCGGTCAGGCGGATGCGGCGAACGCCGCGCGCAACGAATCGCTCCGCCAGCTCGGCCATTTCCTCGATGCTGAGCACCGCCGATTTCGGCAGGAACCGCATGTCTTCGGCCATGCAGTAGCGGCACCGCAGGTCGCAGCGGTCGGTCACCGACAGGCGCAAGTAACTGATCCGGCGGCCATGGCCGTCGATCAGCGGCGCCGCCGGGGCGGCAGGCTGGGATAATGTGACCATCACGTGCGTCTTGTGATGCAAAAGGCAAGCGTTTGGCAAGCAAAGCCTGCTAGGCAGCGCCAATGAATCGCTTGTCCGAATCCCTGACCGCCTGCGCCCGGAAAATCGAAAGCCAGCACCTTCGTCACGACCGGGACGCCGGAGTCATTCTGGTGCAGGTCGACCAGATGGCGCGGATCAACAACAGCGCCGGGACCGCCGCGGGCGACGCGGTGCTCGACGAGATCGGCCGGCGGCTCGAAAATTTTGCCGGCGACGAGTTCGGACCCGGTTCGTGCGTTGAGCGTCTCGACGGGCCGCGCTTTCTGATCGTGCCCGCCACGCCGCTCGCGCTCGGCGCGCTGCGGGCGCAGGAGCGCGCGCTGCACGTCGCGCTCGCCGAACCGATCGTCGGCGATCCGAACGGCCGTCTGTCGATCCGTATCGCCACCGCGCTGATCACGCGCGACGAATCAGTCGCCGAACAATTGCTTCAGGCGTGCGACCAGCTTGCGCGGCCGGCGTCGGCGCGCGACGGGGCGATGGTCCACGCGGCGCTGTCGCGCGATGAGGTTGTGATCCATTACCAGCCGCAATATGACGTCGTGACCGGCGCGATGACCGGGGTGGAGGCATTGCTCCGCTGGCAGCATCCCGAACTTGGTCTGCTTGGTGCCGGGCCGCTGGTGACCGCCGCGCGCGCAGCGCGGCTCGAATGCGAACTGACCGAACATGCGCACCGCGTCGCGCTCGCCGAAATGGCGGGCTGGCCGCGGCAACTTGCGCAGCTGCGCGTGTCGCTCAACATCACCGCCGCCGACCTTGGCGACCCCGAATTCGCCGAACGCTTTGCCGCGATGGTGAGGGCGGCAAAGGTCGATCCTGACCGGCTGACGCTCGAACTCACCGAACAGGCGATGTTGAGCGACCCCGCGAGCGCGGCGGAGCACCTCGCGCAGATTCGCGCGCTGGGCTGCGCGATTGCGATCGACGATTTCGGAACCGGCTATTCCAGCCTGTCGCTGCTGGCGCGGCTGCCGATCGATTATCTGAAGATCGACAGCGGCTTTACCCGCACGATCGACGGCAGCGACCGCGACCGCATCGTCGTGCGCGCGATCGTTGACCTCGCGCGCGCGCTGGGGCTGCTGGTGGTGGCCGAGGGGATCGAGAACGAACGTCAGCTCGCGCGGCTTGGCGAGATCGGGGTGGCGACGTGGCAGGGGTTTTTGAAGTCAGGTCCGGTGCCGGGCGATCAGTTGCCGGGGTTGTTGGGCTAGCTATCGTCATCGCGAGGAGTGTAGCGACGAAGCAATCTCCAGCTATCGGCCTGGCGCGAACCGATAGCTGGAGATTGCTTCGCTCCGCTCGCAATGACCATATTTCTATGATAGCTGCTTCGCCAGCTTTCCCAACCCCTTAGACAATTGCAGGGCGCCGTTCAGCCGCGCGCCGGTGCTGGCCCAGTCGCCGCTGACCGACAGCTTGTTGTCGGGACGCAGCCGCGCGCGGCCTTTCAGCCGTTCGACATAGGCGATCAGGCCGGGGACGTTGGCGAACTGGTCGCCGTGGAAGCTGACGAGCGCGCCCCTGGTGCCGACGTCGAGCTTGGCGATGCCCGCGAGCCTGGCGTTCGCCTTGATCTCCATCAGCTGCACCAGGTTCGCGGTTTGGGGGGGCAGCGGGCCGAAGCGGTCGATCATCTCGGCGGCGAAGGCGTCGAGCGCGGCGCGGTCCTCGGCTTCGTTGAGGCGGCGATAGAGCGCCATGCGGAGCGGCAGGTCGGGAACATAATCCTCGGGGATGAGGATCGGCGCGTCGATGGTGATGACGGGCGAGAGCGCCTCCCGCGGCGGCGCGGCGCCGGCATTCTCGGCCTTGGCGGCAAGGATCGCTTCCTCGAGCATCGACTGGTAAAGTTCGAAGCCGACCTCGCGGATATGCCCCGACTGCTCGTCGCCGACGAGGTTCCCCGCGCCGCGAATGTCGAGGTCGTGGCTCGCGAGCTGGAAGCCCGCGCCGAGCGTGTCGAGATCGCCGAGCAGCTTCAGCCGCTTTTCCGCCGTATCGGTGATCGCGCCGCCGTCGGGCGTCGTGAGATAGGCATAGGCGCGCGTTTTTGACCGCCCGACGCGGCCGCGCAGCTGATAAAGCTGGGCGAGGCCGAAGCGGTCGGCACGGTGAACGATCAACGTGTTGGCGCTCGGAATGTCGAGCCCCGATTCGACGATGGTGGTCGAGACGAGCACGTCATATTTGCGGTCGTAAAAGGCGCTCATCCGCTCTTCGACCTCCTGTGCGCCCATCTGACCGTGCGCGACGACATATTTGATCTCGGGAACGCGGGTGCGCAGATATTCCTCGATGTCGGGCAAGTCCTTGATGCGCGGGGTGACGAAGAAGCTCTGCCCGCCGCGATCGTGTTCGCGCAGCAGCGCCTCGCGGATCACGACCGGATCCCAGGGCGCCACATAGGTGCGAACCGCGAGGCGGTCGACTGGCGGCGTCTGGATCACGCTGAGTTCGCGCAAGCCCGACATCGCCATTTGCAAGGTGCGCGGGATCGGCGTCGCGGTGAGGGTGAGGACGTGGACATCGGCCTTGAGTTGCTTCAGCCGTTCCTTGTGGACGACGCCGAAGCGCTGTTCCTCGTCGACGATGACGAGGCCGAGATTCTTGAACTCGACCGATTTGGCGATCACCGCATGGGTGCCGACGACGATGTCGATCTGGCCGCTCGCCAGGCCTTCGCGGGTCTTTTGCGCCTCGGCGGCGGGGACAAGGCGCGACAGGCGACCGATATGGATCGGAAAGCCTTTGAAACGGTCGACAAAATTGCTGTAATGCTGGCGCGCGAGCAGGGTCGTCGGCACCACCACCGCGACCTGAACGCCCGCCATTGCGGCCACAAACGCCGGGCGCAGCGCCACCTCGGTCTTGCCGAACCCGACGTCGCCGCACACCAGCCGGTCCATCGGTCGCCCCGACGCCATGTCGGCGAGCACGTCGCCGATGGCGCGGTCCTGATCGTCGGTTTCCTGATAGGGGAAGCGGTCGGCGAAGGCGGGGTAGGCGGCATCCTGCGTGAGGATCTCGCCGGGGCGGAGTGCGCGCTGCGCCGCGGTGGCGAGCAGTTCGCCCGCAATCTCGCGGATCCGCTCCTTCATCCGCGCCTTGCGCCGCTGCCACGCCTCGCCGCCCAATTTGTCGAGCGCGACGCCGTCGCTTTCGCCGCCATAGCGCGAGAGGACGTCGAGATTTTCGACGGGAACGTAGAGCTTGTCACCGCCGGCATAGGTCAGCGCGACGCAATCGTGCGGGCTGTTCCCGACCGGGATCGAGGTCAGTCCCTCATAGCGGCCGATGCCATGGTCGAGATGAACCACCAGATCGCCGACGCTGAGCGTCGCCAGTTCGGCGAGGAAGGCGTCGGCGCTTTTGCGGCGTTTCTGGCGGCGGACGAGGCGTTCGCCCAATATGTCCTGTTCGGTGAGCAGGCTGATCGCGTCGGAGGCGAAGCCGTGATCAAGGGGGAGGACGACCATCGCCACCGTGCCCGTTCCCGCCGCACCTTTATTCCCGTTCGTGTCGAGCGAAGTCGAGACACCCGTCGGGGCAGCGCTTTCCTGCGGGGTGTCTCGACTTCGCTCGACACGAGCGGAACTTGAACCCAACGCCTCTTGCCAGGTGTCGACCTGTACCAGCGAGGTCACGCCATGGTCGCGCAGCAGTCCCGAAAGTCGCTCGCGCGCACCGCCCGAATAGCTGGCGATGATTGTGCGCCGTCCCTTGCGGCGTTCGTCCGACAGATGGTCGGCGACCTTGTCGTAAACATTGAGGTCGGCGGTGCGTTCGGGGGTGAAATCGCGCGCCGCGAAAGTTTCGAGGTCGACGACCGTTGCCGCGGGCGGAACGTCGAAGGCGGTGACGATATGAACCGGACGGTCTTGCTCCGCCCCGCTCCATTCGGCTTCGGTCAGATACAGCGCCTCAGGCGCGAGCGGGCGGTAGCTGCCGGGTGATTCGCGTTCGGCGGCGACGCGGTTGGCATGATAGTCGGCGATCGCGGCGAAGCGCGTTTCGGCGGTTGCGTCGGTGCGGTGGCCGCGCAGCACCGGGGTCGCGGGGTCGATATGGTCGAACAGCGTCGCCATCCGCTCCTCGAACAGCGGCAGCCAATGATCCATGCCCGCTTGCCGCCGCCCGTCGCTGACCGCCTGATAGAGCGGGTCGCCCGTCGCCTGCGCGCCGAACAATTCGCGATAGGCCGAGCGAAACCGCTTGATCGTCGCCTCGTCGAGCAGGGTTTCGGATGCGGGGAGAAGTTGCAGCGCCTTGGCGGCCCCCAGGCTGCGCTGGTCGGCGGGGTCGAAGCGGCGGATGCTTTCGATCTCGTCGCCGAAAAAATCGACGCGCAGCCCGGTCTCTTCGCCCGCCGGAAACAGGTCGAGCAGGCCGCCGCGCACCGCGAACTCGCCCTGGTCGGCGACGGTGTCGACGCGGCTGAAGCCGTTGGCGACGAGCAGCTCGGCGAGCGCGTCGCGGTCAATCCGCTGGCCTGCGGCGAGCGTCGTCGCGAGCTGGCGGATGCGGAAGGGGGTGAGCGTGCGCTGCGTGATCGCGGCGACGGTGGTCAGGATCAGTTCGCCGCGCCTGGGCGCCGCCTGCAACGCCGACAGCGTCGCCAGCCGGTCGGCGCTGACGCGCATCGAAGGCCCCGCGCGGTCGTACGGCAGGCAGTCCCACGCCGGGAAGCGATGGACGGTGAGGTCGGGGGCAAAGAAGGGCGCGGCGTCGGCGATCGCCTGCATCGCGGCATCGTCGGTCGCGACATAGACCAGCCTCTTGTCGCTCGCTCGCGCGAGGTCGGCGAGCAGCAGCGGCAGGAAACCGTCGGCGGCGCGCGCCAGCGTCAGCGGCGCCGCGGCCGATGCGATCGCGGCAAGAATGTCGGCGGCGCTTCGGGTCATGGCAGCGGGATATAGTCCAGCCGGCGCATCGCCGCGATCAGGTCGGGCTTGTCGAGATGCGCGGGCGGCGCGGCGGTGCCGAGCGCCCACGCCATGATGTCGACGTCATCCTCCTCGACCACGGCCTCGAACCATGCGAGTTCAGTTTCGCCCCAGGCGGGCGAATAGCGGTCGAAGAAGCCGCCGATCATATAGTCGGCCTCGCGCGTGCCGCGGTGCCAGGCGCGGAACTTGAGACGTTTCAGGCGGTCGGTCATCTGTTTCTCTTTCCCTTCTCGCTTAATGGGAGAAGGATACGAAGCCTTGCCGCTTTGCGGCCAGGCGAAGTTGGATGAGGGTGAGCGCCCGCATGGCGAGGGCGCGCTTGCTTTGCAAGCGCATACCCCTCACCCGCTGCGACTAACGAGCAAGCTCGTAAGTCTCGCCGCCCTCTCCCGCAAGGGGAGAGGGAGGGGAGAGGGGAGGTGCAAGTTGGCAAAGCTCGCGCTAAACACCGATCACCGATGCGACCCGAAATCCTCAATCCACTCTTTGCCGCGCTCACTGACCTGAAAGGTGTCGGGCCGCAACTCGCCAAGCCACTGACGCGGCTTGGGCTGGAGCGCCTCGTCGATGTGCTGTTCCATCTGCCGACGGGACTCATCTCGCGCATCGCCGTCGAGCGGCTCGATCAGGCGCAGCCCGGACAGACGATCATCGTCGATCTGACCGTGCAGGATTATCGTCCCGGCCGCAGCCCGCGTGCCCCGTTCGGCGTCGAGGCGTTCGATCGCGCGGGCGATCATGTGCGGCTCGTCTATTTCGGGCGGACATCGGGGCTGGCGCGCAAGCTGTTCCCGCTGGGCGAGACGCGCCGCGTGTCGGGGCGGCTCGACCTGTACGGCGACATGCGCCAGATCGTCCATCCCGACCATGTCGCCGAACCCGGCGACGAAGGCGCGATAGCTGAGCATGAGCCCGTCTATCCGCTGACCGAAGGCCTCACCAACGCGCGGCTGTCGCAGCTTGCCGCGATCGCGCTCGACCGGCGCCCCGACCTCGCCGAATGGATCGACGCGCCCCTGCTCGCGAGCCGCAACTGGCCCGACTGGCGCGAGGCGGTGGCGCGCGCGCACGCCAACCCGCGCGACGAGGCCGCGCGCGACCGGCTCGCCTATGACGAGATTTTCGCCAATCAGGTCGCGCTGATGCTGATCCGGCAGGGGCTGCGCAACCGCAGGGGGCGCGCGATCGTCGGTGACGGCCGCCTGACCGGCGCGCTACGCCTGCCGTTCGGGCTCACGGGGGCGCAGGAGCGCGTCGGGCGCGAGATTGCGGGCGACATGGCGCAGGACACGCCGATGCTGCGGATGCTGCAGGGCGATGTCGGGTCGGGCAAGACGCTGGTGGCGCTGCGTGCGATGCTGACCGCGGTCGAAGCGGGGACGCAGGCGGCGCTGCTCGCGCCGACCGAAATCCTGGCGCGCCAGCATCATGCGACCTTGCGGGCGATGCTCGCGGGCCTGCCGGTGAACCTCGCCATCCTGACCGGGCGCGACAAGGGGCGGGTGCGCGAATCGACGCTGATGGGCCTCGCCGACGGCAGCATCGACATATTGATCGGCACCCATGCGATTTTTCAGCAGGCGGTGACATACAGGGATCTCGCGCTCGTCGTCGTCGACGAACAGCATCGCTTCGGCGTCGCGCAGCGGTTGATGCTGACGCAAAAGGCGGCGCGGCCGCCGCACCTGCTGGTGATGACCGCGACGCCGATCCCGCGCACCCTGCTGCTCGCCAATCATGGCGAAATGGACGTGTCGCGGATCGACGAGATGCCGCCGGGGCGCACCCCCGTCGACACGCGCGTCGTGTCGGTCGAGCGGCTCGACGAGGTGATCGCCTCGCTCGAACGCCATCTCGCGACGGGCGCGCAGGCCTATTGGGTGTGCCCGCTCGTCGCCGAAAGCGAGGCAAGCGAGCTGGCGGCGGCCGAGGCCCGCGCCGCGCTGCTCGCCGAGCGGCTGGGCGCGGCGCGCGTCGGGCTGGTCCACGGGCGGATGAAAGGGCCCGAAAAGGATGACGTCATGGCGCGCTTCCAGTCCGGCGCGATCGGCGTGCTCGTCGCCACGACCGTGATCGAGGTGGGCGTCGATGTCCCTGCCGCCAGCCTGATGGTCGTCGAACATGCCGAGCATTTCGGCCTCGCCCAGCTGCACCAGCTGCGCGGTCGCGTCGGGCGCGGCGCAGCGAAATCGGTGTGCCTGCTGCTGCGGTCGCCGACTCTGTCGGAGACGGCGCGCGAGCGGCTGGCGCTGATGCGCGAGACCAACGACGGCTTCGTGATTGCCGAAAGGGATCTCGAACTGCGCGGCGGCGGTGAACTGCTGGGCCTCAAACAGTCGGGGGAGGCCGATTATCGGCTGGCGAGCCCCGAACAGCTGGTGCGCCTGCTCCCCGTCGCGCACGACGATGCGCGGCTGTTCGTCGAACGCGACGGCGGGATGGAGGGCGCGCGCGGCGAGGCGGTGCGGCTTTGTCTCTATCTCTTCGAACGCGATGCGGCGGTGCCGCTGCTACGGAGCGGGTAGATCATCATGCGCTCGATCTGACCGTCTCGAAACGAACGGAACGATGGACCGGATTGCCGACGCGTTGCCTCAGTTCACGTCCCCGCGTGCGCCCATCGCGCGGATCATCGGCAGATAATCCTCGACCGAGATCGATTTTTCGAACTGCACCCCGGTCTTGCCGCCCAGCGACCAGACCACTTTTGCCGCGGCACGGCCGATGATGGGCATGCGGAACACGATGAGATCGCCGGGCTCCAGCCCGCGCTCGAAGCGCATCAACAGGCCGTCGGCGCTGATGTTGACGCAGGTGCACATTTCCTGCCGCCCGTCGGGCATGACGAAGGGCAGGCGGCAATAGACGTCGCTCCGCGGAGCGATCCGCTGGTCGAGGCCGACATAATGGGCCTTGCTCGTGTCAATCTTGCGCATTTTCGTGGACCTTGTTGATTTGGCCATGACGTTCCGCCGGAATGCTGAAGAAGTGGTAAATGCTGTTTGTGCCTTACCGCGTCACGAGACCATGTTTTTTGGCGCCGAGGCTGATCGCAATGTCGCCGCCCGCCGGGACGATCCGATAGCTGGGGTCGCGAACGACGCTGCCGTCCACCCTCACCGCGCCCTCTTCGAGCTTGCGGCGCGCTTCCTTGTTCGAGGCAGCAAAGCCGAGTTCGCGCAGGGCATCGACGATGCCGATCCCGTCGGCGGGCGCAGCGACGTGCGGCAGGTCGCCGCCAATCCGGCCCTTTTCAAAGGTTTGCGTGGCGGTCTCGGCCGCGGTGCTGGCTGCATCGACGCCGCGGCACATTGCGGTCGCCTCGTTGGCGAGAATCTTCTTCGCCTCGTTGATCTCGGCGCCCTCGAGCGCTTCGAGGCGCGCAATCTCGGCGAGCGGCAGGTCGGTGAAGAGCTTCAGGAACTTGCCGACATCGCGGTCGTCGCAGTTGCGCCAATATTGCCAATAGTCAAAATGGGACAGTTGTTCGGGATTAAGCCAGACCGCGCCGGCAGCCGTTTTGCCCATTTTGGCGCCCGCGGCGGTGGTGAGCAGCGGAGTCGTCAGGCCATAGAGATCGGCGCCGTCCATGCGGCGGCCCAGTTCCATGCCGTTGACGATATTGCCCCACTGGTCCGATCCCCCCATCTGGAGCCGCACACCCATTTCGCGCGACAGGTGGCGAAAGTCATAGCCCTGGAGGATCATGTAATTGAACTCGAGGAAGGTCATCGGCTGTTCGCGCTCGAGCCGCAGCTTGACCGAATCAAAGGTCAACATGCGATTGATCGTGAAATGCCTGCCGACTTCTTGGAGCAGCTCGATATAGCCGAGCTTGCCGAGCCAGTCCTGATTATCGACCATCACCGCGTCGGTCGGACCATCGCCGAACACCAGGAACTGCCGAAAGATGCTGAAGATCGACGCGATGTTCGCGGCGATCACCTCGTCCGACAGCATCTTGCGGCTTTCGTCACGCCCCGTCGGGTCGCCGATCCGCGTCGTCCCGCCGCCCATCAGCACAATGGGCTTGTGCCCCGTCTGTTGCAGGCGGCGCAGCATCATGATCTGGACGAGGCTGCCGACGTGCAGGCTGGGCGCGGTCGCGTCGAAGCCGATATATCCGGGGACGATCTGTTTCGCGGCGAGCGCATCGAGCCCTTCCGCGTCGGTCATCTGATGGATATAGCCTCGCTCGTCGAGAAGGCGCAGCAGGTCGGATTGATAGTTGGTCATAGCGGGCGGGCGCTTAGCATGACGTCGAAGCAAACCCAACACCGTTCGCCCTGAGCTTGTCGAAGGGCCGTTCTTCCTTTTACACCGTGCCCATGAGCTTTTGGGCCTATATGTTGCATTGCCGCGGAGGGGCCTTTTACACCGGTCACACGGACAATCTCCCATATCGTGTCGCGCAGCACGAATCCGGCGCCATCCAAGGGTTCACGGCGGACAAATTGCCAGTGACGCTCGTGTGGAGTCAGGAGTTTCCGACGCGGATCGAAGCCTTGGAAGCCGAACGCCGGATTAAGGGGTGGAGCCGCGCGAAAAAAATGGCATTGATCCGCGGCGATTGGGACAGCATTTCGAACTTGGCAAAAGGGAAGAACGGTCCTTCGACAGGCTCAGGACGAACGGAGAGGGACTGAATGTCGGCTCATTCCAGCGAACGACGTCAACTCATCTGTCACCCCGGCACGCCCGCGCGCGCCGTGCGGTCGGTTGCGGTCGAGGTCAGCCTGTCGTTCGACGATGGCTTCGCACTTCGCTTCCTGATCGACGGGGCGATCGCCGATCTGGTGCTTCCCGATGGCGAGGGCGAGCTGGTCATCGCCGACAGCGCGACCGACGGATTGTGGGAAAGCACCTGTTTCGAGGCGTTCCTGACCGAAGAGGGGCAGCCCGACTATACCGAGTTCAACTATAGCCCCGACGGCCGCTGGGCCTGTTACCAGTTCGACGATTATCGGTCGCTTCTGCGCTCCGACCAACTGGCGCCTTGGGAAATCGCAGCCGAGCGCAGCGAGCAGAGCTATGCGCTGCGCGTCGAACCCGGCATCTTTCCCGATGTCGGGGCCAAGCTGGGCCTCTCTGCCGTGATCGAGGAACGCGACGGCACCAAAAGCTATTGGGCGCTCGCGCATCCGCCGGGGCAGCCCGATTTCCATCATCCCGATTGCTTTGCCTTAACGCTTGAGGCACGCGGGCGGGCATGACTATCTCCTTCGGTATCGACCGCCTGCTCGCCGACCCGGATCTCCGCAAACCGCTCGAAGGCAGGCGCGTCGCGCTGCTGGCGCATCCGGCATCGGTTACCGCCGACCTGACGCACAGCCTCGACGCCCTCGTTGCGGCCGGGGTGAAGGTCAGCGCGGTGTTCGGGCCGCAGCATGGGGTGCGCGGCGACCTTCAGGACAATATGATGGAGTCGCCCGATTTCACCGATCCGGTGTATGGGGTTCCATGCTTTAGCCTATATGGCGAAGTGCGCCGACCGACCGGCCAGTCGATGCACACATTCGACGTGATGCTGGTCGATCTCCAGGATCTCGGCTGCCGCATCTACACCTATGTGACGACCCTGCTCTATGTGCTCGAAGCCGCGGCGCAGCATGGCAAGGCGGTGTGGGTGCTCGACCGTCCCAATCCCGCGGGCCGTCCCGTCGAGGGGACGCGCCTGCGCCCCGGCTGGGAGAGTTTTGTCGGCGCCGGGCCGATGGTGATGCGCCACGGGTTGACGATGGGCGAGATGGGGCACTGGTTCGTCCGTCACTTCGGCCTCGACGTCGATTACCGCGTGATCGAAATGGAAGGGTGGGCGCCCGAAGGCCCCGGCTTCGGCTGGCCCATGGAGCGCGTCTGGATCAACCCCAGCCCCAATGCCGCGAACGTCAACATGGCGCGCGCCTATGCCGGGACGGTGATGGTCGAGGGAGCGACCTTGAGCGAGGGCCGCGGCACGACGCGCCCGCTCGAACTCTTCGGCGCGCCCGACATCGACGCCAAGGCGGTGATCGCGGAGATGCAGCGCCTTGCGCCCGAATGGCTAAGCGGATGCAAGCTGCGCGACATCTGGTTCCAGCCGACCTTTCACAAGCATGTCGGCCAGTTGAGCAGCGGCGTCCATATCCACGCCGAGGGTGCATGGTACGATCATAGCTCGTTCCGCCCGTGGCGCGTGCAGGCGCTGGGCTTCAAGGCGATCCGCTCGCTCTATCCCGACTATCCAATCTGGCGCGGGCTCGATTTCAAATATGAATATACCGACGATGTACTGGCGATTGATGTGATCAACGGCGGGCCGGGTTTGCGCGAATGGGTCGATGATGCGCGCGCTGGCCCCGGCGACCTCGACGCGCTGGCGCTGCCCGACGAGGCGGCGTGGCAAGAAGAAATCGCGGATCTGCTGATCTACAACTGAGGGGCAGGGCGATGCACCGGCGGCAATTTCTCGGCACAGCGGCATTGGGCGGGCTGGTGGCGACCTTGTCTGCGCCGGTACTGGCCACCGACACCGCCAGCCTGCCCAACCTCGCCGCCAAGGCGGTGCCGATCGGCAAGGCCGAACGCATGGCGCGGATCGCCAAGGCCACGGCGCTGATGCAGGAAAATGACATCGGCGCCCTGCTGATCGAGCCGGGATCGAGCCTCGTCTATTTCACCGGGGTCGAATGGTGGCGCAGCGAGCGGCTCACCGCCGCAGTGCTGACGCGCGAGGGCGAGGTCGCGATCGTCACGCCCTTCTTCGAGGAACCCTCGGTGCGCGAAAGCCTGGGTATCGAGGCCGAAGTGCTGACGTGGAACGAGGATGAGAATCCGCTCGCCGCCGTCGCGGCCTGGCTTGGCAGGCGCGGGCTGGCGAAGGGCAAGATCGGCGTCGAGGAAACGGTGCGTTATTTCGCGGTCGACGGGCTGGAGAAAGCGATGCCCGACGCGACCGTCGTCAACGGCGCGCCCGTCGTGCGCGGGTGCCGGATGATGAAATCGGCGGCCGAAATCGCGCTGATGCAGATCGCGAACGACATCACGCTCGCCGCTTATCGCCACACCGCGCCGCGGATCGAGGCGGGGATGACCCCTGCCGAGATCGGCGCGATCATGCGCGCAGCGACCGTGGCGCTGGGCGGCAAGAGCGAGTTCGAGCTGATCCTGCTCGGCGAGGCGAGCGCCTATCCGCACGGGTCGGGCCAGCCGCAGGCGGTGAAGCCGGGCGAGGTCGTGCTGATGGACTGTGGCGCCTCGGTCCATGGCTATCAGTCCGACATTTCGCGCAGCTTCGTATACGGCAAGGCGAGCCCGCGCCAGCGGCAGGTGTGGGATCAGATGCGCAAGGGGCAGGATGTCGCTTTCGCCGCGGCGAAGCTTGGCACGCCCGCGGGCGCGGTCGACGACGCGGTGCGCGCCTATTATGAAAGCCTTGGCTGGGGCCCCGGCTACAAGCTGCCCGGCACGTCGCACCGCACCGGCCACGGCATCGGCCTCGACGGGCACGAGCCGGTCAACCTCGTGCGCGGCGAGACGACGGAGTTGGCGCCGGGCATGTGTTTTTCCAACGAGCCGGGGATTTATATTCCGGGCGAGTTCGGGATCAGGCTGGAAGATTGTTTTTACATGACCGAGGCGGGGCCGAAGTGGTTCAGCGAACCGCCACCGTCGATCGATAGGCCGTTTGCGTAGCCCGTCGCCCCCGCGACGGCGGGGGCCGCTGTCGGCCTTGCTCGGCATTGAGGAGTAAACCGCTGGCGGCCCCCGCCTACGCGGTGGCGATGGTCAGGGAGCGGTGCTCCGCCCTTTCGGCCGCTGCACCAGACTGACCAGCACGAACGAGATGATCATCAGCAGATACCAGCTGCCGAGCTTTTCCAGCCCGACCATATGCCAGCCGTCATTCTGGCTGGGATAGGTCCAGGCGCGCGCAAACGTCCCGATATTTTCGGCGAACCAGATGAACAGCGCGACCAGCCCCCAGCCGACGAGCAGGGGCATCCGCCGGTGGACGTGGAGCGGGCGGAACCAGACCTGACAGCGCCAGAAGAGCAGGCCGGTGGCCGCGAAGAGGAACCAGCGGATGTCATAGGTCCAATGGTGCGCGAAAAAATTGATATAGATCGCCGCTGCCAGCACATAGCTCGTCCACGCGGGCGGATAGCCGGTGTAGCGAAAGTCGAAGATGCGCCATACGCGCGCGATATAGCTGCCGACGGCGGCATACATGAAACCCGAGAACAGCGGCACCGCGCCGATATGAAGCAGACTCGCCTCGGGATATTGCCACGATCCCGCCGCGGTCTTGAACAGCTCCATCACCGTGCCGACGATGTGGAAGATCAGGATGACCAGCGCCTCCTTCGGCGTTTCAAGCCGGAAGGCAAGCATCGCGAGCTGGATCAGCACCGCGCCGATGGTGATCGCATCATAGCGGTGGAGCGGCGCATCGTCGGGCCAGAAGAAATGCGTGCCGAGCAGCAGCGCGAGCATCAGGCCGCCGAACAGGCACGCCCACCCCTGTTTGAATCCGAAGACGAGGAACTCGAGGAACCAGCCGCGCGGTCCCGGTTCGACCGCCATCGCCTCGAGCCGCGAGCGAACGGCGTGGAAGCGGCTGTGGCCGCGCGCGCCGTCAGACATGGACGGCGACCCATGCGATCAGCATTGCGGCGGGTAGCAGCAACGCCTGCGCGAGAATCGTACCGGCAAGGCGGCTGAGCGAAATGAAGGTGATCGCGCGACGGAACTCCGCCTCGTCGACTTTGCCCTCGACCGCATCGTCGGTCATCACCGACAATTGCGGGTCGATGAAGGCGAACAGCAATATCGTCGCAAAGCCATTGATCAGCGCGGAAAGCTGCGACGCGGTGACACGGAAATCGGGCGCGAGATAACCGGCGTAGAGCGAGGCGACGACGCCGACGGCGAGCAGCGATTGCGCGAGGCAATTGGCGATCAGCACGCCCCAGCTGATCCCTCTGGGCATCTTCCAGCCTTTGAGGTGCGCGAGGCTGGGAAGCGTCAGCGAGCGGCCCAAAGTCCGCAATCCGCTCGGGCTCACCGCCTTGACCGCCAGCTTTGTCGTCGACCGGTTGGTCTGGTACCAGCCGATCGCGGCGGCAAACATCCGCTGCCCCGTCGGCACCAGCAGAATGCCGATCAACGTCGCGACGCTCGCCGCGGCAAGCACCAGCTGCATGTCGACGAACAGCGACGCGCCGCTGCCGTCATGCAGGCGCGTTTCGATACGCTTGGCGAGGAACGGGCCAAGGAAGCTGTTCGAGGTGCGCGAAAACAGCACGAGGATGTTGAACAGCGCAAACGACATGGCAATCCGCCGCGTCCGCACCCCGGCGATCCGCGCGGCATAAGCAAGCGCACCGATCAGGTTGATGAAGCCGGTTAGGAGCAGGATGGTGACGAGGGGGAGGTCGATCATGAGGGCCTAGCGGAACTTATGAAATCCGTTCGTGTCGAGCGAAGTCGAGACACCCATCGGCAGCGCACGCCTTCAGGGTGTCTCGACTTCGCTCGACACGAACGGGATTAGGGGATCAGCTTGAAATCGTCACGGCCTAATCAGGCCGCCTCGCTCAATGCTTTCGCGTCAGCTCGCGCATCGCATCGTCAAGGCCGGCGAGGGTCAGCGGATACATGCGGTCGTTCATCAGCTGTTTGATGAGCTTGACGGACTGGGTGTAGCCCCAATGCGCCTCGGGCACCGGATTGAGCCACACGGCAGCGGGATAGACATGGGTGATCCGCTGGAGCCAGACCGCGCCCGATTCCTCGTTGAAATGTTCGACGCTGCCGCCGGGATGGGTGATCTCATAGGCGCTCATCGACGCATCGCCGACGAAGATAACTTTGTAATCATGGCCATATTTGTGCAGGATGTCCCACATCTGATGCCGTTCGGACCAGCGGCGCTTATTGTCCTTCCACACGCCTTCGTACGGGCAGTTGTGGAAGTAGAAGAACTCCAGATTCTTGAACTCGCTCGTCGCGGCGCTGAACAATTCCTCGCACAGCTTGATGAACGGGTCCATCGAGCCGCCGACGTCGAGAAAGAGCAACAGCTTGACCGCATTGCGCCGTTCGGGGCGCATCCTGATGTCGAGCCAGCCTTGCCGCGCGGTGCCGTCGATCGTGCCGGGAATGTCGAGCTCGTCGGCGGCGCCTTCGCGCGCGAATTTGCGCAGGCGGCGCAGCGCGATCTTGATGTTGCGGGTGCCGAGTTCCTTGGTGTTGTCGAGGTTCTGGAACTCGCGCTTTTCCCAGACTTTCAGCGCGCGCTTGTGCCTGCTCTCGCCGCCGATCCGCACGCCTTCGGGGTTGTAGCCCGAATTGCCAAAGGGGCTGGTGCCGCCGGTGCCGATCCATTTGTTGCCGCCCTGATGGCGCTTCTGCTGTTCCTCGAGCCGCTTTTTGAGCGTCTCCATGATCTCGTCCCAGTCGCCTAGCGACTTGATCGCTTCCATCTCTTCGGGGGTCAGATATTTCTCGGCGACGGCTTTCAGCCATTCTTCGGGCACGTCGACGGGGTTCTGGCCGTAATCGGTGAGCAGCCCCTTGAAAACCTTGTTGAACACCTGGTCGAAGCGGTCGAGCAGGCCCTCGTCCTTCACATAGATGGCGCGGGAGAGGTAATAGAATTGTTCGGGGGTACGGTCGATGACCTCGCGGTCGAGCGCCTCCAGCAGCATCAGATGCTCTTTCAGGCTGGCGGGAATGCCCGCGGCGCGAAGCTCGTCGAGGAAGCCGAAAAACATGGGGCAGGACTATCCTGTCAGGGACGCGGGCGCAATCACTTTACGTTTACGGAAAGAGAGCGTCCGAACGATGGCGAATGGCGGCAATCCGGGGAAGTATGTCGAGGCGGGCGACGGCGTCATCCGGCAGGATAAATCATTGCCGCGCCTACCCGGAAAACGGCTATTCGGTGATGAAGGGGGCGTCTGCTTGCGTCCGCTCGTCACCCCGAAGCCGCCACGTCCGCGCCTTCACCCGTTGACGCCCCGTTAACCAATGTTCGGCATAGCTTCGCGATCATTCTGCGATGTGGGCAAGCCAATGAAATATGATCCGATCAATCCGGCGGCGCCGATCCTCGACGAGTCGGTTGCGAGCGATTGCGGTGAGCTGGCGGTGGGGTGCAGCGATGCCGCGGGGCGGATCAAGCGCGCGACCGACCAGATGGACCGCCAGATCGCCGAGCTTGGCCGGCTCGAGGAATATGTCGTCGGCCTCGAGGCCGACCAGCGCCAGATCGCCGATTCGACCGACGAAGCGAAGCTGTTGTCGGCGCGCGCGCGCGAGCAACTCGACGCCGGCGCCGAGCGGGTCAATTTGGCGGTCAGCGAGTTCCGCTCGGTGATCGACCTGATCGCGCGGCTGGGCACGCATGTCACCAATTTCGCCGCGGTGATGGAACAGGTGCAGCAGGTCAGCCAGTCGATCGAATCGATCGCCAAGACGACCAACATGCTCGCACTCAACGCCGCGATCGAGGCCGAACGTGCGGGCGATTCCGGCCGCACCTTTGCCGTCGTCGCCGCCGAGGTGAAGAAGCTCGCGCAGAATACGCGCGGCGCGACCGACGAAATCCGCCGCTCGATCGGCAGCCTCGCCGCCGAAGCGGGCGGGCTGGTCACCGAAATCCAGTCGGGGGTCGAACAGTCGAGCCGCGCCGAGGCGCAGTTCGAAACGATCACCGACGCGCTTCACGATGCGACGCACCTCGTCGCGCTGCTCGACGACCAGAGCGACCGCATCGCGCAATCGAGCGCGATGGTCCATGCGAACGGCGCCAAGGTGCGCGAGGCGCTCGACCGCGTCGTCACATCGGTGCGCGATAATAGTTCGACGCTGGCAGGCACGCGCGATTCGATCCTGACGATGGAGCATGTGTCGAACCGCATGTTCAATGCGGTGATCTCCGCCGGGGTCAGCCCGCAGGATTCGGCGATCGTCGCGCTCGCGGCCAAGGTGCGCGACGAATTTGTCGCGATTGCCGAACGCGCGCTGGCGCGCGGCGAACTGACGATGGAGCAATTGTTCGACACCGATTATGTGCGCGTGCCCAACTCGAACCCCGAACGCTTTCGCACCAGTTTGTGCGACTGGGCCGACGCCAACTGGCGGCCGCTGTTCGACCGCATCGTCGCCGAACATCCCGAGATCAAGATGTCGTCCGCCGGGGACATGAACGGCTTTCTGCCGACGCACATCACCGACTGTTCGCGCGCGCCGACCGGCGACCTTGAACATGACACCGCCCACTGCCGCAACGGTCGCATCCTGTATGACGAGACCGATGCGGCCGCGAAGCGCAGCACGGCGCCCTTTTTCATGACCGTCTATCGCCAGGAAGGCGACGGGATCAATTATCTGACCGTGCGCAACGTCTATATGCCCGCGATCATCGGCGGCCGCCGCTGGGGCGACGTCGAGGTGGCCTATCAGCTCTGAGCAGGGAGCGGGTCGAGCACCCGCGCGATCAGATCGGTGTCGGTATATTCGGTGATCTCCGCCACTTTTCCGGTATGGAAGCGGAACGTCCAGCTATAGCGATTGGCATAGGCTTCGCCGCGCCTGGTGGTGCTGTGATTGCGTCCCTCGACGACCGCCAGATCACCTTCGACGATGAAGCGCTCGGCGGTAACGATATTCGGCCCGTCAAAATTGGCGGCGAGCGGACCCGGCAAGTCACGGATCACAGCCTGCTTGCCCGAATAGCGGCGCGACCAGCTCGTCGTGCCGATGATCGTCCATACGACATCGTCAGCCATCATCTCGACAAAGGGGCGACCATTACCCTTCGCGGTTTCGGCGAAGGCATGTTGCAGCACGGCCCTGTTCTTGGCAGCGGTATCCAAGCGCTCAGCCCCCCTGGCGCCGCGCCATGAAGGCGAGCTTTTCGAATAGCATCACATCCTGCTCATTCTTGAGGAGGGCGCCGTGCAAGGGCGGGATCGCCTTGCCGACATCGCGGTTCTGCAGCACTTCGAGCGGCATATCCTCGGCGAGCAGCAGCTTGAGCCAGTCGATCAGTTCGCTCGTCGACGGCTTTTTCTTGAGCCCCGGCACCTCGCGAACGTCGTAGAAAATGTCCATCGCGCGGCTCACCAGCGTCTTCTGGATGCCGGGGAAGTGGACCTCGACGATTTCCGCCATCGTGTCGCGGTCGGGGAATTTGATATAGTGGAAGAAGCAGCGGCGCAGGAAGGCGTCGGGCAGCTCCTTTTCATTGTTCGAGGTGATGACGACGATCGGGCGCTCTTGGGCGGTGATCGTCTCGTCGGTCTCATAGACATGAAAGGCCATGCGATCGAGCTCCTGGAGCAGATCGTTCGGAAACTCGATGTCGGCCTTGTCGATCTCGTCGATCAGCAGAACGGGGAGCTTGGGCGAGGTGAAGGCTTCCCACAATTTTCCGCGCTTGATGTAATTGCGGATGTCGTGGACGCGCTCTTCGCCAAGTTGCCCGTCGCGCAGGCGCGCCACCGCATCATATTCGTAAAGCCCTTGCTGCGCCTTGGTCGTCGATTTGATGTTCCAGGTGATCAGCGGCGCGTCGAATGCTTTCGCGATCTCCTCGGCGAGCACGGTCTTGCCCGTGCCCGGTTCGCCCTTCACGAGAAGGGGGCGGCGGAGCAGCGTCGCGGCGTTGACCGCGACCTTGAGGTCGTCGGTGGCGATATAGGCGCTGGTTCCTTCGAAACGCATGGACGGAGAGCCTTTCCCTTAACGTGAACGTCAAGCAGGCATAGCGGGGGGAGGGGGAGGGTGCAAGCAAACAGGCGCCATGGCTCCGGCATGGCAGGGCGCGATGAGGCGCCGCTCTATCTCCCTATCGTCGGACGACGCCGATGATCTCCAGCAGGCATATGACG
Organism: Sphingopyxis alaskensis RB2256; assembly: GCF_000013985.1. Taxonomy (GTDB): domain Bacteria; phylum Pseudomonadota; class Alphaproteobacteria; order Sphingomonadales; family Sphingomonadaceae; genus Sphingopyxis; species Sphingopyxis alaskensis. Next base: position 1,721,617 of record NC_008048.1, on the reverse strand, counting down.
CAGGCTTGGCGGTAATCGCGCCGCTGACGGGTTCGCGGTTGGCGTCTGATTCATGACTATCTCACGCGACTTCATGCCCTTGCGATGCGGCGTCAGAAGGGATCGATCGCAAAATCATGAAACTGTTCCTGACCGTTTCGGATCAGGCTTTGAGTTCTTTCAAGCAGGCTGGAGTTCGTGCCGATTTTCCAGGGAAAGGCTGCGGAGGACTGGTTCACGTCTTCCGCGTCCCGGCGCCTGCTCCTCCCGGCTCCCGCCTCTACCTTCTGAACCCGGCGAGTCTTTGGTCGAGGATATCTTGTGCTTCCTTGATGATGCGTTCGACGAGTTGCTGGCATGTTGGGATGTCGTGGATGAGCCCCTGGACCATTCCGGCCCAGAACACGCCCCTGGAAAGGTCGCCGGTTTCGAGCAGTTCGCGACCTGCCTTGCCGTTGACCAGTTCGGCCACGTCGGCGAAGGTGGCGCCGGGAACCGAAAGGCGGCGCACGACCTCCTCGCTGACCGCGTTTTTGCCGACCCGCGCGGTGTTTTTCAGGCTGCGGAAGATCAGGAAGCTGCCGCGCTCGTCATTGTCGATATAGGCCTGTTTGACATTGTCGTGGATCGGCGCCTCGACCGTCGCGCAGAAGCGTGTGCCCATGTTGATGCCTTCGGCGCCGAGCGACAGCGCCGCGACGAGCCCCCGCCCGTCGCCGAAGCCGCCCGAGGCGAGCATCGGGATCTTCACCTTGTCGGCGGCGGCCGGGATCAGGATCAGGCCGGGAACATCGTCCTCGCCGGGGTGGCCCGCGCATTCGAAGCCGTCGATCGAAATGATGTCGCAGCCCGCGCGCTCGGCCGACAGCGCGTGGCGCACCGCGGTGCATTTGTGGAGGATGGTGACCCCGTGCGGCTTCAGCATCTCCCATATCTCGCGCACCGCCTGCGTGCCCGCGGTCTCGACGATCTTGACCCCGCCGTCGATGATCGCCTGCGCATAGGCCTTGTAGTCGGGGGCGTTGATCGTCGGAAATACAGTCAGGTTCACGCCGAACGGCTTGTCGGTCATCGCGCGGCAGCGCTCGATCTCGGCGCGCAATGCCCCAGGGTCCGGCTGCGTCAGCGCGGTCAATATGCCAAGCCCGCCCGCGTTCGACACCGCACTCGCCAGTTCGGCATAGCCCACGCTCTGCATCCCCCCCTGGACGATCGGATGCGCAATCCCCAGCATCTCCGTAATCCGCGTCTTGAAAGCCATTTCCTATTCTCCCGCAGGAAAGCCGGTCAGATCCGCTCGATGATGATCGCTGGCGCCATGCCGCCTGCGGCGCACATGGTGACGAGGCCGTAACGACCGCCCGAGCGTTCCAGCTCGTCGAGCGCGGTGCCGATCAGGATCGATCCGGTGGCGCCGATCGGGTGGCCGAGCGCCATCGCGCCGCCGTTGATGTTGACCTTGTCGCGGGGCAGGTCGAGGTCGCGGATGAACTTCTCCGCAACGACGGCGAAAGCCTCGTTGATTTCCCAGACGTCGATGTCGTCCCTGGTGAGCCCCGCCTTATCGAGCACCTTCTTCGCCGCGGGGACCGGGGCGTTGAGCATCAAGGTCGGATCGTCGCCGATATTGGCGTAGGCGACGATGCGCGCGCGGGGTTTCAGGCCGTGTTTGTCGGCATAGGCCTTCGAGGTGACGAGCAGCGCCGCAGCGCCGTCGACGACCCCCGACGAGTTTCCGGCATGGTGGACGCCGCGAAACTCCAGCCCCGGATAGCGCCGCTGAATCTGCTTTCGGAAGGTCACGCCGCCGCCCAAGTCGAAATCGGCGATCGCGTCGAAGCTCGGCTTGAGCGCGGCGAGACCTTCGGCGGTGGTTTCGGGGCGCGGAAACTCCTCATGGTCGAGTGCGATGCTGCCGTCGGGGTTGAGCACGGGCACCAGCGATTTGGCGAAGCGACCCTCCTTGATCGCACGGTCGGCGCGCCGCTGGCTGACGAGCGCGAGCGCATCGACGGCGGCACGGTCGATTCCCTCGATTGCGGCGATGGCGTCGCCGCACACGCCCTGATGCGACTGCGGGTGAAGCTCGTCGAGCGCCGCGTGGCCCGCACCCATGCCGAGCGGTTTGATCCCGGCATTCGCTTCTTCGGCCGCGAGCTGGGCGGTGTAGCTCATCATCTCGGTGCCGCCCGCGACGACGCAATCCTCCATGCCGCTCATCACCGTCGCCGCGGCGAGATTGACCGAGGTGATGCCGCCGCCGCAGAAGCGGTCGAGCGTCGTTCCCGATGCCTTGATGTCATAACCCGCCGACAGCGCTGCCATGCGGCCGAGGTCGCCGCCCTGTTTGCCGCGCTGGGTCGAGGTCGACCAGATGATGTCGTCGACGGTCCTGGTGTCGAGATTATTGCGATCCCTGATCGCCTTCAGCACCGTTGCGGCGAGATGTTGCGGGTGGAGATGCGACAGCGCGCCCTTGCCGGGCTTGCCGATCCCGCGCGGGGTGCGGACGGCGTCGATGATATAGGCTTCGGCCATGGTCTGATATCCTTGTGATCAGGCGGGAATCTGGTTGAACGGGACGCCCTTGTCGGGGCGGTAATCCTGCGGAAGTCCGAGGATCTTTTCGGCAATCGTGTTGAGCAGCATTTCGTCGGCGCCGCCCGCGATGCGACCCGTCGGCGCGTTGATCCAGCTCACGCCCCAGTCCTGCTTGACCGGGGCGTGCGCATCGAAGGCGAGACCCGCAGTGCCCTGCAGGTCGAGCGCGAGTTCGGACAGCTTCTGGCGCGAACGCACCGACACGAGCTTGTTGAGCGAGCCTTCGGGGCCGGGTTCCATGCCCGCCTGCATCATCCGCATCGCGCGGGTGGTGATGGCATCGAGCGCGCTCCGCATCGCATAGTTGCGCGCGATCTGCTGGCGGATGCGGCCGTCCTCGATCGCGGGGCGGCCGTTCAGCTTCATCTCTTTCGCCAGATCGACGAACAGGTCGAGGTGCGGACCGAAGCCCGCGCTGTCGGTCGCGACATAGCGTTCGATCATCAGCGTCGCCATCGCGACCGCAAAGCCGCCGCCGACCGGCGACATGCGATGATCGTCGCCGACCTTCACATCGTCGAAGAACACCTCGTTGACATGGCTGTCGCCGCCCGCGAGCTTGATCGGGCGCACGGTGACGCCCGGCGCCTTCATATCGACCCAGAAGTATGTGAGCCCCTTGTGCTTGGGCACCGTCGGGTCGGTGCGCACGACGATGACGCCATAGTCACTATATTGCGCCCAGCTCGTCCAGACCTTCTGCCCGTTGATCTTCCAGCCGTTGCCGTCAGGCTCGGCCCGCGTGCGCAGCCCGGCGAGGTCCGACCCCGCCGCCGGTTCCGAAAAAAGCTGGCACCAGATTTCCTCGCCGGTGAGCGCCTTGAGCACGCGCTCGCGCACCCATTGCCTGTCTTCGCAAAAGCGCATGAGGACGGGGACCGGCATGCCGAGCGAGATGCTGAAATAGGCGGTCGGCATGCCGAACGGCATCTCTTCGGTGTCGAAGGCGACCTTTTCGATATGGCCGAGTCCCTGACCGCCATACTCAGTCGGCCAGTTGATCCCGGCATAGCCCGCCGCATGGCGTTCCCTGAGATAAGCCCGCCCGAGCGCCAGATCCTCTTCTTCGCTCAACCCCGCGCGCGCCGCCCGTCCATAGCGCGGCGCCACGGACTCGAGCCAGCTGCGCGCCTTGCGCCGATAGGCTTCGATGTCGGTCATCGTCTTTGCTCCCTCAGGCGATCGACGAGCACATCCTCCCAGAAGAAAAGATTGCCCTGCTCGATCGCGAGGCTGCGCGCGCGGCGCATGTGAAGGTGAAGCCCCGCTTCCCAGGTGACGCCGATGCCGCCGTGGATCTGGATGCAGTCGCGCGCGGCGCTGTCATAGGCTTCGGTCGCCTGAATCCGCGCCGCCGCAGCGGCGATGATGAAATCGGCTTCGCCTTCGCGCGACGCGGCATGAGCGGCGCCGGCGCGTGCCAGCTCGACCTGCGCGTACATTTCGGCGAGCCGGTGCTTGACCGACTGGAAGCCGCCGATGGGCTGCCCGAACGCGCGGCGGGTCAGCGCATAATCGCGTCCGATCTCGAGCAGGCGCTCGGCGCCGCCGGCCTGTTCGTGCGCAGTGACGACCGATTGCGTCGCCAGAATGTGCAGCGCTGCCCGTTCGGCCTCAGCGCCGCGCGCGAGTTCGACAGCCGGCGTCGCCGAAAAGCCGATATCGGCATAGCAGCGGCTGTTGTCGAAGCTCTCCACGGCATCGCGGCGGCTGCCCGTGATCGGGGCGAGTGCGAGTATCGTCTCGCCGCCATCGCTCGCGGTCACGATGGCGACATCGGCGCGCGTTCCGCCGGCGACCGCCGATTTCCCGCCCGACAGACTGCCGTGATCGAAGGCAACGCCCCGTCCGATCACCTCCTGCCCTTCGGCAAAGGCCACCGCGCCGATTGCTGCGCCCGACGCGAGCTGCGGCAGCCACTCGTTCTTGAGCGCGTCGCTGCCATGGTCGAGAAGCGCGCGGGCGGCGCCGTAGCTTGCGGTGAGGAAGGGCGCGCCGGAGAGGCTGCGCCCCGCCTGCAGGGCCACGAGGCCGAGCTCGATCAAGCCAAGCCCGAGCCCGCCATAGCGTTCCGGCAGCGCGACGCCGGTCCAGCCCTGCTCGCGCGCGAGATCCCAGAAGGGATCGTGGATCCGGTCCTGCACCTCGAGCAGCGGCAACAGCGCTTCGGTGCTGACCCGCGCCTCCAATATGCGGCGCGACTCGGCGGCGATCGCAATCTGTCCCTCGTCATAGAGTATCGACATCGGCCGGCGCTCCCTTCCGATCGCGTCAGCGAATGGTGAACTTCTTGGCCTTGTCGGCCATCAGGGCGGCGCGGTCGACCTGCGGTACGCCCGCCGGATTGCCGATCTGGCAATATTTGAGCGCCTGCTGCAGCGCGACCGAGCGGGGAAGGTCGAGCGATTGCCAGATCGCCTTGAGTGACCCCGCCGTCGCTGCCGGGGGCTTCGCGGCGATGGCGGCGGCGAGTTCGTGTGCGCGCGGCCACAACTCGCCCAGCGGCACGATCTCGCTGACCAGCCCGATGCGCAGCGCGGTCCCCGCGCCGATCCGCTCGTCGTTGCCGAGCAGCACCATGCGTAGCACGTCATGGAGCGGCATGTGATAGGTCATGCCGATCGGTTCGAGTGCGCTCGTCATGCCATAGGTGACGTGCGGATCGAAGAAAGTCGCGTCTTCGGAGCAGATGATGATGTCGCTCTCGTTGAGCCAATAAAAGGCGCCGCCAGCCGCCATGCCGTGGACCGCCGCGACCACCGGCTTCCAGCAGTTCATCGACTTGGGGCCGAGATAGATGCCGGGATCTTCGCAATGCCAGATGTTATCGAGATCGACGACCGCCTGTCCCGGCTTCTGCGATTCCTTGACGTCGACGCCGGTGCACCATGCCTTTCCGGGGGCAGCGCGCAGCACGCAGCAATGGATGCTGTCGTCACGCGCGACCCGCTTCCACAGATGCTCGAATTCGGCCATCATCTGCCGCGTGAAGCTGTTCAGCGCCTCGGGCCGGTTGAGCGTGATCGTCGCGATATGATCGGCGACGTCGACCAGGATGGTTTCATATTGCATAGCCAGCGACTCCTTCCCGGTGTTTGTCATGGTTGACCTAGTTATACAACTCGCTATGACACGGATCGCAACAACAGGGCAAGCCTTCCGATGAATTTCGACCTCAGCGATGAACAGAAAATGCTCGGCGAGCAAGCCCGCGCGCTGCTTGCCGACCTCTCGCCCTTCGATCGCTTGCGCCAGCTGATCGATTCGGGCGCGGATTGGGACGAGCCCCTGTGGCGCGCGCTCGCCGAAATGGGGTTCCTGGGGGCGGCGATCCCCGAAGAGCATGGGGGACTTGGCCTCGGCGCACTCGACCTCGGCGTTATCATGGAGGCGCTGGGTGCCGCCAATGCCGCGGTGCCGTTCATGAGTTCGATCATCCTCGGAGCCGAAGCGATCCGGCTCGCGGGGAGCGATGCGCAGAAAGCGGCCTGGCTGCCACGGCTCGCGTCGGGCGAGGCGGTGGCGACCTTCGCTTATGCCGAGGGGCCAGGGCCGGTCTTTGCGACGGGTGCGCGACTCGAAGGCGGCAAGCTGTCGGGAAGCAAGTTCCCCGTCGCCGATGCGGGGATCGCCGATATTGCGGTGGTGCTCGTCGCGGGGGGCGATCTCGCGCTCGTCGAGCTCGATCAGCCGGGGGTGACGCGGACTAAGCTCGACAGCTTCGACCAGCTCCGCCCGCACTATCGCCTCGACTTCGATGCGGCGATGGCCGATCCGATGCCGGGCCGCGGAAAGCTCGACCGGTTGATCGATCAGGCCGCGGTCCAGGCCGCATTTGAAGCTGCGGGCGCTGCCGAAGCCTGTCTCTACATGGCCCGCGATTATGCCTTGGAGCGCCAGATTTTCGGTCGCTCGCTCGCCAGTTTCCAGGCGATCAAACACAAGCTGGCCGATGTGGCGGTGGCGACCGAGCTTGCACGGTCGAACGCCTATTTCGGTGGCTGGGCGGCTCAATCCTCACCCGATGACCTGCCTGCGGCGGCGGCGGCGGCGCGGCTTTCGGGCATCAAATGTTTCGAGATGGCGGCCCGCGAGAATCTTCAGGTGCACGGCGGCATCGGATATACGTTCGAAGCCAACTGTCACTTCTATTACCGCCGCGAACGGATGCTTGCGGTGCATCTCGGCAATCGGGGTTTTTGGGCAAACCGGCTGCTCGCCGCGCAGCCCGGGCGCCAGGGTCAGGCGGCCTGAGGAGGGCAGGATAATGGATTTCAACGACAGCCCCGAAGAAGCCGCCTTTCGCGCCGAAGCGCGCGCCTGGCTCGCCGCCCACGCCCCGGCGCATGAAATCCCGCCCGGTGCGAAAATGTCGGACACCGAAGAAGCGGCGCGCGGACGGGCGTGGATTCGGGAATTATATGAAGGTGGCTGGTCGGGCCTGACCTTTTCCAGGGAGCTTGGTGGGCGCGGGGCTTCGGGGATCGAGGCAGTGATCTTCGCCGAAGAAGAAGGTCGCTATCACCTGCCCAAGGGACCATTTGTTTCGATCGGCACCGGCATGGCGCTGCCGGTCATCGCAAGGCACGGCACCGAGGAACAAAAGGCCCGATTCGTCGAACCGACGCTGAAGGGCGAGATCACCTGGTGTCAGCTTTTCTCCGAACCCGCGGCGGGATCGGACCTTGCCGGGCTTCGCACCAAGGCGGTTCGTGCCGACGATGGTTCGGGCGACTGGATCGTCAACGGCCAGAAGGTCTGGTCGAGTTGGGCGCATCTGACCGACTGGGGGATATTGGTGGTGCGAACCGACCCCGGTGTGCCGAAGCACAAGGGGCTGACATTCTTTCTGGTCGATATGAAGACGCCGGGAATCGAAACGCGGCCGATCCGCCAGATTTCAGGGGCCAGCGAATTCAACGAGACATTCCTGACCGACGTTCGCATTCCCGACGCCAATCGGCTGGGCGCGGAAGGCGAGGGCTGGGCCTGTTGCATGACCGTGCTGATGGGCGAACGGCTGGGATCGGGCGCGCATCGCAGCGGGGTCGCAACGCTGCTCGATTATGCGGCGGCAACGCCGGACGGCCATGGCGGCACGATGCTGGACGATGGCGCGGTGCGGCAACAACTTGCCGAAGCGCTGGCGGAAGAACAGGGGGAGCGTTTCTTTCAGGCAAGGCTGCGCACGATGGTGTCGAAGGGCGAAAATCCCGGCGCGCTCGCGGGGATGGTCAAGCTGGCCTATGCCAGTCGATACCAGCGGACCAACGGGCTGGCGCTTGAACTGCGCGGCCTCGCCGGAATTGCCGGTGAGCCGGGCGATAGCGCCACCGGCGACGTCCAGTATGATTATATCTATTCGACGGTGATGCGTATTGCCGGGGGCGCGGACGAAGTTCTCCGCAACCAGATCGCCGAACGTGTGCTCGCCATGCCCGGCGAAGTGCGGATGGACAAGGATGTGCCGTTCGAGAAGCTCAAGGCCTAGGTGTTTGGGCCGTAAACTCATAAACCGTCTTGAGGTTTGGCGGCCTGCGTGATTCAAGCTCTCCATTGCGATGGAGGCTCGATGGCGCGGCGGCGATACGAACTGACCCTACTTCTCGGAGGACGTGGTCAGTGTACGCCTCTGCTCATCGTGCAAGGAACCGAACGACAAAGCCGCCTCGCGTGACGGGAACCGGACCCGGCGAGACGGTGACGCGGCAGCGCCCTCCGCGTCCGAGGTCAAGGCAATCGACCCTCGTTAAGAACATCGGAGCCAGCAGCGGGGGCTCAACTCCTTCTGTCCTGACGCTGCCAGCGCCTCGCTCCTTCGGGTGCGGGGCGCTGTTGCGAAAGGGCTAAGCTGCTAGAAATGCGCTAGAGAGTTGCGCGGACCACACGGGCGAGCGAATATCGCTCTCGCGTAAGTGCTTGGTTTTGCTGTGGAAAAATGGTGGACGCACTAGGGCTCGAACCTAGGACCCGCTGATTAAGAGTCAGCTGCTCTACCAACTGAGCTATGCGTCCATCTGCCGGTTTCCGGCCTTCGCGATGCGGGGGAAATCCCCCTGCGCCGTGAAGAGAGCGGCCCGCTATCATGGCGGTGCATCCTTGGCAATGGCCTTGCGGAAATTTTTTGTCAGTGCAAGCGGCGCGGGCCCGTCTTGCTGTCGTTTTCGATCGCGAGGATGATGCCGATGCACGTCATGATCGTCAGCATCGACGACCCGCCATAGGAAAAGAGCGGGAGCGGGATGCCGACGACGGGGGCGAGGCCCATCACCATCATCAGGTTGATCGCGATGTAGAAAAAGATCGTCATGGTCAGCCCCGCGGCGGTGAGCTGGCCAAAGCGCGTCCGCGCCTTCAGCGCAACGCGCGTCGACCAGCGGAGCAGCAGGAAAAAGCCGAAGAGCAGCGCAAGGCCGCCGATCAGCCCCCATTCCTCGGCCATCGTCGCAAAGATGAAATCGGTGTGCCCTTCGGGAAGATAGTCAAGGTGGCTTTGCGATCCGTTGAGGAAGCCCTTGCCGCCGATCCCGCCCGATCCGATCGCGATCTTTGACTGGCTGATGTGATAGCCCGCGCCCAGCGGGTCGCTTTCGGGGTCGAGGAAGATGAGCACGCGCCGTTGCTGGTAATCGTGGAGAAAGGAGAAGAGGATGGGCAGCGCCGCGACGCCAGCGATTGCCGTACTGCCGAACCACCAGAGCGGCAGGCCCGCGACGAACATCACGATCACCCCGCCGACACAGATCGACAGCGCGGTGCCGAGATCGGGTTGCAGCATCACCAGTGCCGCCGGAAGCCCGATCATCACCAGCGCCGGCCACAGCGCGGTAAGGCTGCGCGTGCTGGCGGGCGGAAGCTGGGCATAGAAGCGCGCCAGCGCGACGACGATGGCGACCTTCATCAGCTCCGATGGCTGGAGGTTCATGAAGCCGAGGTTGAGCCATCGCTGGCTGCCGCCGCCGACGAAGCCCAGCAGTTCGACCGCAAAGAGGAGGACGAGCACGCCGATATAGGCAAGGTAGGAAAAATCCTCGAAAATCCGCAGGGGCAGGCGGCCAAGGACGAGCGCGCCGCCGAGGAAAACGAGGAAACGCACCCCCTGTTGCCACGCCCAGGGCGACCAGTTGCCACCCGCGGCCGAATAGAGGACGAGCAGGCCGAACCCGGTAATACCGCACAGGATGGCGATCAGCTTCCACGGAACGCGCCGGATCGCGGGCGGGACGGGGATCATTGCGGAACGCCCGGATCGGGATCGCTCGACGCCCCCGCTTTCCACGCCGCATAGTCGCGTTCCATGCGCTCGCCGATCGTGCCGCCCCAACCGGCCTCGAGCGTTTCGAGCGCCTCCATTCCCTTTTCGCGGTCGAAGAGGAAGGTCATGAAATCGCGCGCAACCGGCGCCGCGGCACGGCTGCCGCCCATGCCATGCTCGATGACGATGCCCGTGGCGTAGCGCGGATTGTCGACCGGCGCGAACCCGACGAACAGGCCGTGGTCGCGATATTTCCACGCGCCGCCCTGTCCGCGCGAACCCGACGCCAGCCCGCGCACCTGTGCGGTGCCGGTCTTGCCCGCCATGGTGATGCCGTCGAGCGGCAGGCGGCTGCGCACCGCGGTGCCCGCGCCGTTGACGACGCGGTCCATGCCCGCGCGCGCCACCGCCAGCGCTTCGGCGGAGAAGGGCAGGGGTTCGTTGGTGAACTGCCGGTTGACGAGACGCGGATACAGGCGCCGGCCCGACGCGATGCGCGCGGTCATCACGGCAAGCTGGAGCGGATTGACGCTGACATAGCCCTGGCCGATCACCGCGTTCAGCGAATCCGACGCGGTCCACTCCTGATCATATTTGCGCCGTTTCCATGCGCTGTCGGGGATGGTGCCGTACCGCTGATTGCTGCCCGCAAGCCGGAACTCCTCGCCCAGCCCCAGCAGCCGCGCGGTCGGCGCCATCGCGTCGTAACCCAGCCGGTGCGCCAGCCAGTAGAAATAGCTGTTGCAGCTTTTTTCGATCGCGGTCGGCATGTCGATGCTGCCGTGCGTGCCGAGACAGCGGAAAAAGCGGCTGCCGAGCCGATAGCCGCCGATGCAGGTATGGCGCTCGCCGGGGTCGACGCCATGGTCGATCGCCGCGATCGCCGCCATCGGTTTCAGCGTCGATCCGGGCGGATAGAGCCCGCGCGTCGCCTTGTTGATCAGCGGCTGGTGATCGTCGGCGCGCAGCCAGGCATATTCCGAACTGCTGATCCCGTCGGAAAAGCTGTTGGGGTCGAAACTCGGCATCGACACGAAGGCGAGGATGTCGCCGTTGCGGCAGTCGATGACGACCGCCGCACCCGATTCGCGCCCCATGCGCCGTGCGACATATTCCTGCAGGTCGGCGTCGATCGTCAGATGCACCGTCTTGCCCTGCACGTCGGGCTGGGTGTCGAGGTCGCGCACCACCTTGCCGCGCGCAGTCACCTCGACGCGCCGCGCGCCGGGTTTGCCCTTCAGCACTTCCTGGAAATATTTTTCGAGCCCGTCCTTGCCGATCTTGTAGCCGGGCGTGATGTAGAGCGGATCTTTCGCTTTCTCATATTCTTCGGCATTGGGCGCCCCAACATAGCCGATCAGATGGCCCACCGCGGCGCCGGTCGGATAGTTGCGGGCAAAGCCGCGCTGCGGCGCGACGCCGGGCAGTTCGGGCAGGCGGACGAGGATCGAACTATATTCGGCCTCGGTCATATTCTCCTTGATCGCGACGGGCTGGAACCCCGATGCGGCCTTGAGGTCGCGGTTGATGCGTTCCATCGTGTCGCCGTCGAGCCGCAACAGCGTCCGGAGCTGACCCAGCACCATCTCGCGATTGTGCAGACGGTCGGGAATGATGTCGATGCGCAGGCTGACGCGGTTGTTCGCGAGCGCCTTGCCATTGCGGTCGACGATCCAGCCGCGGCGCGGCGGGATGAGCGTCAGATTGACGCGGTTGCTTTCCGATTCAAGCACATAGCGGTCGTTGTCGATCACCGAGATATAAGCCATGCGCGCCGCCAGCGCGACACCCACCGCCGCTTGCGCGCCGCCGACGACGAGCGCGCGGCGGGTGAAGGTGAGACCCCTCCACGCTTCGGTGATCGGCGGGTGCTTCTTGTTGAACATGTGCGCAGTTTTATCGGCGTTTCAGCCGGAAGTTGTCAAACTTGCCGGTCAGGCGCATGATCAGCGGCACCAGCAACACCGAAATGACGATCTGCGGCACGACCAGCCCGAGCACATGCGCGGTATCGGCATCGGGGTGGGTGATGAGCGCGGCGAGCGACTGGATCGCCGCAATCAACAGCCCGGCGATCACCCAGTCGTGAAAGAAACCGCGCCAGTAAATGCGCTGCGACGAATAAGCGATGGCGATGCTCGCGAGCGTCCATAGTCCGGCCGCGGTGCCGATCGGCGCGCCGCTGAACAGATCGTCCCACAGGCCGAGCGGCAGCCCGACCCACACCGGCCACATTTCGGTGCGCAGTAATTGCCAGCAGAGGAAAAACAGCAGGCCGACCGGCGGCAGCACCGGCGAACTGGCGATCAGCGGCAGCATCAGCGGCAGCGCCGAGGCGAGCATCACGCTCGCCACGGGCACGATCCGCATCCGCCACAGCGAGGCGGGTTCGCCAAGGCGCGGACCCTTGCGGTTCATGGCGCGGCGGCGACAGGGAGCGCGGCCGGACCGGGGCGACCCGCCGCCTCGATATTGTCGGGGGTATAGGGGCGCAGCACCGCGACGGCGTCGACCTTGCCGGGGTCGGCGAGCGGACGCGCGAGCGCGCCGTCGTCCTGGCGCCGCACGACGATCGCGACGGGGATGTTCGGCGGATAGAGGCCGCCGGTGCCCGATGTGACCAGGATGTCGCCGGGCTTGAACGGATTGTTCGCGATATTGAGCGTGCGAACGTCAAGATAGCCGTTGCCGCGACCGCTGGCGAGCGCGGGCAGCCCGTCGCGCGCGCGGCGCACGGGGACGATATTGTCGACGTCGGTGAGCAACAGCACCTGCGACACCGACGGCCCGGCGGTCAGCACGCGGCCGATCAGCCCGTCGGCGCCGCGCACCGGCTGGCCCGCGGCGACGCCCAGATTGCGCCCGATGCTGAGCAATGCGATGCGCCTGCTGCTCGTCGAGGTCGAGGTGAGCAGATAGCCGTTGGCGAGCGCGGTCTTGTCGGTTTCCTGGAGCTTGAGCAGTGCCTTGAGCTGCCGATTCTCTTCCTGGAGCGAACTGGTCGCGACCAGCTGGCGCCGCGTGTCGGCCAGCTCCTTGCGCAGCCGCCGGTTCTGCGATCCTGCGGCGACATAGGCGCCGACGCTGTCGTCGATGCCCGAAATCGAACCGATGACCGAGCGCGTCCCGCGCGCGATCGGTGCGGCGAGTTCCTGGCTTGCGATGCGCAGCTGGGCAAAGCCGACGGGATCGGCGACCGACAATATCGCGAGCAACAGCCCGGCCACCGCGCCGGTCACCGCGATGACATAGGCGACGAACAGGCTGTACTGGGCCTTTCGGGATTGCCCCGGACGTCGATGTGCCGGGCGGACCACGACGCGATGCTACCCGATCAGGCTTGTTGGAGCACGCCGCGGAAGGCGGGGTCTTCCATCGCGCGACCGGTGCCGATCGCAACGCAGGTCAGCGGATCGTCGGCGACCGTCACCGGCAGGCCGGTCGCATCGCGCAACAATTCGTCGAGTTCGGCGATCAGCGCGCCGCCGCCGGTCAGCACGATCCCCTGATCGACGATGTCGGCGGCGAGTTCGGGTGCGGTGTTTTCGAGCGCGATGCGCACGCCCTCGACGATCGTGCCGATCGGTTCGGACAGCGCCTCGGCGATCTGCGCCTGGTTGATCGAGATTTCCTTGGGCACCCCGTTGACGAGGTCGCGGCCCTTGATGTGGATCGTCAGGCCCACGCCGTCGGCGGGGATGCGCGCGATGCCGAAATCCTTCTTGATCCGTTCGGCGGTCGATTCGCCGATCAGCAGATTATGGTGGCGGCGGACATAGGAGACGATCGCCTCGTCCATCTTGTCGCCGCCGGCGCGGACCGAGGTGGTGTAAGCGAGACCGCGAAGCGACAGCACCGCGACTTCGGTGGTGCCGCCGCCGATGTCGACGACCATCGACCCGATGGGTTCGGTCACCGGCATGTCGGCGCCGATCGCGGCGGCCATCGGCTCCTCGATCAGCCACACTTCGCTCGCGCCCGCGTTCGATGCGGCGTCGCGGATCGCACGGCGTTCGACGCTCGTCGAGCCCGAGGGAACGCAGATGACGATTTCGGGGCTGCGGAAGGCGTTGGGCTTGCCGCCGTGCACCTTGGTGATGAAATGCTTGATCATCTGTTCGGCGACGTCGATGTCGGCAATCACGCCATCGCGCAGCGGGCGGATCGCCTCGATGCTGTCGGGGGTCTTGCCCATCATCAGCTTGGCGTCGTCGCCGACCGCCTTGACCCGCTTGATCCCGTTCAGCGTCTCGACCGCGACGACCGAAGGTTCGTTGAGCACGATGCCCTTGCCGCGCACATAGACGACCGTGTTCGCGGTGCCGAGGTCGATGGCCATGTCTTGCGAATTGAATTTGAACCAGCGGGAAAAGAAGGACATCAGCTATAGTTCCTGTCATCGACGGCGCGGCGTCCGAACGGGCCGCCCACCGTCGTCATAAATTGCTCGTTGCCGTCCGACAACAGGACCAAATCTGGGGAAGACTCCGGCTCGGCCGAGGGCGGCGGGCTGGACGGGAAGATCGGGCTGTGCGGGTGGGTCGCGATTTGCGTCCGACTGCGCTAGGACAGGCCCCATGTCAATACGCCGCCTGCCGGAAACGCTCGTAAATCGGATCGCCGCCGGTGAAGTGGTCGAAAGACCCGCCGCGGCGCTCAAGGAACTGGTCGAAAATGCCATCGACGCGGGGGCGACTCGCATCGCGGTGCGAATCGCCGAAGGCGGCATAGCGCGGCTGGAGGTCGAGGATGACGGCTGCGGCATGACCGCCGCCGACATGGTACTCGCGCTCGAACGCCATGCGACTTCGAAGCTGCCCGACGACGCGATCGAGGCGGTGACGACGCTGGGCTTCCGGGGCGAGGCGCTGCCCTCGATCGCCAGCGTCGCGCGGTTGACGCTCGAAAGCCGGACGGCGGGCGGCGACGGCTGGCGGCGCGTCGTCGACAATGGCGCTGTCGTCGCCGAAGGCCCGGCGGCGCTTGGCCAGGGCACGCGCGTGATCGTCGAGCATCTGTTCGCGCGCGTCCCCGCGCGGCGCAAGTTCCTGCGCAGCGCGCGCAGCGAATATGCCGCCTGCCTCGATGTCGTGCGGCGGCTCGCGATGGCGCGCCCCGACGTCGGCTTCACGCTTGAGCATGACGGCCGCCGCGTGCTCGACGTGCAGGGCGGGCAGGACCGCGTCGGGCGTGTCGCCGCGCTCACCAGTCGCGACCTTGCCGCGAACAGCATCGGCGTCGACCTCGACCGCGGCGAGGTGCATCTGGGCGGCGTCATCAGCCTGCCGACCTACAATCGCGGCATTGCCGACCATCAATATCTGTTCGTCAACGGCCGCCCGGTGAAGGACCGGCTGCTCGTCGGCGCGCTGCGCGGCGCCTATGCCGACCTGCTCGCGCGCGACCGGCACCCGGTCGTCGCGCTGTTTCTCGACGTGCCGACGGGCGAGGTCGATGTGAATGTCCATCCCGCAAAGACCGAGGTGCGCTTTCGCGATCCGCAGCTCATTCGCGGGATGATCGTCGGGGGCCTCCGGCGCGCGCTCGACGAACATGGCTTTCGCAGCGTGCAGAAGCCCGCCGAGGCGGCGCTCGCGGCGTGGCAGCAGGAACCCGTCGCGCCGCCGCCGGCGACGGGATTCCTCTTCGACCGGCGCGCCGGCGCGGCGGTGCATCCCTTCGCCGCCGAGGTATCGTTGCCCGCGGCCGACGTTGCGCGCGTCTATGACCGGCTGATGCCCTTCACCGCGCCCGCGCCGCTCGCCGGGCGCGCCGAGGTCGCGGCGACGCCGCCGCCCGCCGCCGAGGCGCATCCGCTGGGCATCGCGCGCGGCCAGATCGCGAAAACCTATATTGTCGCCGAGGCCGAGGACGGGCTGGTCATCGTCGACCAGCATGCGGCGCACGAGCGGCTGGTGCTCGAAACGCTGAAGCGCGGCATGGCGGGGCAGGCGGTCCCGTCGCAGGGCCTGCTGATCCCCGAAGTCGTCGAACTCGACGAACCCGCGTGCGACCGGCTGGAGGCCGCGGCGGATGGGCTCGCCGCGCTCGGTGTCGAGCTCGAACGCTTCGGCCCCGGTGCGGTAATGGTGCGCGCGACCCCGGCGATGCTGGGGGCGATTGATTGCCACAGGCTCGTCACCGACATCGCCGACGATCTGGCGGGCTATGACGCCGCGCTCGGCCTCAACGAACGGCTCGAACTGGTCGCCGCGACGATGGCGTGCCATGGGTCGGTGCGCGCGGGGCGCACATTGAGCGTCGCGGAGATGAACGCGCTGCTCCGCCAGATGGAGGTCACGCCGCATTCGGGCCAGTGCAACCATGGCCGCCCGACTTGGGTAAAGCTGGCGATGGGCGATGTCGAACGGTTGTTCGGCCGAAAATGAGGCCCGCCGGGCGGCTTACGCCATCTTCACGCCCGCAACGCCGCGTTCGACCACGCCCGTCGCGCGTTTCGACAGGCTGTTCACCGGCGTCGAGACCTTGTCGACGACCATGAAGTGCGTCTGCCACGCCTCGCGATTGACCTCACAGACCAGATAACCGCGCTGGTCGTTGGCGAATTTGAGTTCGGGATTGCGCGCCAGCCATTCGTCGGTGCCGACGCGCTTGTCGCTGCCGTCCCCGCCGCTGGAGATCGATGTCGCGACAAACTCGGCGCCGACGACCTTGTCCTTCAGCACCAGATCGCCGCAGAAATTCTGATGCTCGTCGCCGGTCAGCACGATATTGTTGTTCAGCCCCGCAAAGCGCGACAACATCCGCGTCCGCGCCACCTCATAACCTGCCCAGCTGTCGAGGTTGACGATCTTTTCACTCTCTTCGGGCCGCCGCCGCCGGTCGAGCGACATCATCGTCACCTGCTGCGCCAGCGCGTTCCACGTCGCGCCGCCGCGCGCCAGATTGCGCGCCAGCCATTCCTCCTGCACCTTGCCGAGCACCTGCCGGTCCCTGGCGAACACGTCGGGGCAGGCGGGTTTGAAGCCGTCGCCGCATGGCTGGTCGTCGCGATATTGCCGCGTGTCGAGCAATTGCATCGCCATCAGGTCGCCATAACGCAGCTCGCGGTGCGCCGCGACCATGCCGCCGCGTGGCAACAGCGACCGGCGCACGGGCATATGTTCGTACCACGCCTGCATCGCCGCCTGTTTCTTGAGCATGAAAATCTCGGGCGACGCAGCATCGGGGTCTTCCTTGTCGAGCCCCAATTTCCAATTGTCGTGGTCGGACACCCAATTGTTGCGGATCTCGTGATCGTCGAAGCTCGACAGATGCGCGTGGACCGACCGCACCGCCTGCTGGTCGATGTCGAGCAGGGTCTGCGCATAGGCAGTTCTGAAATCGGTCAGGTCGAACAGCGCGCGTTGCGCATATTGGCGCACCGGGCGGATCGGCAGCCCGTCGTCGAACAGATAATCCTGCCGATATTCATAGATGAAATCGCCATAATGATAGACGAAGGCCAGATCCTCGCGCGCCATGTGGCGATAGGCGCCGTAAAAGCCCGACTCGAAATGCTGGCATCCCGCGACGCCGAACGTCAGCGCATCGACACGCGCGCCGGGCGCGGGAAGCGTCCGCGCGCGCCCGCGCAGGCTGCGTTCGCCCGCGGCGGTGAAACGGTAATAATAGGGGCGATCGGGCTGCAATCCCGCGACCTCGACATGGACGCTGTGCGCCAGCTCGGGGCGCGCCAGCGCGGTGCCCTTTGCCACCACGTCGCGAAAGCCGCCGTCGCTGGCGACCTCCCATTCGACCGGCACATTGGTCAGCGGCATCCCGCCGTGGCGCTCCATCGGCTCGGGCGCGAGGCGCGTCCAGATGACGAAACCATCGCTCGCCGGGTCGCCCGCCGCGACGCCAAGCTGAAAGGGAAAGTCGCGCAAGATACCCTGCGCGCGGACGATCGCCGGCGCGGCAAGCCCGGCGAGCGTCGCTCCGGCAAGGAAATGGCGGCGGTTGTACATGGGCTGGGCTCCGTCGGGGCGAATCGATGCCCCTCGATAGCCCAGCTCTGCGTTTCATCAATGACAGTTCGGCGACGTCCTCACACCCACATGCGCGCCATCCACAGCGCCATCGCGACCATCATCAGATTTTCGGTCAGCGACACGAAGCCCAGCGGCACCTTGCTGCTGCCGCCGACGCACGCGCATTTGATGTCGCGCCGGTCGATATAGACCGCCTTGAACACCGACACCGCGCCGATGCCGCCGATAAACAGCGCCAGCGGGATCGACAGCCAGGGCAGCGCGTGCGCGGTCATCAACACGCCCGCCAGCCCCTCGGCAAAGGGATAGATGCTCGCATAGGGAACCCAGCGGCGCGCGAGCAGGTCGTAATTGAGGAACATCGTCGCGAACCTGCCCACATCCTGCAATTTCAGCAGCGCGAGCACCATCATGCTGAAAGAGATGAACCATTCGGCGGCGCGAAGCGTAAAGGCATCGCCATAGGCGGCAAAGCTCGCCGCCAGCGCCATCAGCGCGGTCATCGCGAACAGCGCGATCACGGGCGTATAGCTGGCCGCATCGGGGTCGGCGACCTTCAGCCCGAAATGGCGGCGCAGATCGTCATAACCGCCGATCCGCACCCCGTCGATGAAGGTCTGCGGCGTCGTCTGGACGCCATGCTGCGCCTTGAACGCATCGGTCTGCTCGCGCGTCGTCAGCCAGCGGTCGTCGACTCTATAGCCGCGGCGCTCGAGCAGATATTTGGCTTTGAGGCCATAGGGGCAGATGTGCCCCGGCATGACCATGCGATGAAGGATTGCCTGTTTTGTCATGCCCCTCCTATAGCATCCGTACCATGGTACGGAGTCAAGCGATGCAGATGACGATCGGCAAACTGGCCGCCGCGGGCGATGTCGGGGTAGAGACGATACGCTATTATCAGCGCCGCGGCCTGATGGGCACGCCCGCGCGCAGCGGCGGCGACGGCTGGGGCGGCGGCGTGCGCCGCTATGGCGATGATGATCTCAGACGGCTTAGATTTATCCGCGCGGCGCAGGCAGCGGGCTTCACGCTCGACGAGATCGGCGAATTGCTCGCGCTCGACCAGAGCGACGACCGCGCCCGTGTCCGCGCCCTCGCGCGCCAGCGCATCGACGCGCTCGACGCCAAGATCGCCCAGATGACCGCAACGCGCGCCGCTCTCGCGCGCCTCGCCGATCAATGCGCCGCGAGCGAGACGGGGCCGTGCCCGATTATGGCGGCGTTCGAGCCCTGAAGCATCCGTCATTGCCAGGAGCAGAGCGACGAAGCAATCTCCAGCTATCAGCCTATTCTCCGGTTAGTTCAGGAAACAGGTCCCGCCACTCTGGATTGCCGGCTTCAATAAGAGCGATTTTCTTGGCACGCGATCCCGCCTTGATCTGCTTCTCGCGGCTGATAGCTGAATGCATGTCACCATGTACTTCGAACCAAACGAGCTTGTCGCATCGATAGCGCGCAGAAAAGCCGGTCCGCTTTCCCGGTGTTGCCATACACGACCGATAAGATTCGACGTGACGCCGGTGTATAGCACGCCGCCCTTCCGGTTGGTCATGATGTAAACTGCGGGCTGAGCGTCAGGGTGCATCGCTGGAGATTGCTTCGTCGCTACGCTCCTCGCAATGACGAAGTTTGGTCAGCCTCGCGATCAACTATGCAGGAAATGCATCACGTCGCCGTCGTGCACGACATAGGCCTTGCCCTCGGCGCGCAGCTTGCCCGCTTCGCGCGCGCGGGCTTCGCCGCCCAGCGCGACATAATCGTCATAGGCGATCGTTTCGGCGCGGATGAAGCCCTTCTGGAAATCGCTGTGGATCTCGCCCGCGGCTTCGGGCGCGGTCGCGCCCTGATGCACGGTCCATGCGCGCGCTTCCCGCGGGCCGACGGTGAAGAAGGTGATGAGGTGGAGCAGCTCATACCCGGCGCGGATGACGCGCGCGAGGCCGGTTTCCTTCAGGCCCATTTCGGCCAGGAACTCCAGCCGGTCGGCCATGTCCATCGTCACCAGTTCGCTCTCGATCGCCGCCGAAACGACCACTGCCTGCGCGCCCTCGGCCGCAGCCTTGGCGAACACCTTTTCCGAAAAGGCGTTGCCGTTCGCCGCGCTGCCCTCGTCGACGTTGCAGACATAAAGCACGGGTTTGGAGGTCAAAAGCTGCGCGGTGCGCAGCACACGGGCTTCCTCGTCGTCGCCGGGTTCGACCAGCCGCGCGGGCTTGCCTTCGCGCAGCAGGTCGAGGGCCTGACCCAGCACCGATGTGGCGATCTTCGCTTCCTTGTCCCCCTGTGCCGCTTTTTTGACAAAGGCGGGCAGGCGCTTTTCCAGACTTTCGAGGTCGGCGAGCAGCAGTTCGGTCTCGACCGTCTCGGCATCGGCGACGGGGTCGACCTTGTTTTCGACATGCTGGATGTCGTCATTCTCGAAACAGCGCAGCACATGGACGATCGCGTCGACCTCGCGGATATTGCCGAGGAACTGGTTGCCCAGCCCCTCGCCCTTCGACGCGCCGCGCACGAGGCCCGCAATATCGACGAAGGCGAGCTGTGTCGCGATGATCTTCTTGCTGTTCGCGATTGCCGCCAGCTTGTCGAGCCGGTCGTCGGGCACCGCGACATTGC
Organism: Sphingopyxis alaskensis RB2256; assembly: GCF_000013985.1. Taxonomy (GTDB): domain Bacteria; phylum Pseudomonadota; class Alphaproteobacteria; order Sphingomonadales; family Sphingomonadaceae; genus Sphingopyxis; species Sphingopyxis alaskensis. The sequence goes on along the minus strand of NC_008048.1, from coordinate 1,701,169 downwards.
CGATATTCGGCTCGATCGTGCAGAAGGGATAGTTCGCCGCCTGCGCCGCCGCGGTTTCGGTCAGCGCGTTGAACAGGGTGGACTTGCCGACATTGGGCAGCCCGACGATCCCGCATTTGAAACCCATAAAAACTCCATCCGGCCGGAGGACCCCGGCGTCGCAGCGCCCCTAGCGCCAAGTCGCGCGGCGCGCCAGTCTTTGCGGTTGCGCAGCGTTCAGACTTGGCGCTTTATCGCGGGCCTATGAAGCCCTCGCGCCCGATCGCCGCCGTCCTTCTCCTCCTCGCGCTGGGCGCGACCGCCGCCCGCGCCGCCCCCGACCGGTTCGAGGCAGGCGTGTTCGCCGAACTCAACCGCCTTCGCAGCAATCCCGCCGCCTATGCCGATTTCCTGCGCGACTATCGCCCGCGATTCGAAGGGCGGCGGCTGCGCGGCGCCGAAGAGGGCGAGATCGACATATTGACGCGCGAAGGCGTCGTCGCGGTCGATGAGGCGATCCGCGAACTTCGCCGCGAAAAACCGCTGCCCGAACTCGCGTGGAGCGACCTGCTCGCCCGCGCCGCCGCCGATCATGTCGCGGTCCAGTCGCGATCGGGCGCGGTCGGCCATTATACCCGGGGGCAGGGACCGGGCGAACGGATGCGCGCCCGCGGCGGCGGCCCCTATGTCAACGAAGTCATCACCTATGGCCACCACACGCCCGAAGGCGTCGTCGACCAGCTGCTGATCGACGATGGCGTCCCCGACCGCGGCCACCGGTTCAGCCTGCTTCGCCCGACACACCGCTTTGTCGGGGTCGCGTGCGGGCGGCATCCGGTCCACCGGACCATGTGTGTCGCCTTGATGTCGCAGACCGCTGACGGATCGCCGCCGCCGCCGCCCAAACGGACGCCATAGGCCCGCCCGCGCCTCAGTCGTGGACCGCCTTGACCAGTGGTCCCAGCGTCGGCGACCCGCCCAGCCACGCGAGCTGCACCTCGGCCGACACGCGGTTGATCGCTTCCTGCGGCCTGGTCCCCGGATGCACCGCGCGGCGCAGCGGCCGTTTGCCCGCGGGCATCGCCATGATCTCGGCAATCGCGCGCGGCACGTCGGCGGGATCGGCGCTGCGCCCGCTGCCGTCCTCGGTCCCCATGCCGCGCGTGAAGGGCGCATAGGCGTCGAGCAGCGCCGCATCGCTTCGCGCCTTTAATGCCCCGGTATAGGCGTTGCGATTGACCCACACCTTCGTCGGATAGCCCCCCGGCTGGATCACCGTCACGTCGATGCCATGCGGCACCAGTTCATAGGCCATCTGCTCGGACAGCGCCTCGACCGCGAACTTGGTCGCCGAATAATGGCCGCCACCCGGCACGATGACGCGCCCGAGCTGCGACGAAATGTTGAAGACCTGCCCGCCCTTCGCCGCGCGCATCTGTGGCAACAGCGCGCGCAGCATGCGCTGGATGCCAAAAACATTGGTGTCGAAGATGAGCTGCGTCGCTTCCATATCCTGCACCTCGACCGGCCCGGTGATGCCGATCCCGGCATTGTTGACCAGCGTGTCGATGCGCCCGCCCGCGATGGCGAGCGCCTTTGCAGTCCCGCTCGCAACCGACGCATCGCTCGTCACGTCGATCTCGACGATATCGAGGTCGAGCTTATCCTTCGCGGCTTCGGCCGCCAGGCTTTCGGCTTCGGGGCGCGGCAGCCCGCGCATCGTCGCGATGACCTTCGCGCCGAGCCGGGCATAGTGGAGCGCGCCGATGCGCCCAAACCCGCTCGAACAGCCGGTGATCAGTATGGTGCGGCCTTTCAGCGACGGGTCGCCCGCGGGCGTCGCGGCGTGGAGCAGGGCAGGGGCGGCGGACAGCGCGGCGGCCCCGGCCAGGATTTCGCGGCGATTGGGGGTATGCGGCATGGCGAACGGCTCCTTTCGGACGCCATCATGCCTTAGTTGGCGGCGCGTGCCAAATCGGTGGTTGGACTGCGGCTTTGGGATCGCGACGTCCGCCTTTGGCCGCCACCGGCCCCCAACTCACCCTTGCAACCGCAGCGCCAGATCGCTCTGGAATCTTACATCGTCGCCCTTGGCCAGCCATTCCGCTTCGGCGGCGATCGCGCCGAGCAGGTCGGCCAGCGGTTCCATCTCGCTCTTGTGATAATTGCCGAGGACATGGCCGGTCACGCGGTCCTTGTGCCCCGGATGGCCGATGCCGATGCGGATGCGGCGGAAATCGTCGCCGATATGCTGGATCATCGACCGGATGCCGTTGTGCCCCGCCGCGCCGCCGCCGCGTTTCACCTTGACCTTCATCGGCGCGAGGTCGAGCTCGTCGTAAAAGACGGTGACGTCGGTGGCGGCCAGCTTGTAGAAATCGAGCGCGGCGCGCACGCTGCGCCCGCTTTCGTTCATGAAGGTGCCGGGTTTGAGCAACAGGATGCGCGTCGAGCCGATGCGCCCGTCCTGCAACCAGCCCTGGAACTTCTTCACAGGCGGCGGAAAATCATGGATTTCGGCGATGACATCGGCGGCCATGAAGCCGACATTGTGCCGGTGCATCGCATATTTGGGCCCCGGATTGCCGAGGCCGACCCAGAGCTGCATGGCGTTGCCTTTCCCGGGTCTGGTGGAAACGCCCCTCCCGCATGGGGGAGGGGCGGTCCGGATAGTTTAGGCTTCGTCGCCGCCTTCGGCAGCGTCTTCGCCTTCATCCTTTGTCGTGTCGCCGTCGCTCGACTTGAGCGCCGATGGGGCGACGATGGTGGCGATGGTGAAGTCGCGGTCGGTGATCGCGCTTTCGACGCCCTTCGGCAGAGTGACATTGCTGATGTGGATCGAATCGCCGATATCGAAGCCGGTGACGTCGATTGCGATCTCGTCGGGGATATTGTCCGCGTCGCAGACAAGTTCCAGCTCGTGACGAACAATGTTCAGCACGCCGCCGCGCTTCAGGCCCGGCGACTTTTCTTCGTTCTGGAACACGACCGGCACCGCAACCTGAACCGTGGCGTCCTTGGCGATGCGCAGGAAGTCGGCGTGGATCGGGCGATCCTTGACCGGGTGGAAAGCGACGTCCTTGGGCAGCGTGCGAATCTGCTTGCCGCCGACCTCGATCATCACGACCGAGTTCATGAAGTGACCCGTCATCAGCTGCTTCATCAGCAGCTTTTCCTCGACGTGGATCATCAGGGGTTCTTCCTTGCCGCCATAGACGACGGCGGGGACGCGGCCATTGCGACGCAGTTCACGCGAGGCTCCCTTGCCTCCGCGTTCGCGCGTCTCGGCCGTCAGCGTCAGCTGATCGCTCATATCATTTCTCCGAGAAACAGTTACACAGCCCGCCACGCCTCCAGGGATGACCATGACGGAAGCCGCGGCGCTTAGCGGGGAACGGGCGGAAAAGCAAGCGGGACGGGAAGGCGCAGCCGGCAAGGGACGGCGGCGACCGGTTTCGACCGATTATTGCACCCGCCGCACCCGCACCCCCCGCGCTTCCAGCAGCGCCGGCACGCCCTCGGCGCCGACCAGATGCCCTGCGCCGACTGCCATCAGCACGGTGCCGGGCCGCTCCATCCGGCGTGCCGCCCACGCGGTCCAGCGACGGTTGCGGTCGGTGATGATCGCCTTGCGTGCGGCAGGCGCGGCGTCGATGTCCTCGTTGACGACCTTTTCGAGCGCGGCGACGTCGCCGCGGCTCCACGCTGCGGTCAGCGCCAGCACGTCGCGCGTTGCCGTATCGGCCTCCTCGGCGGCGCGAACCAGCAGCGCGCGCTGCGTCGCGGGATCCAGCGTTTCAAAAAGCATCAATTGCCCGCGCGCACGCTCCAGCCCGGTGATCGGTTTGCCCGCGGCTTCGAACCGCTCGGTCAGCTGCGTCTCGACGCCCTCGTCGGGCGACAGCGCGGCATTCTGCGCGACGCGCTGGCCGATCAGCACCATCACCGCCCAGTCGTCGAGCCCGTCGCCGTTCAGCCGCCGCCCGCGCGCCTCCAGTGCGCGATAGCCCGTCAGCGCCTTGCCGGTCAGCCGCGCTTCGATGGCCAACGGGGTGCTGCGCGGCGCAAGCTCGCGGAACGCATCGGCCGCCGCGTCCAGCTCGGCGGGCGACAACTCCATTACCAGCGTATCGGCGGCCTCGATCGCGGCGCCAACCGCGCCGTCATCCCAGTCGGTGCCGCGCGGCAGCGCGTGCATCGATCCCAGAATATAGATGCGCGTATCGACGTCCTCCGCCAGCCACATCGCGGGCCGGGCTTTCATCGCCGGTTCGACGGGTCCGCATGCCGCGAGCAGCACCGGCAAAAGCGCCGCCGCGATGCGGCGACGCCCTTGGTCGGGCGAGGCCGGTGCCCGCCTCAATAATCGACCCGCGTTACGGTCAGGCCGCGCTCTTTCAGATAATCCTGCACGCTTTTCTCGCCCGCCAGATGCCCCGCGCCGACCGCGACGAACACCGTGCCCGGCTGCTCCATCCGCGCCTTGAGCGCGTCGGCCCAGCGCGCGTTGCGATCGTAAAGCAGCGTCTGCGCCAGCGCGGGCGTTGCGGCGAGGCTTTCGTTCATCGCGACCGCGAGTCCGTCGGGATCGCCCTTCGCCCACAGCACGACCATCCTGTCGAGCGTCGGCCCCAGCTTGTCGAGATCCTTCACCACCGAATTGAGGAAGGCGATCTGCTGCGCTTCGGGCAGGCTGTCGAAGAAGCCGAGCTGTTCGCCCAGTGTTTCGAATCCCGCGACCGGCTTGCCGCTGGCCCTGGCAAAGCGCGTGAGCTGCTTTTCGGCGCCCTGTTCGGGGTCATAGCCCAATTTGGTGAGCGGCAGGACCGACAGGGTGATCGCGGGGAACCAGGGTTCGAACATGTCGAATTGCGCCGGAGGCAGGCCGACGCTCGCCATCGCCGCCTGATAGGCCGCGAGCTGCTCGGCATCGAGCCGCGAGGTCAGCGTCGTGCCGTTCGCGTCGATCGCGAGCGGCAGCATCGTCCTGGCCACCTCGGCCTGATCGTCGGGCAGCACGAGTTCGAGCATCAGCTGGTCGGACTTGTCGAACGCATCCTTCACCGCCTCGTCGAACCAGCTGAGGCCGGGTTTCAGCACATGGACGGTGCCGAACAGATAGATGGTCGTGTCCTCGTCCCTGACCACCCACAGCGCGGGGTCGGCATCGGCGGTCTCGGGGGCGGTCTCGGCGGCGGTCGCGGGCGCCATTGTGACAGGGGCGGGGGGCGTTTCGGCCGCGTGGACGATATTGCCGCCGGGGATCAGTGCGCACTGCGCAAAGGGAATGATCGCGCAGCTGGAGGCGAGAATCTTGAACCAGGTCGTCATGGGGCGTTGCCTTTCATGGGGCCGCTTATGGCCCGAAGCGTGCAGAGGGGGAAAGCGGAAAGCTGTCAGCGAAACTTGAACCAGAGATAGACGGCGGCGTTGACGATCAGAACGAGACCGAAAAGCGCCATGGCATCGACCGGCGGCGCCAAGTCGGCGCGCCACAACACCCACCAGACGGGGCAGGGGAAGATGAAGGCGTAGAAACCCGCAAGTGACGCCTGATGATAGGCATGGCGCTCATGATCGTCGACCGCGCGGTGATAAAGGGCGAGCGCGATCACCAGCCCGACGACCCACAGCAGCGACAGGCCGATCGCCACATTGGGCGACAGCGCCTCGTTGCTCATCAGCCCGTCGCCGGGTCCTTCCTGCAACAGCATCGCGGCGACCATGCCGATCACACCCGAAAAGAGCAGGCTTGCCCAATAGAGCCGCTTGCGCTGCGACCAGGTGCGAAAGCCGTCGGCGTGGCGCCGGACGTAAAGGCCGAGCGCGGCGACGCCGAGCGCGACGACGATCAGCGGTGCCGCCCATGTCGCGACGGCCGCGTCTCCCGCCTCGATCCGTGCCTCATTGAAACCGGCAAAGCCACCGGCAAACAGCGCGGTAGCGATGGCGATCGCGACCACGACCGTCATCGACGGCGCGGTGGATTTGCCGGTGTCATTCGCCATCGTCCTGTCCCTTGTGGCCATCGTCGAAAATCTCCTCGATCGGCATGTCGAACAGCCGCGCCAGCTTGAATGCGAGCGGCAGCGACGGGTCATATTTGCCCGTTTCGATCGCGTTCACCGCCTGCCGCGATACGTCCAGCCGGTCGGCCAGTTCGGCCTGGCTCCAGTTTCGCATCGCGCGCAGCACTTTCAGCTGGTTGTTCATCGCAATCCATCATGCGCGCCTGACCGGATGTCAGGTGTTGTTGACTAAATGACATGATTCGCTGACTATGTCAACAAGACATGACATTTTGCGATGCACGGCTGACAGCGTCCGGATGGATGCGGTCGCAACGGCTTGACCCGTTGCCGTCGCTGGGCCAATGCGGCGGCGATTTTTGCACCTGCGAAGGGAATGGCGGTCGTGGCCGACGTCGAAGGGAAAAAGCCCCTCAGCTTTCAGGACATGATCCTGACGCTGCACGCCTATTGGAGCGCGCGTGGCTGCGCGATTTTACAGCCTTATGACATGCGCGTCGGGGCGGGGACGTTCCATCCGGCTACGACCTTGCGCAGCCTCGGCCCCGAGCCGTGGAACGTCGCCTATGTCCAGCCGAGCCGTCGGCCCACCGATGGCCGCTATGGCGAGAATCCGAACCGGCTTCAGCATTATTATCAGTATCAGGTGATATTGAAGCCATCGCCCGCCGACTTGCAGGAACAATATCTCGGCAGCCTCGCCGCGATCGGCATCGACCCGCTGCTCCACGACATCCGTTTCGTCGAGGATGACTGGGAATCGCCGACGCTCGGCGCGTGGGGGCTGGGCTGGGAGGTCTGGTGCGACGGAATGGAGGTGACGCAGTTCACCTATTTTCAGCAGATGGGCGGTTTCGACTGCAAGCCCGTCGCGGGCGAGCTGACCTACGGCCTCGAACGGCTCGCCATGTATATCCAGAATGTCGACAATGTGTACGACCTCAGGTTTTCCGACCCCGTCGGCGATGTGCCGGGCGTGAGCTATGGCGACGTGTTTCTGGAAAACGAACGGCAATTTTCGAAATGGAACTTCGAGGTTGCCGACACCGACGCGCTGTTCGCGGGCTTCAAGGCCGCCGAGGCCGAATGCCAGCGGGCGATCGATGCGGGGGTGCCCTTGGCCGCCTATGACCAAGCGATCGAGGCGAGCCACCTGTTCAACCTGCTCCAGGCGCGCGGCGTGATCAGCGTGCAGGAACGCGCCAACTACATGGCCCGCGTCCGCGACCTCGCAAAAGGCAGCTGCAAGGCATGGATCGACAGCCAGTCCGAACGCTGGACCCAAAACTATCCGGGGTGGACGCTGTGATGGCCTATCGTTGTTCCGCCGTCCTCTTCTCCGTTCGTGTCGAGCGAAGTCGAGACACGCAGCGGCCTAGCGCTGTCCTTCGCGGCATCTCGACTTCGCTCGATGCGAACGGGGTTTGGGGATCGGGGGATTTGGCATGACCGATTTTCTTCTCGAACTGCGCAGCGAGGAAATCCCCGCGCGGATGCAGGCCGGCGCGCGCGCCGAGCTAGAAAAGCTGTTCCGGACGCAGATGAGCGCCGCGGGTATCGTGGTCGGCGATCTGACCATCTGGTCGACGCCGCGCCGCCTTGCCCTGATCGCTCGCGACCTGCCCGACGCGACCGCAGCCGTCAGCGAGGAACTCAAAGGCCCGCGCACCAGCGCGCCGCCGCAGGCCCTCGAAGGCTTCCTGCGCAAGACCGGGCTGACGCAGGACCAGCTCGAAGACCGCGACGGCGTCTGGTTCGCCGTGATCGACAAGCCGGGCCGCGCGACCGCCGAGGTGCTGGCCGAGGCGATCCCCGCGATCGTCCGCGCTTTTGCCTGGCCCAAGTCGATGCGCTGGGGCAGGGACAGTGCGAGCAGCGAAAGCCTGCGCTGGGTGCGCCCGCTGTCGGGCATCGTCGCGATCTTTGGCGAAGCGCTGATTCCATGTGAAGTTGGGGGGATTTCCGCCGGTTTCGCAACGCGCGGCCACCGTTTTCACTGCCCGGGCGAGATCACGATCGGCTCGGCATCGGACTATGCGGAAAAGCTGCGCGCATGCCATGTCATCGTCGACCATGCGGAGCGGGCGCGTATCATCCGCGACGGCGCCGCCAAGGCCGCGGCCGACGCCGGGCTGAGCCTCGTCGAGGACGAGGGGCTGGTGATCGAGAATGCCGGCCTCACCGAATGGCCGGTGCCGCTTCTGGGGCGCTTCGACGAGGCGTTCCTGGCGGTGCCGCCGGAGGTGATCCAGCTGACCGCGCGGGTGAACCAGAAATATTTTGTCGTGAACGATGCGGATGGGAAGCTGGCGAACGGTTTTGTCTGCACCGCGAATATCGATGCGGTCGACGGCGGCGCGGAGATTGTGGCGGGGAACCAGAAGGTGCTGGCGGCGCGATTGTCGGATGCGCGCTTCTTCTGGGAACAGGATCGCAAGACGAAGCTGGCGGATCACGCGAAGAAGCTGGACCGGATCACCTTTCACGAAAAGCTGGGGACGGTCGCGGACAAGGTCGAGCGCGTTGCGAAGCTGGCCGAATGGCTGGCGAACGAAGGCATCGTCCCGAATTGCGACCCAGCGCTCGCGCGGCAGGCGGCCGAGCTGGCGAAAGCCGACCTCGTCACCGAAATGGTCGGCGAGTTCCCCGAATTGCAGGGCCTGATGGGCGGCTATTACGCCCGCGCCGAAGGGCTTCCGCAAGCGGTCGCCGACGCGATCCGCGACCATTACAAGCCGGTCGGGCAGGGCGATGACGTCCCGACCGCGCCGGTGACGGTGGCTGTGGCGTTGGCGGATAAGCTGGATACGATTGCTGGCTTCTTCATGAAGAATATGAAGCCGACCGGGTCGAAAGACCCCTTTGCCTTGCGCCGCGCTGGATTGGGTATCATTGCGCTAACGGTCAGAAGCTCGTTACGCGGAGATATTGGGACTTGGCTGGCTGCAGCACGTCGATACTTTGTCGATCAGGACATCGTAGATGAGCGGGAATATCCTGATGCCTACGCAACGAAAGATGCTGCAATTTCCGCAGGCCTTGCCACAGTTTTCATGGATGAAGTTCGCGACTTCATCGCAGACCGCCTCAAAGTCCAGCAGCGCGAAGCCGGCGTCCGGCACGACCTGATCGACGCGGTTTTCGCGCTCGGCGGCGAGGATGATCTGGTTCGCTTGCTTGCGCGGGTGAAGGCGTTGCAGGCGTTTATGGCGACCGAGGACGGCACCAACCTGCTCGCGGGTTACAAGCGTGCAGCGAACATTTTGAAACAAGCCAGTGTTCCGGCGGAAGCCGGAACCCGGGGCGGGGCAGCGCAGGTGTTGGAGGAAGGCACTCCTGGGCTCCGGCTTTCGCCGGAGTGCATGACGGTGCATGACGCCGCGCTCCTCGCAGCCCTCGACACCGCCGAACCGGCTGCGCTCAACGCCGTCGCCGACGAACGCTTCACCGACGCCATGGCCGCCCTCGCCAGCCTTCGCGCGCCGATCGACGCCTTTTTCGAGGGCGTGATGGTCAACGACCCCGACGAAGTGGTGCGCGCCTATCGGCTTGGACTGCTCGCGCGCTTTACCGGCGCGGTGCATGGCGTTGCGGATTTCTCGAAGATAGAGGGCTGAGACCACATTTGAAATCCCGTTCGTGTCGAGCGAAGTCGAGACACCGGGAAGGCGAGCAGGAACGATGGGCATCTCGACTTCGCTCGATGCGAACGGAGTAGGGAAGTCTGGAAAGACCAAAGCAAAACTGAATCGACCAAGTGCGATTGCATACCTATCCAGCCGCAACCTCCTCCCCGGGGCAGCAGGAGTAAGACATGACGAAGATGGTGCATTTGTTCGGAGGTGCGGTCACCACGGCCGAGCGTTCGAAGGAGTTGCTGGGCGGCAAGGGGTCGAATCTTGCCGAAATGGCCTCGATCGGCCTGCCGGTCCCGCCGGGCTTCACGATCACCACCGACGTCTGCACCGCCTATTACGCCAATGGCGAGCAATTTCCGGCCGGGCTGGTCGAAGAGGTCGCCGCGGGCATCGCGCATATCGAGGGGATTACCGGCAAGCGTTTCGGCGACGCCGTCGACCCGTTGCTCGTCTCGGTCCGTTCGGGCGCGCGCGTGTCGATGCCGGGGATGATGGACACCGTCCTCAACCTCGGGCTCAACGACAAGACCGTCGTCGGGCTCGCCGAAGCATCGGGCGACCCGCGCTTCGCGTGGGACAGCTATCGCCGCTTCGTCCAGATGTACGCCGACGTCGTCATGGGCCTCGACCATGCCGAGTTCGAGGAAGCGCTGGAAATCGCCAAGGAAGACAAGGGCTTTTATCTCGACACCGAGATGGCGGCAGAGGACTGGCAGGCGCTGGTCAAGCAATATCAGGCGATCGTCGAACGCGAAACCGGCGCGCCTTTCCCGCAGGAACCGAAGGACCAGCTGTGGGGCGCGGTCGGCGCGGTGTTCGCGAGCTGGGAAAGCGACCGTGCGAAAGTCTATCGCCGCCTCAATTCGATCCCCGCCGAATGGGGCACCGCGGTCAATGTGCAGGCGATGGTGTTCGGCAATATGGGCGATACGTCGGCGACGGGCGTGGCGTTCACGCGCGATCCCGCGACCGGCGAGCGCGCCTGGTACGGCGAATGGCTGATCAATGCCCAGGGTGAAGACGTCGTCGCGGGCATCCGCACGCCGCAATATCTGACGAAGGCCGCGCGTGAGAGGGCGGGCGCCAGGCCGCTGTCGATGGAAGAGGCGATGCCCGAAACCTTCGCCGAGCTGGGCCGCGTCTTCGACACGCTCGAAACCCATTATCGCGACATGCAGGACATCGAGTTCACCGTCGAACGCGGCAAGCTGTGGATGCTGCAAACCCGTTCGGGCAAGCGCACCGCCAAGGCGGCGCTGAAGATCGCGGTCGATATGGCGGCCGAGGGATTGATTACCGAAGAGGAAGCCGTCGGCCGCGTCGATCCCGGCGCGCTCGACCAACTGCTCCACCCGACACTCGACCCGAAAGCGCCGCGCGACGTGCTGACCAAGGGGCTCCCCGCCAGCCCCGGCGCGGCGTCGGGCAAGATCATGTTCGACGCCGACAGTGCGGAGAAAGCCGCGGCGATGGGCGAAGCGGTGATCCTCGTCCGCGTCGAGACGAGCCCCGAGGACATTCACGGGATGCACGCGGCAAAAGGCATTTTGACCGCGCGCGGCGGGATGACCAGCCACGCGGCGGTCGTCGCGCGCGGCATGGGGCGTCCGTGCGTTTCGGGCGCGGGCGGGCTCAGCATCGACGGCGCCGCGCGCGTGCTGCGCGTCGGCGGGCGTGAGCTGCGCGAGGGCGATATTTTGACCCTCGACGGGTCGACCGGCGAAGTGATGGCCGGCGAGGTGCCGACGCTTATGCCCGAGCTGGTCGGCGATTTCGGCACGCTGATGGGCTGGGCCGACAAGGTGCGCCGGATGAAGGTGCGCACCAATGCGGAGACGCCGCAGGACGCCAGGGTCGCGCGCGACTTCGGCGCCGAGGGCATCGGCCTCTGCCGCACCGAACATATGTTCTTCGACGCCGCGCGCATCACCGCGGTGCGCGAGATGATCCTTGCCGACAGCGAGGAGGGCCGCCGTGCGGCGCTCGCCAAGCTGCTCCCCGAACAGCGCGGCGATTTTGCTGCGATCTTCGGCGTGATGGCGGGGCTGCCGGTGACGATCCGCCTGCTCGATCCGCCGCTCCACGAGTTCCTGCCGACGCGCGAGGAGGATTTCGCCGACGTCGCCGCAGCCGCGGGGGTGGGGATCGAGGCGCTCAAGGCGCGTGCCAACGAATTGCACGAGTTCAACCCGATGCTCGGCCATCGCGGCTGCCGCCTCGGTGTGACCTATCCCGAAATCTACGAAATGCAGGCGCGCGCGATCTTCGAGGCGGCGTGCGACGTCGCCGCCGAAACCGGCGCGGCGCCGGTCCCCGAAGTGATGATCCCGCTGGTCGCGACGCGCCGCGAGTTCGACCTGATGAAGGCGGTCGTGGATGCGCAGGCAAAAGCAGTGTTCGCCGAAAAGGGCCGCGAGATCGCCTATCTTGTCGGTACGATGATCGAACTGCCGCGCGCCGCGCTGATGGCGGGCGAAATTGCCGAGACGGCTGAGTTTTTCAGTTTCGGGACCAACGACCTGACGCAAACGACGATCGGCATCAGCCGCGACGACGCGGGGCGTTTCCTGACCCAATATGTCGACAAGGGCATCTTCCTGACCGATCCCTTCGTGAGCCTCGATGTCGAGGGCGTCGGACAGCTGATCGAGATCGCCGCCGAGCGCGGCCGGGCGACGCGCGCCGACATCAAACTGGGCATCTGCGGCGAGCATGGCGGCGACGCGCCGAGCATCCATTTCTGCGAAAAAACCGGCCTCGATTATGTCAGCGCCTCACCCTACCGCGTTCCCATAGCCCGGCTCGCCGCGGCGCAGGCGGCGCTGCGCAAATAATCGCCCAAAGGGGCTTGCGCGACTCCGCACAGGCCCCTAAAGGCACCGCTCCACGCACCCGTAGCTCAGCTGGATAGAGCATCAGACTACGAATCTGAGGGTCGGGCGTTCGAATCGCTCCGGGTGCGCCATTTCCCTTCCGCGCTGTAACGAAGCCATGTCAGGCAGGGGTTTCTCGCCATATTCGCCCGTTCCACGCGCCTGACGAAGCGCGGTTGCGTCGCTGCGTGTCGAAAGAAAAGGGGGTGGCGGAGCGGGAGGGATTCGAACCCTCGATACGCTTTTGACGTATACTCACTTTCCAGGCGAGCGCCTTCGACCACTCGGCCACCGCTCCGCATCCTTGCACTGGAAGGCGCGCCCTAATCGGTTGGCGGGGCTTTCGCAAGCGGGATGGCCGTGGCAGACATAGACGCATGACGCATCGCCTCCTCGCCGCCGCCGCGGCTTTCGCTCTTGCCCTTCCCGCCGCCGCTGAGGAGCCGCCCCCCACGCCGCTGTCGCCGGGGGAAATCGTCGATGCGGCGCCCGCGGCGGACTGGGTCGCGATTGCGCCCTCGGACCTTTTGGTCATGGACCTAGCGCCGGATGCAGCGGGCAAGGCGCGCCGCGTCGTCATTCAGCTGATGCCCGCGCCCTTCAGCCAGGGGTGGATCGGCAATATCCGCAAGCTCGCCGCGGCGCACTGGTGGGACGGCACCAGCATCAACCGCGTTCAGGACAATTATGTCGTGCAATGGGGCGATGCGACGGAGAAGAAGGCTTTGCCGAATGGCTTGGTGACGGTGCGTGAGAGCGAATATGAAGCGCCGCTCGACAAGTATTTGCAGGCGGCATTGCATACGAAAATGAAGTCTGAGGAAGCCGGGCTGCTAGCTGCCTTCCGTCAATCGGGAGACAAGAAGGTTCAGGCGGTCAAGTGGGCAATTCCGCGCGATCCCTTCGCCGAGGAGACCCTTGTTTTTAGGGGCTGGCCGATTGCCGTTGATCGTCAAGAACAGTCCGCCTGGCCCGTTCACTGCTATGGCATGGTCGGCGTCGGCCGCAACCTTTCGCCCGATACCGGCAGCGGCGCCGAACTTTATACCGTGATCGGTCATGCGCCGCGTCATCTAGACCGCAATATCGCGCTCGTCGGCCGCGTCGTCGCGGGGATCGAACATCTGTCGAGTCTGCCGCGTGGGACGGGCGCGCTCGGCTTCTATGAAGAGGAAGCGCAGCGGGTGCCGATCGCGTCTGTGCGCATTGCGAGCGAGTTGCCTGCCGCGGCACAGCCCCGGTTCGAATATCTGTCGACCGAGAGCGCGAGCTTTGCGAAATATGCCGACGCGCGCGCCAATCGTCGCGATCCCTTTTTCATCCGGCCTGCGGGGGGCGCCGACATCTGCAACATTCCGGTGCCGGTGCGCCGGGTCGGAACGAAGTAGCACGCGCTGGAATCCTTCACCGTCACGACGCCGCTGTGGCGCTGGCAATCGGCGACGGCGCCCGCCGCGTGGTTCTTTGTGACCATAACGGGCGAGGCGGCCGACGGCATTCGGCTGGCGGCGATCGGCGGACAGTGGCTCGACGGGCGGCGCGGGTTCGGATCGGCAAGAGTGCGCGCGACAATCGGTTACACGGTCTGGAACACCTCGGTCTTTCCGCACCGGGAAAGTGGCGGCTGGCTGCTGCCCGTGAAAGCGGCGGTGCGCAAGGCCGAGGGGCTGGCCGAGGGCGACGATGTGACGGTGACGGTCAGTCTTTAGACGGCGTTTCGCCCTTCGCCTCGCGGGCCTGTGCTTTGCGTTTGCGCAGGTTTTCCCGAAGCGCTTCGCCCAAGCGGCGTTCGCGTTCGGGGTCGGCGGGGGATGGCGGCTTGCTCACCATTGTGGCCATGCCCGCGAAATCGCTTGATCGTCAAGCCTCGCACCTTGACAGGCGAAGGGCGCCCCGCCATAGGCCGCGCCTGCCCCGTGCGCATCAGTTCGTGTGGCGGCCCGGTTGCTGCTGTAGCTCAGTGGTAGAGCGCGTCATTGGTAATGACGAGGTCGACAGTTCAATCCTGTCCAGCAGCACCATTTTCCCCGCTGGAATGTCAGATTCTCGCTGCGAGCAGCCAGTCGTGGAACAATTTGACCGCCGGCTGGCGAAGCGCGCGCGGGCGGCAGACGAACCAGTAGCTGTAGGGACTGTCCACGTCATAGTCGAACAGGCGGACGAGCCGCGGGTCGTGCGCGTCGTCGAAATGGTGGCCGTGCATGAAGGCGATGCCGATGCCCTGCGCCGCCGCCTCGAGCATCAGCGGCCCCGAATCGAAATAGTCGATCCCCGCGGGTTCGAGATAGGTCATGCCGATCGCCTTTTTCCATTCGGTGAAGGTTTCGGGCATTTCGCGGTGCAAAAGCACGGTCATCCGCTGCAATTGTTCGGGCACGGTGATCGGCCGGTCGCCGTCGGTCAGCGTGCGCGCCGCGATCGGGAATACCTTGTCCTGGTCCAGCCGCGCCGCATAGAGCGCCGGATCGATTGAGCGCGCGAGCGCGATCGCCGCGTCGATGCCGTCGCCCAGCCGCGCCTCGGCATGCGACATGGTGTCGATGTCGATATGCAGTTCGGGATGCTGGCGTCGCAGTTCGGGCAGGCGCGGGAACAGCCGCTGTTGGGCGAAGAGCGGCAGGACGTTGAGGTGCAGGCGCAGCGAGGCGTCGGGGCTGCCCGCCTGCGCGATGACCGCGCGCAGCTCGTCGAGGATGGGAGAGAGCTGGGCTTGCAGTGTCCGCCCCGTCTCGGTCAGGCTGAGTCCATGATGGTGGCGGTTGAAAAGCGGGCGTCCGACCGCATGTTCGAGCGTCTGGATTCGGCGCGACAGCGCGGGCATCGACAGGCCGAGCTCGATGGCGGCCGCCTTGACCGTGCCGTGGCGGGCGACCTCGAGAAAGGCTTCCATGCTGCTGAGGGGAGGAAGGCGGGGCATGATGACCGGTGGTGATGACATGAGCGCCGCGGACATGCCACAAATTTGTGCGCTGCGGCATGAATTGCCCGGAGTCGGGGGTCGCAAATCGGGAACCGTCGTCCTATCTTCGTCATTCTGACCATTTTGCGGGAGATACCCCTTGGCCGAAGCAGTGGTAAAAGAAAAACAGGTCAAATTGCAGGTCGCGAACGCCCGCGCGGAGGAAAGCGGTGGCGGGATCGCGCGCATCCCGCGCGCGGCGATGGCCGAGCTGGGCCTCAGCGAAGGCGACGTCGTGCAGATCAGCGGCAAGCGCGACACGGCATCGCGCGTCGTCGCGCCCTATCCCGAGGATGAGGGGCTGAACGTCATCCGCCTTGACGGCCTGCAGCGGGCCAACGCCGGCGCTGGCGCGGGTGATATGGTGGTTCTGAGCCGCGTCGAAACACGCCCGGCAACGCGCGTCGTCTTTGCGCCCGCGCAGGAAAATCTGCGCCTGCAAGGCTCGGCGAACGCGCTCAAGCGCAGCTTTTTCGGCCGCCCGCTCGTCGCGGGCGATACGGTCGCGACCGCGGGGCAGCAGCGCGTTTCCGCCGGTGACATGCCGCCGCAACTGCGCCAGATGCTCAACGCCCCGGCCTATGCGCTGGCCGAGGTGCGGTTGCTCGTCGTGTCGGCGAGTCCCAAGGGCGTCGTCACGATCGACGAGAATACCGAGGTCGAGCTGCTCCCCGAATATCAGGAACCGCACGACGCGCGTCGCACCGACGTCACCTATGACGATCTGGGCGGCCTTGGCGAGACGATCGACCAGCTGCGCGAGATGGTCGAGCTGCCGCTGCGCTATCCCGAACTTTTTCGCCGCCTCGGCGTCGATCCGCCGCGCGGTGTGCTGCTGCACGGTCCGCCGGGAACCGGCAAGACGCGGCTCGCCCGCGCCGTCGCGAACGAGAGCGAGGCGCAATTCTTCCTGATCAACGGGCCCGAGATCATGGGCAGCGCCTATGGCGAATCCGAAAAGCGGCTGCGCGACATTTTCGAGGCTGCGGCCAAGGCGGCGCCGTCGATCCTGTTCATCGACGAGATCGATTCGATCGCGCCGAAACGCGGACAGGTGCATGGCGAGGCCGAAAAGCGCCTCGTTGCGCAATTGCTCACGCTGATGGACGGGCTGGAGCCACGCACCAACCTGGTCGTGATCGCCGCGACCAACCGCCCCGACGCGATCGACGAAGCGCTGCGGCGGCCGGGCCGGTTCGACCGCGAGATCGTGATCGGAGTCCCCGACGAGAAGGGACGGCGCGAGATATTGGGTATCCACACGCGCGGTATGCCGCTGGGCGACGATGTCGACCTCGACGAACTGGCGCGCACGACCTTTGGCTTCGTTGGCGCCGACATGGCCGCGCTGACCCGCGAAGCGGCGATCGAGGCGGTGCGGCGGATCATGCCCAGGCTGAACCTCGAGGACGGGACCATCCCGTCCGAGGTGCTCGACGAACTCAGCGTGCTGCGCGCCGACTTCAACAATGCGCTGAAGCGCGTCCAGCCGTCGGCGATGCGCGAGGTAATGGTGCAGGCGCCCAAGACCCGCTGGAGCGACATCGGCGGGCTCGACGCGGCGCGTGACAAGATGATCGAGGGTATCGAACTGCCGCTGAAGCACCCCGAAGCCTTTCGCCGTCTCGGCATCCGCCCGGCCAAGGGTTTCCTGCTCTATGGCCCGCCGGGCACCGGCAAGACGCTGCTCGCGAAGGCGGCGGCGCGCGAATCGGACGCCAATTTCATCGCGATCAAATCGTCGGACCTGCTCTCCAAATGGTATGGCGAGAGCGAACAGCAGATCGCGCGCCTGTTCGCGCGCGCCCGCGCGGTCGCCCCGACGATCATTTTCATCGATGAACTCGACAGCCTGGTCCCCGCGCGCGGCAGCGGCACGTCGGGCGAGCCGCAGGTGACCGAGCGCGTCGTCAATACGATCCTCGCCGAAATGGACGGGATCGAGGAGATGCAGTCGGTCGTCGTGATCGGTGCGACCAACCGCCCGAACCTGATCGACCCCGCGTTGCTGCGCCCCGGACGGCTCGACGAACTGATTTACGTGTCGGTGCCCGACCGCGAGGGGCGGCGGCGCATCCTGGAAATCCAGACTGGCAAGATGCCGCTGGCAGGCGATGTCGACCTTGCGCTGTTGGCGGAACGGACCGCGCGCTTCACTGGCGCCGACCTGGAAGACCTGTCGCGCCGCGCGGGGCTGGCGGCGCTCAAGCGCTCGATCGGCGCCGACACGGTCACGATGGCCGATTTCGAGGCGGCGCTGAAAGATACGCGGGCTTCCGTGACCGAAGCCATGGAAAAGGATTATGAAAAGATCCAGGGCGAGATCAAGCAGAAGGCGATGAGCGTCGACCCGATCGGCTTTTTCGCGCCGGGAATGCTGAAACCGGTCCGCGACCAGAAGCATGATGAGCCGCGCGACTGAATGCGCATGTCGTCCCGGCCTTCGCCGGGATGACAAGGTATTTACTGATGTGGTTCGCTATTAATGGGTCCTGTCCCTAACAGGCTGGTCCAGCCGCAGCGCCGCCCAGCCCCAGAGCACGAGCCAGCCGCAGAATCCCGCCATCAGGCCGTAGGCCACGATGGGGTGCCAGTTATAAACGAGGACGCCGATCGCGGGGGAGACGATATAGGCCGATCCGTTGATCGACGCGGTCATCCCCGCGACCCCGCCCTGGTCGCGGCGCGGCACGGCGAGCGAGGCGCCGGCGGTGAACCCCGGACGGAACAGGCCGAAGCCGAGCGAGGCGAGGGCGAAACCGATGACGATACCGTGAAAGTCGTAAGACAGGCCGGTGAGGAGCGTCCCCGCGCCGCCGAGCGCCGCGCCGCCGAGCACCGCGGTGCGCGGCGACATTTTGAGGAGCGGGATCAGTCCCCATTGCGAGAGCAGGGTCGCAAAGGCGCCCGCCATCAGCACGATGCCGGTCATCGCCGCGCCCTCGTCGGGACGCAGCCGCAGGTTCAGCCGGTCGAGGATCAAAAAACCGATCACGCCGAGCATCATCGCCTGCGCCTGTCCGCCGAGGAACCCGGCAAAAAGCCAAGGGCGCACGCGCGTGTCGGTCCAGCGCAGCGGCTGCGGTTCGGAAGCGCTCCGATCGGAGGTTTGTTCGTCATCTTCGTCCGTGGCGGCCTGCGACGACGCGCCGGTGGTGGGATAGGACATGATCGAACCGCGCGCGGCAAAGCGCGGCACGTCGTTGGGAAGGCGCCAGCGCAGCGCGATGAGCACGGCAAGCCCGATGAGAGCGAAGACGAGCAGTGGCCCGGCGAGGCCGACGACGGGAAGGATGAAGAAGGGCGCGATCGCGGGACCGATCACCGTGCCGAGCCCGAAGGAGGAGGAGACGAGCGACAGCGCCTGCGTCCGCTGGTCGGGGTCGGTGCGCGCGGCGACATAGGCCTGCACCGCGGGCGGCGCGGCAGAACCCAGCCCGCCATAAAGGCTGCGGAAGAGCGCGAAAAGGACGAAGGTCATGCCCGCCGCGAACCAGCCCTGCAGCCCCGACCACAGGACGAGACCGCACAGCGCCATCGACGACAGGAAACCGATCACCCCCAGCGCCATCAGCGCCTTGCGCCCGCGCTTGTCCGACTGGCGCGCCCAGTGCGGCGCGGTGAGCACCCAGAGCAGCGCCGACCAGCTGAAGGCCAGACTGACCCACACGTCGGGGATGCGCAGTTTGGCGCCGATAGCCGGAAGGATCGACTGCATGGCGGTGTTGCCTGCCGCCGCGACGAGCATCACCGCGAAGAGCACCGCCATGCGGTCGGAGGGGATGGAGTGCGATGCTGTCGCCATGTCCGCCCCTCTTTGCTCTCCGTCAGCCGTGCGCCCTCCCTACACACCGTCGTCGGGCTGTCCAGAGTCAAGACAGACTCTTTCCTTGCGCGACGCCCCTGATTTTGCCACGCATTTGATCGACCCAACAACGCGAAAGCCATCATGACCAATCCGCGGGCGCAGGCCCAACAAACCAAAGCCCCGCTGGTCCGCCGACTGCGCGAGGGGGTGAAACGCTTTTTCGGGCCGTGGGGCATGTTCGTGCGCGGGTTCATCAAGCATCCGGTCATGGTCGGGTCGATCGTGCCGTCGTCGCCGACGCTGATCCGCCACATGCTGAAACCCATCGACTGGAAAAACACCAGGCTGTTCGTCGAATATGGTCCCGGCGTCGGCACCTTCTGCCGCCCGGTGCTCGAACACCTGGCCGGCGACGCGACCCTGATCGCGATCGACACGAACGAGGATTTTGTCGATTATCTGCGGAGGGACATTCGCGACAGCCGTTTCATCGCGGTCCATGGTTCGGCCGCCGACGTCGAGGACATTGTTCGCGCGCACGGGTTCGACCATGCCGATTATGTGCTTTCCGGCCTGCCATTCTCGACCCTGCCTGCCGGCGTCGGTCCGGCGATTGCCGCGGCGACCCACCGCGTGCTGCGCCCCGGCGGCGCCTTCCTCGTCTATCAGTTCCGTGCCCGCGCGCGCGATTTCCTTGCCGCGCATTTCGCCCGCATCGACAATGCGTTCGAGTGGGTGAATGTGCCGCCCTGTTTCCTCTTCTGGGCCTGGAAGGATTAGGGGCTAGACATCGGGATCGGGGTCACCGAGGCCGAAGTTGAGTTTGCGCGACACCGTATAATCGGCGACGCCGACGACGAACCAGGCGAGTGTCCAGCGCAGCCGCGTCCACCAGCTTGCGCGTGCCTTGTGCGCCTCGGCGGTGATGATGTCGCAATCGGGCTGGAGGCCCGCCACAAAGCGCCGCATCTGCGCCGCAAAGCCGGCATCGGCGATCCGCACCATCAGCTCGACATTGACGAACAGGCTGCGCACGTCGAAATTGGCCGAGCCGATATAGACCACATCGTCGACGACGATCAGCTTCATGTGCAGCTTGCACCGCCGATATTCCCACACGTCGGCGCCCTTGCGAAGCAGATAGCCATAGAGAAGGCGCGAGGCCCCGATCGTGGCGCCATTGTCGGACTTGCCCGCCATGATGAAGCGCGCGCGACCGCGCTGCGCGACGCGGCCGAGGCGGCGGAGCAGGCCCTGGCCGGGTGAAAAATAGGCCATTGCCATGTCGAGTTGACGCGCATCGTTCAGGTCGGCGCGCACGGCGCGTGCCCAGGGCGAAAGCCGCTGCGTCGGCCCGCCGACAAGCCATGACACTGCGCCGCCATCGACCGGCCATTCGCGGATCAGCCGCCGCAATATCAGGAGCTTACCGTCGTTGCTGACCGTATAATCATGGATTTCGGCAAACCAGTCGGCCGCGCGCGCGACGCTCGGCCCCTCGACGATCATGCCGATGTCGAGCCAGCCATCGCTGCGCGGCGCGCTCAGATAATCGTCGGCGATGTTGAAGCCCCCCGTCATGGCAACCGCATTGTCGATCAGGATCAGCTTCTGGTGATTGCGGATGAGATAGGACGAACGCCAGCGGCGCGAGAAAAAGGTGGCGCCGCCGCCCGCTTCGCGCAGCGGCGCGAACAGCGCGTCGGGCGTGTCGCCCGACCCGAAGCTGTCGATCAACACGCGCACGCGCACGCCGCGCCGCGCCGCGGCGGTCAGCGCGCGCAGGACGCTGAGTCCTGCGGCGTCGCCTTCAAATATATAGATGATGAGGTCGATGCTGTGCGCCGCCCGATCGATCAGTCGGAGCAGGCGCGTCATCCGCTCGCCGCCGTCGAAGATCAACTCGATCCGATGATCCGCCACGTCCGCCGTCAGCCCTTGCATCGGATCGGCAGTGGGGCAGGGATCGGCCATGCCTGCTCATAGGACGGCATTGGCGCGCGCCGCAAGGGCGGCGCTTTCGTTGACAGGCGGGGGCGAGCCTGCTAGCGCGCAGCGCTTGCCGCCATGCCCCGCACAGGGCTGGCCTCTCCCGTTTAAGGAATTATCATGGCCCGCGTTACCGTCGAGGATTGCGTCGACAAAGTTCCCAACCGTTTCGACCTGGTCCTGCTCTCCGCGCACCGCGCCCGCGAAATCTCGGGCGGCTCGGAGCTGACCGTCGACCGCGACCGCGACAAGAACCCTGTCGTCGCGCTGCGCGAGATCGCCGAGCAGACGATCCGTCCCAAGGATCTGCATGAAGCGCTCGTCGGCTCGTTGCAGAAGGTCGTCATCGACGATGACGATACGCCCGATGAAATCAGTTCAATCAGCCGCTCGGCCGAAGCGCTGCGCCTGACCGCGGCGGCACCGCCGCGCAGCCCCGCGGGCGGCGGCGGCGACTTCGAATAAGCGCCGCTGACAATCGATCGCCAAGGGGCCGCGGGAAACTGCGGCCCTTTTCTGGAGCGGCGTGCTGTATATCTGATTCACCGAGACGGAGCCTGCGGTTGCGTCAGCAAGCCCCTCGGACTTCGTCGCGTTGCCTGTCCGGGCAACCAGCCCGGCCTGCACAACGCTCCTCGCCGAGACGCTTCCTGACGCAATCCCGGTGGATCAGATATACAGGACGCCGCTCTATGGCATGGCAGTGAGGTCGGCGATGCGGATCGCCCTTGTTTCCAGCAGCGGATTCAGCAGCGTCCGGATGCGGCGCGCGCGCGGCGATTTGACGGCAATGTTGAACAGGCTGTTGGCGATGACATCGGCGATCTGCACGCCCTCGCTGCGGCGGCTGTCGGCGAGCGAGGCGCGGCCCCACTGGCCGAGCCCCGCCTGAATCTCGGCGCGGACACGGGCGAGGATATGGGGGTCGTAGCGCCCGTCGTCGATCACGACATCGGTGCACACGCCGCCCGTCTCGGGCAGCCAGCGGCCGATCGCGAGGTCGAGCAGCGCGGCATAGAGTTCGAGGTCGCTCGGCAGCCTGCCGCCAGGGCTCTGCGCGAGCCGGTCGCGTTCGGCGACCGCAACCCACGCGCGCCCGCCCGCGCGGTCGAAGAGTTCGAGCAACCACGCGCGCCCGACAAGGCTGATCCGGCTGCCCTTGAGTTCGCCGCGCAGTCCGGTGACGCTGCGGAAGCGCGTGTGGATCGCGCTTGCTGCGGCGGGCGTCAGCATCACCGCGGAAAAGGTCATGGCGCCCGCGTTCAGCCCACCCGATTCGTCGCAATAGATCGTCATGGCCCCGGCCAGGCCTTCATTTGACGAGGCCGAAGAAGGCCACGGAGCGGCTCTGCTGCGGCGCGACGGGTTGCGACCACAGCCAGCGCACATGGGTGACGTCGGACGCGGTCGCAGCCCGCGGAGCTGCATTTTCGACAGGCACCGTCAACGAAGCGAGCGGACCGAAACGCTTTCCGCCATCGACCGAGACGCTGAAATCGGTGCTGTCGTCAGTCCTGTTGAAGACGAGCCCTTCGGGGATCGGATTGGTAATGTTCACGCCGCTCGCCGGCGCCGTGCCGTTGTTCGTGAAGGTCAGGGTGACCCGGACACGATCGCCGGGAACGACGACCTTGGGATCGACATAGGTGTAAAGTTCCGCGTTGCGGTTGGCGGTCGGCAACGCCTTTTCCAGTTCGATCCTGCTCGTCAGCGCGCCGCCGCCCTGCGCAGTCGCGGGCGCGGATGAAATGGCGAGGCAGACCAGGGTCAGCAGGCTGCTCAACATTTTACCGGATCGCATGTCCGCTCCTTTGTCCATCATTGCCGCATCCTTGGCGGATCAGGCGGGGCAGGGATAGCGTTTCTTCATCAACGCGTCGAAGGCGGCATAGATGCTGATCCGGCCGCGCAGGCGCTCCGGATAGCTGCGCAGATGCGCCAGCCATTGTTCGGGGGTCAGGCTGCCCGATTCGGGCGGGCAGCTCGTCGTCTTGCGGCCGGCGCGGCGCTCGGCGTCGATGCGCGCCTTGTAGCGCCTGCCCGCCGCGATCACTTCATTCTTGAGCTGGTGGCCCTGCGGTGTCGCGAGCGCGAGCGGCCCCAGCCGTTCGAGCGATCCCGCGCGTGCGAGGAAGGCGGCGATGCTCATGTCGCCCGGCGCCATGGCGCACAGAAGGGGTGCGGCAAGAACAGGAGACAGGAGCCGCGCACGGGCCCGGCCGGTCATGCGCCGCAATCTGTTCCCCGCCAATGATCAGCCCCCGAATCGAACAGCCTGGGCGAGCGATCTAGGCGCCCTGCGGGTTCGCGTCGCCGAACGGCCGCGGCTTGCGCTTGATCTGCGGCAGGCCGCCGACATGGCCGCTGACGGGCGTGCCGCGCTTGTCGGCGTCGTCCTCGCGTCCGATGTCCTCGCCCTTGATCACCCGCTTCGCTTCCTCGCCCGACAGCGTTTCATATTCGAGCAGCGCAGCGGCCAACCGGTGAAGCTCGTCGATATGGTCGGTAAGCACCTTGCGCGCGACCGCTTCGCCTTCTTCGACAAGGCGGCGCACTTCGGCGTCGATCAGCTTGGCGGTTTCCTCCGACATATTCTGCGCGCGCGAGACACTGTGGCCAAGGAATACCTCGTCCTGATTGTCGCGGTAACGTAGCCAGCCGAGCTTTTCGGACATCCCATATTCCATGACCATGGCGCGCGCCATCTCGGTCGCCTGCTGGATATCGTTCGATGCACCCGTATTGAGTTCGTCTTCGCCATAGATGAGCTGTTCGGCGATGCGACCCCCGAAGCAGAGCGCAAGACGCGCCTTCATCTGTTTCATGTTGGTCGAATAGCGGTCGCGTTCGGGCAGGTTCCACGTCACGCCCAGCGCGCGGCCGCGCGGGATGATCGTAACCTTGTGGAGCGGGTCGCAGCCCTCGACGTGCAGCGAGACGAGCGCGTGGCCGGCCTCGTGATAGGCGGTCGATTTCTTCTCGTCCTCGGTCATCACCATCGATCGGCGCTCGGCGCCCATCATCACCTTGTCCTTGGCTTCCTCGAACTCGTCCGACGCGATCAGGCGCTTGCCCTTGCGCGCGGCGAGCAGCGCCGCTTCGTTGCAAAGATTAGCCAGATCGGCGCCCGAAAAGCCCGGTGTTCCGCGCGCAATGCGGCGCAGGTCGACGTCGGGCGCGAGCGGCTTCTTGCGCGTATGGACCTCCAGGATCTTCTGGCGGCCCTCGATGTCGGGGCGCGGGACGACGACCTGGCGGTCGAAGCGGCCCGGACGCAGCAGCGCGGGGTCGAGCACGTCGGGGCGGTTGGTCGCGGCGACGATGATGATGCCTTCATTGGCCTCGAACCCGTCCATTTCGACGAGGAGCTGGTTCAGCGTCTGCTCGCGCTCGTCATTGCCGTTGCCCAGCCCGGCGCCGCGGTGACGGCCGACCGCGTCGATTTCGTCGATGAAGACGATGCACGGTGCGTTGCGCTTCGCCTGTTCGAACATGTCGCGGACGCGGCTGGCGCCGACGCCGACGAACATTTCGACGAAGTCCGAACCCGAAATGGTAAAGAAAGGAACGCCCGCCTCGCCCGCGATCGCGCGCGCGAGCAAAGTCTTGCCGGTGCCCGGCGAGCCGACGAGCAGCGCGCCCTTCGGAATCTGGCCGCCGAGCTTCGAGAACTTGGTGGGATCTTTCAGGAACTCGACGATTTCCTCCAGCTCTTCGCGCGCCTCGTCGATGCCTGCGACATCGTCGAAGGTCACGCGACCCTGTTTTTCGGTGAGCATTTTCGCGCGCGACTTGCCAAAGCCCATGGCGCCCGAGCCGTTATTCTTCTGCACCTGGCGGAAGACGAAGAAGGCGATGCCGAGGATCAGCAGGAAAGGCAGCGACTGGACAAGCATATACATCCAGAAATTGGGCGTTTCGGCCGGCTGCCCGTCATATTTCACGCCATTGTCGTTCAGCATCTTGAGCAGGTCGGGGTCGCGCACGACGTTCGCCGTAAAACGGTCGCCGTTCGACAGCGTGCCGGTGACTCGGTCCTCCGACAGGATCACTTCCTTGACGCTGCCTTCCTCGACCTTCTGGCGGAACTCCGAATAGGCGAGCGGATTGCCGACGGGCTGTGCGGCGCCGCCGAACATCGAGGCGACAAGGAGCATGGCAAGCAGAATGCCGCTCCAGATCATCACGCTCTTCATCCAGGGGTTGCCCTGCGGTTCCTTGTCGTCCTGCATTCGGAGTTCTTTCCTCAACGGCGCAATGCGCGCTCCTACCCGACAAGATAGGATAATCGGGTTAAATGACAATGAGGCAATCAGGCCTTTTTGGGCGCCTTCCGGCGCGGCGCCGCGGAAATGCGCCAGATCGTCCCTGCGAGCCCGCGATCGGCGTCGATCAGCAAGGCGCCGACCATCGCGCGCCGCCCGGCGCGCATCGCGGCGATCACGCCGTCGAGCGCGGCGCCGCGCAGCGCCAGCTGCGGCGCATTGGCGCGCAGCCGATGGGCCACGATGCGGCGGAACAGTTCGGGTGGATAGGCTTCGTCGCGGATCACCGCAATGTCGGAGGCGTCGGGCCAGTCCGCGATGAGCCGATCGACCGTCCAGTCGAGCGCCTCGTCGGCCTCGGCGAGCCATGCCGCCGATTTCGCCGCGGCTACGGGGTCGAGCGCGGTCTGCGAGCGCAGCGCATGACGCAGGCGCGCGCGGTCGAAGCGATCGTCGCTGTTCGAGGGATCGTCGATGAAGGGCAGGTCGTTGTCGAGCGCGACATCGACCAGTTCGCGGCGTCGCCAGCCAAGGAGCGGGCGCAGCACGGCGCCGTTGGTGGCGCGGATCGCGGCGAGCCCGCCGACGCCGCTCGCGCGGTTGAGCCGCATGACGATCGTTTCGAGCTGATCGTCGGCATGATGCGCGGTGACGATATGGTCGAGCGCATGGGCCTCGCGCCATTGTTCGAGCAGACGATAGCGTTCGGTGCGCGCCGCCGCCTGCAGCGATCCGCGGATCGGCGTCGGCGGTCGCAGTGTCGAATGGGGGATATGTTCGCGCGCGCAGAAGGCCGCGACCATGCGCGCTTCATCGTCCGATCCCTTGCGCAGGCCATGATCGACCGTCGCCGCCCACACCTGACCGGGCAGCAGCGAGACCATCATCCAGAGCAGCGCCATGCTGTCGGGGCCGCCCGATACCGCGACGCCATAATGCAGCCGGTGCCAGCCGACGCCAAGCAGCGCCGCGAGATCGCCGGCGAGCCGCCCCGCGACGTCGCTTTCAACAGCCGGCTTTTGCTTTTGCGGCGGCAGCATCGGTGCGGACATCCTGCGGCGCCTTGTCGCCATAGACTTCGTCGAGTTCGCGGAACGCCTTGCAGGCGTCGGCCTTGCGACCGAGCCTGTCGAGCGCGACGCCCATGTACATCAGGCTGTGCGGCGCGCGCGGGCCACTTGGGCGATCCTTGTAATTATTGTAGAAGGCGACCGCGGCAAGGCTGGGCTTGCCTTCGTCGAGATAGGCGCGACCAAGCAGATTCTGCGCAAAGCTCGCATAGCTGCTTTGCGGCCATTTGGCGACGACGCTTTTCAATTGCGCCTGCGCCTCGGGATAGAGCTTGGCGTCCCAAAGCCGATAGCCATAGTCATAGGCGTCCTTGGTCTCGTTGCCCGTTGCCGGAACCTCGACCGCCTTGACGAGCGCGAGCCGGGCGGCGTCGGGTCCGGCGGGCTTGGCCCCCGGCTTGCTCGCCGGTCTGGTTGTGGGGGTTGCGACCGCTGCGGTCGCCGCGGGCGCCTTGACCGTCGGTGCAAGGCTGGCAGGGGTTGGCGTGTCTTCGCTTGCCGCTGGATCGGCAAGGCGCTTGTCCATTTCGGCCTTGTAGGCGGCAAATTGCTTTTCGAGTTCGCGCAGATGGAAAGCATTTTGCTCGGTCTGGCCGGTGAGCGCCTGCAACTGCGTTTCGAGCGCGTCGACGCGCGCGGTCAGGTCGATCACCGGCGCATTGGCGCGCGCGCGTTCGCCGGGCGTGTTGTCGGGCGCGATCTCGCCCTCGAAAAAGGTCGGGTTGCCGCCGGGAAAAACGGTGCGCTGGACCGCGCGCATTTCCTTTTCGAGCCGCTCGACGCGCTTGCCGAGCGCCGCGTCCTGCGCCGCGGCGGGCATCGTTGCGGCGAGCCCGATCGCTGCCGTTCCCAGGAAAAAGATCTGACGCATCCTCATCTGCTTTTCGGTCCCCACTCGTTAACCAGTTTGCCGTCCATAACGCGCCAGGCCGCGCCAGCGCAAACCCATTTCGGTGCGCCGCCGCGGCAACCGGCCCGGATGATCGGCGAATCAGCCCTGCGGGCGGCCCGGCGTGGCGGCGCCCGGTGCGCCCGTGCTCCCGGCACGCGCAATCAAATCGGCAGGTTTCAGCGAGATATTCTTGACCAGCGTGTCGGCGGGACCGACCGGGCCGACGTCGCGGCCACCGACCGTGACCTTCAGCGCCTGCGGGATGCTGGTGCGCAGCGTGAACTGCTCGATATAGGCGGGGGGCACCTGATAGGTTTCGCCGGGGTCGAGTGTGCGCCAATTCTGGGTCTTGCCTTCGGCATCGTCGAAACCGATCCATACTTCGGAGAGGCCGGTCAGCACGACGGGAGCATTCTCCGCCACCCCGGCGGACGCGCCGCCGGCCTTGGCCGCAGGCACCGTGCTCGCCGCGCTTTCGGGCGCTTCCGATGCGTCGGCGTCGCGGTTCTGCGCGGCGATGAGCGCCTCGTCGGGTTCGACCGACAGGAAGCGCCAGACGCCATAGGCCGACGCGAGCAGAAGCGTCACGATAACGAGCGTCCAGGTCAGCCGCGCGGTCGGCAGGCGCGCGGGATCGGTCGGCTCATAGGCTTCGTAAAGGGGCCGCGAGCCATATTCATCCTCTTCGAGTTCCCGACGGATCGCCGCGCCGATCTCGGCCTCGGGCAAGTTCACGGCGCGGGCATAAGCGCGCGCAAAGCCGGTGACATAGGTGCGGCCCGGCAGCTCGGAAAAATCGGACTTTTCAATGGCCGCCAGATGACGCTGGGTGATGCGCGTGCGCGTCGCCACATCGGCCAGCGACAATCCCGCGGCCTCGCGCGCCAGCCGAAGCCGATCGCCGGTGCGCGTGATCGCCAGCTCGCCCTGCTGCGGGGCGACGTCCTCATCCGTCATTGCTGTCTCCGTACCGGCCGCTTGACCCAGATCGACCGTGTCCCCCGTTCATCGCATTGCGAACGCGCGAAAGTCAAATGAAGTTCGGCAAACGGACGGGTAAAACGCTGCCGATTTGGGTTTGTTGATGAAGGGTTTGGACCATTGCCGCGGAAGCGCGAGGGAAGGGCGGTTCGGGGGTCGCTTCCTGACCTTCCTCCATTCGTCATCCCGGCCCGCGCCGGCACGCCCCGCTAGAGCGCGATGACATGATATTGACCCACCGTGATTGCCCCCTGAAGTTCGTCGGCAAGAAGCGTCTCGCAGGAGACGGGCTGGTTGCCCGGTCCAGAGACGCGCCGCTGTCCGGCGGGCTTCAGGGGGCAACCCCTCCGGGGCGGGTCGATTCTGGCCGATTGCCACGTTGCTCGTCGGGCGCGATGTCCCGCATCGCGCCGCTCCTCGCGCCTCGCACTCGGCCAGAATCGCCTCCGTCACGGTGGGTCAATATCATGTCATCGCGCTCTAAAGCACATATTTGCTGAGATCGGTGTCGCCCACGACATCGGCAAGCTGGCGGTCGACATAGGCGGCGTCGATGTCGATCGTCGCGCCGGGAGCATCCTCGGCGGTGAAGCTGATTTCCTCGACCAGCCGTTCCATGATCGTCTGAAGTCGGCGCGCGCCGATATTCTCGACCTTTTCGTTCACTTCGGCGGCGAGTTTCGCGACGCGCGCGATCGCGTCGGGGGCGAAGTTCAGCGTCACGCCCTCGGTGCCGAGCAGCGCGACATATTGTTCGGGCAGCCCCGCCTTCGTCTCGCTCAGGATGCGGACGAAATCCTCCTCGGTGAGCGCACCGAGTTCGACGCGGATCGGCAGGCGGCCCTGGAGTTCGGGGAGCAGGTCGCTGGGCTTGGCGACGTGAAAGGCGCCCGACGCGATGAAGAGGATATGATCGGTCTTCATCGGGCCATATTTGGTCGCGACGGTCGTGCCCTCGATGAGCGGCAAGAGGTCGCGCTGCACCCCCTCGCGACTGACCGATCCGCCGCGCACGTCGCTGACCGCGATCTTGTCGATCTCGTCGAGGAAGACGATGCCGTTGGCCTCGGCATCGGCGAGCGCGACGCGGGCGACATCGTCCTGGTCGAGCCTTTTGTCCTGCTCCTCCTCGATCAACCGCGTCGCGGCGTCGATCACCTTCATCTTGCGGCGTTTCCTGGGCAGGCCGCCCATCGCCTTGCCGAGCATGTCGGACAGGTTGATCATGCTCATCTGCCCCGGCTGGCCGGGCAGTTCGAAACTCATGCCGGGCGCGTCGGCGACCTCGATCTCCACCTCGCTGTCGTCGAGATGGCCTTCGCGGATGCGTTGGCGAAAGCTCTGGCGCGTCGCCTCGCTCGCGCCCTTGCCGGTGAGCGCGTCGAGCAGCCGTTCCATCGCGGCCTCTTCGGCGGCGGCGCGCACGGCGTCGCGGCGGCGGTCCTTTTCCAGCCGCACCGCCTCTTCGACGAGGTCGCGCGCGATCTGCTCGACGTCGCGGCCGACATAGCCGACCTCGGTGAACTTGGTCGCCTCGACCTTGATGAAGGGCGCATCGGCGAGCTTGGCCAGGCGGCGCGAAATCTCGGTCTTGCCGCAGCCGGTGGGGCCGATCATCAGGATATTCTTCGGCGTCACCTCGTCGCGCAGCTCGGCGGGCAGCTGCTGGCGGCGCCAGCGGTTGCGCAGCGCCACCGCGACCGCGCGCTTCGCCGCATCCTGGCCGATGATATGCGTGTCCAGTGCGGCGACGATCGCCTTCGGGGTCAAATCTTTGTTCATGGGATTACGCCTGGATTTCGATGGTTTCGAGCGTGAACTGGTCGTTGGTATAGACGCAGATCTCGGCGGCGACGGCCATCGCCTTTTTCGCCAGCACCTCGGGGTCTTTTTCGTAATCGGCGAGCGCGCGGGCCGCCGACAGCGCGAAATTGCCGCCCGAGCCGATCGCGACGATGCCGCCCGTGGGTTCGAGCACGTCGCCGTTGCCGGTGATGACGAGCGTGACTTCCCTGTCGGCGACGATCATCATCGCCTCCAGGTTGCGCAGATATTTGTCGGTGCGCCAGTCCTTCGCCAGTTCGACCGCGGCGCGGAGAAGCTGGCCGTTGTGGCGCTCCAGCTTGGCCTCGAGCCGCTCGAACAGCGTGAAAGCGTCGGCGGTCGCGCCCGCGAAGCCGCCGATCACGCTGCCGTCGTGCAGGCGGCGGACCTTGCGGGCGTTGGGCTTCATCACCGTCTGGCCCATCGACACCTGCCCGTCGCCGATGACGACGACCTTGCCTTCGTTGCGGGCCGAAAGAATGGTGGTTCCGTGCCAGGGCGCGGCACTTTGCGCGTGGGGATGGGTCATGCCGCGCGATATGGGCGATGGCGGGTGGCGCCGCAAGGGGCGGGCGAGCGCCTTCAGCCGGGCGAGCGCTTGGCGAGCGCTTCGACGATCGCCTTGACCTCCTGCGCCCGCTCGCGCGGGATGACGAGGATGTCATCGCCGTGCGCGACGACGATAAGGTCCGAAACACCGACGACGGCGATCCGTTTGCCATCGCCCGCGCGCAGATAATTGTCGGCCGCGTCGAGGGCGATGATCTCGCCGATGCGGACATTGCCCGCCATATCCTTGTCGCCGAGTTCGTGAAGCGCGGCCCAGCCGCCGACGTCGGACCAGCCGGGATCGACGGGAACGACGACGACATGGCTGGCGCCCTCCATCACCGCATAATCGACCGAGTTCGACGGGCTGGCGAGGAAGGCGTCGGCGTGCGGATGGACCTTCGCGCCGTCTGACCGCGCACCGTCCATCGCCGCCGTGCAGGCGGACGCCATTGCGGGCTGTTGCCGCTCCAGTTCGGCAAGGAAACGGTCGGCGCGCATCAGGAATATGCCGGCGTTCCAGTAATGACTGCCTTCGTCCAGCATCGCTTCTGCGCGCTCGCGCGGCGGCTTTTCGACGAAGCGGCGTACCATGCGCACGCCCGGAGCGCCGATCACCGGATCGCCCGCCGCGATATAGCCATAGCCGGTTTCGGGATGCGACGGCGCAATGCCGAAGGTCGCGAGCGCGCCGCCTTCGACCGCGGGGCGCGCCGCCTCGACCGCTTTGCGGAAGGTTGGCACGTCGGTCATCACATGGTCGGCTGGCATGACGAGGATCATCGCGTCGGGATCGTCCGAACGCGCGGCCAGCGCGGCGAGCGCAATCGCCGGGGCGGTGTTGCGCGCCGCGGGCTCGACGATGATCCGCGCGTCGTCGATGCGCGCCGCGGCCAGATCGACTTCGACATGCGCGACGTGCGCCGGACCGCACACGACCAGCGGCGCGGCGAAGCGGGTGCGATCGCTCGCGCGCTCCACCGTGTGCCGGAACATGCTGTCGCCGCCTGTGAGCGGCTGGAACTGCTTGGGAGCCTCGGCGGTCGATACGGGCCAGAGGCGCGTGCCGGAGCCGCCGGAAAGGATGACGGGGACGATGATGGTCATGGACAAGCTTTAGGGCGCGAAATCAGGTGGGCCAACTCAGTAAAGCACGGGCACCGGGTTCCAGCGCGATGGCGTCGGCGCGGTCGGTGGCCACGCATTCGCCGAGGCCGATGGGCTCGCCCGCGATCGCGCAACCCGGCGAGAGCGGTGTGAAAATATAGTCGGCATGGTGGTGTGGCAGAAGCGCGGCGGCATCGGCGCCGGCGAGGTGGAGCAGGCCGAAATGCGGGCCGTCGACGAGCAGCCGCGACCTGGCGGGATCGACCCGGCCATCGCGCGGATCGGCGACCGGCTTCGTCGCCGCGACCGCGAGTCCTTCATCCAGATGAAGCTCGCGCGGGCGCCCATAATCATAGAGGCGATAGGTGCAGTCGATATTCTGTTGCACCTCGACGATGACCAGCCCGCCGCCGATCGCATGGATCGTGCCCGCGGGGTTATAGATGAAATCGTCGGTCCGGGCGGCTCGCCAATCGACCATGTTCACGATCGTGCCGTCGAGCGCGGCATGGCGCAGCGCCTCGGATGTCGTCGGGGCGTTAAGGCCGACGCCCAATTCAGCGCCAGGGTCCGCATTCAGGACGAGCCAGCACTCCTCCTTGCCGCGCGGATAGCCCGCCGTGATCGCTGCCTCATCGTCAGGATGAACCTGAATCGACAGGCGTTCGGAAGTGAAAAGAAACTTGACCATGATGGGCGCGTCGCGGCCATCGGGATGCGAAAACCAGATCTCGCCGACACGGCGATCGCCAAAATCGCCGAAGTCGCCGGCAATGTCAGTCCGCCCCCAGGGCTTTTCCACGATGATCGTTTCGAGGCGAGACAACATCGCGCCACCATGTTGGGCCTGCCATGAGACGTCAAGCAAGAACGGTCAGGCTGCGCGAGTGAAACGGTTTGTATTGCCGACACTTGGCTGATCGGGCCACAGCCCGCGCGTGTCATAGACAATCTTGTCGCCGCGTTCCTCGAGCGGGATCGACTTGAACAGATCGTGGTCGACCAGGACGATGAGCAGGTCGCAGCTCGCCAGGGCGCTGTCGAGATCGATCAGTTCGGCGCCCGTGCCCGCGAAGTCCATGGGCAGTCCGCGCGCATAGGGTTCGACGATGCGGATCTGCTGGCCGAAACGGCGCGCGAGCGCGGCGGCGACTTCGACCGCGGGGCTTTCGCGAAAATCGTCGATATTGGGCTTGAAGGCGAGGCCGAGGCAGGCGACGCGCGCTTCCGGATGCTGCGACACCAGCATTTCGGCGGCGCCGATGACATGCGCTGTCTTGGCGAGATTGACCTCGCGCGCGGTGCGGATCAGGCGGCTGTGGCCGGGCGCGCCATGGACGAGGAACCAGGGATCGACCGCGATGCAATGACCGCCGACGCCGGGGCCGGGTTGCAGGATATTGACGCGCGGGTGGCGGTTGGCGAGGCGGATCACCTCCCATATATCGACGCCGAGATGTTCGGCCATCATCGACAGCTCGTTGGCAAAGGCGATGTTGACGTCGCGGTAGCTGTTCTCGACCAGCTTCACCATTTCGGCGGCGCGCGCCGAGGTGGTGACGCAGGCACCGCGAACGAACTGGCGATAAAAGGTCATCGCACGGCGCGCGCAGCGCGGGGTGATCCCGCCGATGCAGCGGTCATTGTCGACCAGCTCGACGAGGATGCGCCCCGGCAGCACGCGCTCGGGGCAATAGGCGACGAAGATGTCGGCGGCGCCGGTGCAGGCGCCCGGAACCTTGAGGTCGGGGCGCAGCTCGGCGAGCAGCGCCGCGACCTTTTCGGTCGTGCCGACGGGCGAGGTCGATTCGAGGATGACGAGATTGCCGGGTACGAGTTGCGGCGCGATGGCGCGTGCGGCCGAGAGCACATGGCTGATGTCGGGGCGATGCTCGTCGTCGTGCGGGGTCGGGACCGCAATCACGAACACGTCGGCGGGGGCGACCTTTGTCGAGGCGACCAGCGAGCCGCGTGAAACGACGCCCTGGACAAGGCCGTCGAGATCGACCTCCTCGATATGCACCTTGCCGCTGTTCACCGTCTCGACGACATGCTTGCTGACATCGACGCCCGTGACCTTGCTGCCCGACCGCGCGATCAACGCCGCGGTGGGCAGGCCGATATAGCCCAGACCGAGGACGGTAACATTCTGGTCGCTATCGATGGGCACGCGCAACAATCTCCGCTATTCGTTCCGCGGCGCGGCCGTCCCCGAAGGGATTATGCGCGCGCGCCATGGCGTTATAGGCGCCTTCATCGTCCAAAAGGCTGAAAATTTCCGAAACGATGCGATTTTTGTCGGTGCCGACGAGCCGTGCGGTGCCCGCCTCGATGCCTTCGGGCCGCTCGGTCGTCTCGCGCATCACGAGCACCGGCTTGCCGAGCGAGGGCGCTTCCTCCTGCACCCCGCCGCTGTCGGTGAGCACCAGCGTGCTCAGCGCGAGCAGCCGAACGAAATGCGGATAATCGAGCGGATCGATCAGCGCGACATTGGGGAGCGCGCCGAGGATCGGCTCCATCGCGCTGCGGACATGCGGGTTGGGATGAACCGGGAAAATCACCGCCACGTCAGGACGTGCGGCGATCCCGGCGATCGCTTCGGCAATGGCTTTCATGCCGTCGCCGAAATTCTCGCGCCGGTGCGAGGTGACGGCGATGATGCGTTTGCCCGCAAAGCGGCGGGCGAGCGGGTCGAGCCCCGCGGCCAGCGATGGCTCCTCCTCGATCCGCGCCTGCGTTGCGAGCAGCGCATCGATCACGGTGTTGCCGGTGACGTGAATGCGCTCGGCAGGCACATTTTCGGCGCGCAGCGCCGCCGCGGCGGTTTCGGTCGGCGCGAAATGCAGGTCGGCGACGGCGCCCGTCACCTTGCGGTTCACCTCTTCGGGCCAGGGGTGATAGATATTGCCGCTGCGCAGCCCCGCCTCGACATGCCCGACCGGAATCTTGCGGAAATAGGCGGCCAGCGTCGCCGCCATTGTCGTCAGCGTGTCGCCGTGGACGAGGATGCGGTCGGGCTTTTCGGCATCGAAGGCTTCGCCCAGACCGGTGACGAGCCGCGCGAGCAGCGCATCGAGCGACTGGTCGGGTGTCATGACGTCAAGGTCGATATCGGGTGTGATCCGCGCGATTTCGAGCACCTGGTCGAGCATCTCGCGATGCTGCGCGGTGACGCAGACGCTGACCCGAACGTCATCGCGCGCCGCCAGCGCCCGAACGACCGGGAACATTTTGATCGCTTCCGGGCGAGTGCCGAAAGCAATGACGATATGATCGGTCACGTCGCTACGATCCTGAAATCCGGTTGAAAAAGGCAAGCTCAGCCTTATATATCCAAAGGGTTGCCGTTGTCCTAACCTTGGATGGACGCGATCATTCTTTGCCGCAGGCCGGCGACAGCTGATTGACGCGCGGCGCCTTTGGCTGGTCAACTATCAGCGACTTCGCTAAGGGCGGCCTTTCCCGATATTCGCTGTTCGTTTGTGGCAAGGTTTTTTGCGGGCTGATGACTTTCTTTTCCAGGTTCAAGCGGGGGAGACTGGCGCCCGCCGCCGACACACGTTCGATGGCTGATGGCATATTGCTGTATGCGATCGGCGATATTCATGGTCGCGACGATCTCTTTTCCGATCTGCTCGACAAGATCGCGGCCGACCGGCGGGGCCGCCCGCATGAGCTTTGTGTGCTGGTCCTGCTTGGCGACCTCGTGGATCGCGGCCCCGATTCCGATCGAGTCATTGAACGGGCGCTTTCGCTGCCCGCCCATTTCGATCGGGTCCATCATCTGATCGGTAACCACGAGGAATCGATGCTGGCGGCGCTCGCCAAGGACGTCCGCGCACTTCGCTTTTTCGTGCGCATCGGTGGTGAAGCTACGATCAGGAGCTATTTGCGCGACGACAAGCTCTATGATCGATTGACGTTCGAGGAACTCGCGGACGTTTTCAGCGACGCGGTTCCAAGGTCGCACATGGATTTCCTTCGCCGGGGTGAGGACATGGTGCGTTACGGAGACTATGTTTTTGTCCATGCCGGGGTGCGGGATTCGGTGCCACTTGATCGGCAGAAGCTGACCGATCTCCGATGGATTCGGGATGAGTTTCTGAGCAGCAAGCGGGACCACGGCGCGTTGATCGTCCACGGACACACGATTGCCGCGGAGGTGGAGGAACGCCCAAATCGCATCGGAATTGATACGGGCGCTTATCGAACCGGCCGCCTGACCGCCATCGGTCTTTATGGCACCGATCGGTGGTATCTGCAGACCCCGTAGACGGCAAATGGCGCCGCCCGACACCGGCGCACGGCATGGCGAACGCTTCGGCGCATTCATCGGGAAGCAACTTGTGCTTGAATCCGAATGTGACTAATCACCCGGCCGAACGCGTCCGTAACGAAGCCGCGTATGCTTTCGTGCCGGATAAATCAGCTTCGAATTATAATCTGAAGGAAGACAAATGCCGGTTCACACATCGCCGCGACATTCCGTGCGAGTTTGGAGCTGGTGCCCGGCGACTTGGGCAATGTTACTTGTCTGCCTGTTCCCGGCCGCGATGCTGGCAGGGTGTGCTGCACCGCAACTGGGTGGCTCGCCACAGGTCCGCGTCATTCCGGCAGACAGCCTGCCGGAACCCGGCGGCGCTGACACGCTATCCGACGAGCGACCCTATCTTATCGGGCCTTTCGACAGGCTGACTATCGACGTTTTCGGCATTCTCGAACTCAGCAAGCGCGAAGTGCAGACGGATGCGAGCGGCCGTTTTTCCTTTCCGCTCGCCGGCGTGATCCAGGCTGCCGGAAAGACTCCGGCCGAGGTCGAGCAGTATCTTCGCTCCAAGCTGATGCAGGCACATATTCGTGACCCGCAGGTCACCGTCAACCTGAAGGAGACGGGCAGCCAGTTTGTCACCGTTGAGGGACAGGTCCGCAAGCCCGGTCTCTACCCGGTGGTCGGCAAGATGACCTTGCTTCGTGCGATTGCCACGGCCGAAGGTACCGCCGAGTTCGCACGTCTTGACGAGGTCGTCGTGTTCAGGACGGTTGAAGGTCAGAAATATGCTGCGCTGTTCAACCTGAAAGCTATTCGCCGCGGGGCCTATGCCGACCCCGACATTCATGCGAACGACGTCGTTGTTGTGGGCGATTCCGCGTCGCGCCGTCTTTTCCGTGATGTCCTGCAGGTCGTGCCCCTGTTGACAACGCCGATTGTCGTTGCATTGCAGAACAACTGACCGGCGCCGATTAAGCGTTGAACCCCAGCACAGTTGAGCCCGAGCACTCAGTCATGAGGATGGTTGCGGTCACCGGCGCATCAGGTTTTCTGGGGCGGCAGGTCGTCGGGAAGCTTGCGGCGTCGGGGTATCGCGTTCGCGCCCTGACCAGGGCGGGTGGCGGTATCGCCTCGGCAGCCGAGACTATCGCGACCGGTGATATTGTCGAGGCCGATCTAGAAGGTCTGGTCGCGGGATGTGACGCCGTGGTGAACTGCACGGCGCGCGTTCACATCCTGCGGCGCGAGGATCCGGCATTCGCGGAGCGGCAGTATCGGCGGATCAACGGCGAGTTTCCGCTTCGCCTTGCCGAGGTCGCAAGACGCGCAGGGGCAAGGCGTTTTGTGCAGATAAGCTCGGTTGCCGCAGTCATGTCGCAGACTCCGGCGGGCAGCGTCGTCGACGACGGTTGCCCGCCCGAACCGACGACCCCCTATGGCAGCAGCAAGCTGTTGGCCGACATCGGACTCGCGCAACTCGACCGTGAGGGGTTTCGTACCGTGTCGCTTCGGCCGCCGGCTCTGATCGGGCCGGGCGTAACGGCATGGTTTGCCGCGCTGGTAAAAGCAGCTCGAATCGCCGTGCCGCTCCCGATTGGACGGATCGACAATCGCCGCAGTTTTGCCTTCGTGGGCAATGTGGCCAGTTCCGTTGTGGCGGCGGTGGAGCAGGAACATTCCGGATGCTTCATCGTCACCGACAGCGTGCCGTTATCAACGGCCTCGCTTTACCGGAAATTGTTGATGAGCTTCGGGCATCCTGATCTTGTCTGGAGCTGGCCGCCAGAACTTGTCAGAAAATGCGCACAATTCGCTCTGCGCGGACGTGCTGACAGTCTGCTCGGAAACGCGGCATTCGATGGTGTGCGTTTTACCCGCCTGTTCGGGTGGGCGCCGGAAATCCCGTTCGACAGGGCCATTCTGATGACGACGGGAACGGACGAATGATAAAAAGAGTATTCGACCTGATGCTCGCTTCGCTTACTGTCATTCTGCTGGCCCCGTTGATGCTTTGCGTGGCGCTTGCGATCCGTCTGGATTCGGCGGGGCCAGCGGTGTTCTGGTCGCAGCGTTTTGGCCGTGACGGGCGATTGTTCCTGATGCCGAAGTTTCGGACGATGCACATCGACACCCCGCTGCTTCCGACACATTTGCTTCGGGACGGCGCGAGCCGGGTGACGCGCCTTGGGCGCTTTTTGCGGCGCACCAGCCTTGATGAGTTGCCGCAGC
This sequence comes from Sphingopyxis alaskensis RB2256, assembly GCF_000013985.1. GTDB lineage: Bacteria > Pseudomonadota > Alphaproteobacteria > Sphingomonadales > Sphingomonadaceae > Sphingopyxis > Sphingopyxis alaskensis. The sequence goes on along the minus strand of NC_008048.1, from coordinate 1,662,707 downwards.
TTTTCAGTGTTATCGCCGGAGACATGAGCCTGGTGGGGCCCCGGCCAGCGCTATTCAACCAAGATGATCTGATGCGTTTGAGGGCGGAATGCGGCGTTACCGCGCTTCGGCCTGGAATAACCGGCTGGGCGCAGATCAACGGCCGCGACGAACTTACGATCTCAGAGAAAGTGACGTTGGAGCGTGAATATCTGGCTCGAATGAGCCTCGCCTTCGACGTAAAGATCCTGATCCTTACGATAGTGCGGGTTCTGGATCGCCGCAGCATTTCGCATTGATGTTTGCACTTGAAGATTTGGATCTCCAATCTTTTCATCCCGCGCTGAGGTCTGGACGTGTTTGAACGATTCTTCACTGATGCTTCGACCCAAATGATCACGTTCGCTGCGCGTATGCTTTTCTGGCCGCGTTGGGGAAAGCTGCTGCTTGTTCTCGTTTGCGACGCGATTTTGGGACTGGTAGCGTCCGCGATGGCCTTTTCCATTCGGTTGGGCGAATGGAGTTCCGATGACTGGCCGGTCCTGCGCTTTGGCCTCACCATGTTGTTGCTATGGTTTCCGATTGCCTTTTGGCGCGGGATCTATTCGGCCATATTTCGATACGCCGGTCGCGGGGTATTGATCTCGCTGGCGGTGGCCGTCGCCATGATGACGGTGCCGCTGATCGTCATCTATATGTATGTCGGTTATCCAGGTGTGCCTCGGACGATCGCCATTCTCGGCCCGATCCTGTTCCTGCTGCTTATGGGAGTCGCGCGGATCGTCGGCCGCTATGTGCTGGTGGATCTTTTCCATTCGCGTGACTTTGTGGGGCGCGAGCGGAACGTGCTCATCTATGGTGCCGGCACGACCGGTCAGCGATTGGCAGCATCTTTGAGTTCCGAAGGCGGCCTGAGGGTTGCGGGCTTTCTTGACGATGATCGTGACAAGCGGGGCAAGCGAATAGACGGTGCCCGCATCTTTCACAGCGACGATATCGAAAGCGTGCTGAATCAGCTCGGCGTCACCGACATCGTTCTGGCGATGACGCAGGTCGGCGATGAGCGGCGCAAGCAGATCATCCGGAATCTGGCGCGGTTCAGCATAAACGTCCAGATGCTTCCACCCGTCAGGGACATTCTTGAAGGCAAGATTTCGGCAAGCGCCATCCGTCCGATAGAGGTCGAGGATCTGTTGGGTCGCCCGCCGGTGGCACCCGACCGGGAATTGTTGTCGCGGTCCGTCAAGGGCAAGCATGTGATGGTAACCGGCGCCGGCGGTTCGATCGGCAGCGAATTGTGCCGACAGATACTACGGCTGGCACCGCACTCGCTCACCCTCGTCGAATCCAGTGAGTTTTCCCTCTTCAGGCTTCAAAACGAACTGGAAGCGATCCTCGATCGGCTCCCCGACGGTATCCGGCCCCTTCTTCGGGCGAAATTGTCGAATGTTGCGGATGCCGCAGCGGTGGAGCGCCTGTTCGCTGATGAGGCGCCCGACACCATCTATCATGCCGCGGCGTACAAGCATGTGCCGCTGCTGGAGGAGAACCCGCTTGACGGCGTCGCCAACAATATCCGCGGCACACGCAACATGGCCGAGATGGCCGTCAAAAAGGGTGTCGGTCGCTTTATTCTGATCAGCACCGACAAGGCCGTGCGTCCTCCGAACGTGATGGGGGCCAGCAAACGCGTCTGCGAGATGCTGCTGCAGGACATGAGCCGGTCGCGGAAGCCCGACGGCACCATTTTCTCGATGGTTCGCTTCGGCAACGTGCTGGGTTCGAGCGGATCGGTCGTTCCGACCTTTCGACAACAGATCGAACGCGGCGGCCCGGTGACGGTGACCCACCGCGATGTTACACGCTATTTCATGACGATCCCCGAAGCGGCCGAGCTGGTGATCCAGGCAGGCAGCATGGCGACGGGCGGCGAAGTGTTCCTGCTCGATATGGGGGAGCCGGTGCGCATCTGGGACCTCGCCGAAACCATGGTGCGGCTGTCCGGCCTTACGATCCGTTCGTCCGCCAACCCCGGTGGCAGCATCGAGATCGTCGAGCGCGGGTTGCGCAAGGGCGAAAAATTGTTCGAGGAACTTCTGGTCGGCGAGGAATCGCAGCCCACCGCGCATCCGCGGATCATGCAGGCGCGCGAAGAATGTGTCAGCCACGAGTGCCTTTATGAATATCTGACGGCAATCGAGGCCGCGATTGCGGCGGCCGATCCCCGTGGTTGCCGAGCCGCATTGAAACGGCTAGTGCCCACCCTGCACGATCAGTCCCCAGCAACCGTCCCCGCGCCGGAACATTCAACTAGATGAAAAAAAATATCTTTCGTTCGAGTTCGGCGCCGGAACTGGTCCTGGTCCTGATCCTGGTGGCCGCGCTGATCCTGGGAGGCAGCGGCCGCGACGATGTGACGTCGCTTATTGTCCTTCGCCCGATTTCGATGCTGGCGCTCGCGGTCGCCCTTTGCTTTTTGCCGCGCGCCGTTTGGCAACGGAACAAGGCGCTGCTGACGTGCGCGTTCGCGGCGGTCCTGCTGGTTGCCCTTCAATTGGTGCCGCTTCCCCCAGCGATCTGGCACGCCCTGCCTGGGCGCGACTTTGTTGTGGCGATCGACCGGGCGGCAGGCATGCCCGACATCTGGCGACCGGTGAGCCTGGTTCCCTATCGCACGGCGAACGCGCTGATGGCGCTGGCGCTTCCCGTCGCCGTGCTGTTGCTCGCGTTGACCATTGAGCGAGAACGCCATTACCGCATCGCGCTGCTCCTTCTGGCGGGGGTGTTCGCCTCCGCCTTGTTCGGTCTCCTTCAGATCATCGGGGGTGAAGGCAATCCCTTTTACCTGTACAGGATCACCAATGACGGATCCGCCGTTGGCCTTTTCGCCAATCGAAACCACCATTCGGTTGCGCTCGCCATGGGCTTTCCTCTGACCGCTGCGCTTGTCGCGATGACCATGCGCAGGAATGAGGAGAATTCTGGCGCGTTGCAATGGGGTGGGCTGGCTTTCGCTGCGCTATTGTTGCCATCCCTCCTTGTCGCGCAGTCCCGGGCGGGGGTTCTGATGGGCCTGGTCGGTTTGGCATCGGTGCCCTTCATCCTCAAGATATCGCCGTTGCAGATCGCGGCGGGGCTTGGGGGGCGCGGCGTGAAGTGGAAGATGGGGCTTGCGCTCGCCGCGCTTGTCGCGGTCGCTTTCCTGACCGTCCAGATGACAGCGTTCAATTCCTTCGACCGGCTGTTCGCGTCGGCTTCCGGCTCTGAAGCGTCGCTGCGTTTCAATACCTGGCCCGCGGCGATCCGGCTGGCAATGGAAAGTCTGCCGTTCGGGACGGGAATGGGAAGCTTTGTTGAAGCATATCGCGTCGTCGAACCCGATTTCATGTTGCGACCGCAGTATATGAATCATGCTCATAATGACCTCATCGAACTCTTTCTGACAGGCGGCTTGCCTGCGATGCTATTGCTCGCTGTGAGCCTGGTCGTCGTCGTGCGCGGCTATTTTCGCGGATCGTCGGAAGATCGGTCGGGAACCTCGCTGATGTTCCGGCGGCTGGGCGCCGTCCTCCTGCTGCTCGTCTTCCTGGCGAGCTGCTATGATTATCCGCTGCGGACGCCGCTTATGGCCGCGATTTTTTCGCTTGCGCTGACCTGGACAGCGGGGCGATCGGTTGGTGACCAATCGTCGGGCGAAAGGCGTTGATGCGATGGGGATTCCGCTCAGCCGCTGCTCTGCGACAAGGTCTTTCCGTTGGCAATCAATGGAAGGGCTGTTAAACGCCCCGCGTCTCCTGCGAACAGCAAGGAGAACTTTATGGTGCCGAACCACCATCGGATGGAGGTTCGCGAGGCGCGATTCATTTTTTCGTTTCATGCAGATCAGGTAATATGAACCACATTGAAACTTCGCGTCCTGCGCCGCGGCCGCTGGCAACCCTTGCAGGGGAGGAGTCCGGAGCCGGCCAGCCGCAAGGCTCGCTCAAGCCCATCCTCATCGAATATCTGCACATTTTCAAACGACGGAAATGGTGGATCGCATCGACAATCTGTAGCGCGCTGATCATCGCGCTTGTCGTCACCTTGCTGATGCGTCCGGTGTATACGGCAACGACTCAGATCGAGATCAACCGGGAGCAAAAGAATATCACCAACGTCGTGGGCATCGAATCCGAAGCGACGGGACGCAATCTGGAGTTTTATCAGACGCAATACTCGTTGATGGAAGCACGTTCGCTGGCCGAGCGCGTTGCCAAGCGGCTGCGCCTTGAGACGAACGAGAATTTCTGGGCCGCTCATGGGATCGATATGTCTGATTTTTCAGACGCCGATGCCCGGTCGCCGCGGCCATCGCGCGGGTCGAGCGAGCGGTTGCGCATCACGGTCGATACGCTGCTTGACCATGTCGTGATCAGCCCGACCAGGGGGTCGGCCCTCGTCGACGTCAGCTATTCGTCCTATGACCCGGAAATGTCGGCGCAGATTGCCAACGCCTGGGCCAATGAGTTCATCGCGCAGAGCATCGCGCGCAAGTTCGATTCGACGGCCGAGGCGCGCAGCTTCCTCGAACGTCGCCTTGCCGAGTTACGTCAGCGTGTCGAGGATTCGGAGCGCGCGCTGGTCGATTTCGCGTCGAGCCGAAACATCGTAACGATCGGAAACAATGAAAATGGCGCAGGCAGCACGGCGCAGATTCGCGAGCGTACGCTCGCGGCCGACAGCCTGAGCTCGCTGAACAGCGAATTGGTGAAAGCGACAGCGGATCGCATCCTGATGGAATCCAGAACCCGCGCAATCGGTGCGGTGCGAACCAATGACACCTTGTCGCGATTGCGTGAACAGCGGGCAAAGGACGCCTCCGAATATGCGCAGCTCATGCAACAGTTCGATCCGGGCTATCCTGTGGCGATGGCGCTGCAACGTCGCATCGACGAACTCGACCAGTCGATTGCGCGGGAGGAGCAGCGCATCACGCGCGAAGCGCGCGAGGATTATCGTGCAGCCGTGGAGCGTGAAAACAATCTGAAAGCGCGGGTCGTAGCGCTGTCGAACCAGGTGCTCGACCAGCGCCGCGACGCGATCCAGTACAATATTTATCAGCGTGAGGCCGATACCAACCGTCAGCTTTATGATGCTCTGCTGCAGCGTTACAAGGAAATCGGGGTCGCGGGCGTTTCGGCGAACAACATCGCGGTGATCGACCGCGCCGAGCCTCCGCGTCTGCCGTCGTCGCCGAAACTGCTGGTCAACCTGTTCATCGCGCTTGTCCTGGGGTCGATTGCGGCGCTGGTGCTGGTGTTCTTACTGGAACAGTCGCAGGAAGGCGTGAGCGACCCGTCGCGCATTCCGGACCAGCTAGGTCTGCCCTTGCTGGGCAGTGTGCCCAAGGTCGAAGAAGGCGTGGCGATCGTCGAAGAGATCCGCGACCCGAAATCAAACGTGTCCGAAGCCTATTTCGCGATCAAGTCGAGTCTGGCCTTCTCGACCTCTCACGGCATTCCGCGGTCGATCATGGTCGTCAGTTCGCAGCCCGCGGAAGGCAAGAGCATATCCTCGCTGTCGCTTGCGACCGTGCTTGCGCGGGTGGGCAAAAAGGTGATTCTGATCGACGTCGACATGCGCAAGCCCTCGCTGCACAAGCATATCGGGGTCAAGCGGGACCACGGTGTCAGCAACTATCTGGCGGGCGAGGACGACTATCGTCCGCTCATCAGGGAAGTGATGCCGAATCTTGACTTCATTCCCGCCGGACCGTCTGTGCCAAGCGCTGCCGAATTGCTCAGTAGCGATCGGATGGCAGACTTTGTCAGGACGCTTGAGAAACATTATGATCATGTGATCGTCGATTCCGCCCCGATCATCGGGCTGGCCGACGCGCCGCTCCTCAGCCGGACCGTCGAAGCGGTGGTGGTCGTCATTGAGGCCGGCCGTGTTCCGGTCCGCGGCATCAATTCGGCGCTGTCACGATTGCGTTCGGCTGGGGCGCCGCTGATCGGCGTCATTTTGACGAAACTCGACAAGCGTGATTCGGAATATGGCTATGGATACGCATATTCCTATGAATATACGAGCCGAGGTGCCGAAACCGAGTCGGCCAGTGGCTGACGGGATGGCGGGATCGCGCGTCGCTTCATGGAGATCGTTTGGCGCGGGCCGGTGGCTCGTGCTTGCTGTGGGGGTGGTGCTCGCGCTCTATTCGGCGGCCTTTTCGTTCGCGCTCATCTTTTCAGGTCGACAGCCGGCCGTGACAATGGCGCTTGTGCCATGGCACAGCACGGCGCCCACGGCGATCGCTGACCGGCTGATGCTGGCAGCGGCGCAGGAGAAGTTTCGCGAAGCTGGTGGGCGCGATGCACCGACCGCCGCCGCGATGACCGCACTTCTCAGCCGCGTCGGGCCATCCTTGCCCCCGGAAAAGGCGGCGCCGATCCGTGAACTGGCGCTTGAGGGGCTGTCGCAATCCGCACTGAACAGCGCAGCGCTACGCCAACTGGCTTTCCTGGAAAAAGACCGGGCGAAGCGTAAGCATCTGCTCGACCTTGCCCTGCGGGTTTCACGCCGCGACGTGCTCGCCGGCGTACAGTCGGCGGAGATCAAGTTTCTCGATAATGAAGCCGATGCCGGGCTTGCTGACCTCGACCGCGCGCTGACGGTTTCCGAGAAGGTTGACGATCTTGTCCTGCCGATAATTCTTCAGGCATCGAGCGATCCCGAAGCGCTGGCGCAGATCAGGCGTCGTGTCGCGAAAAATCCGCTGTGGATCGAGCGTCTGCTCCGATACGGAATCGACAACCCGGTCTTCGCGCCGCGTGTTGCCGACATCGTCTCCGCCATTCCCGCGCGCTCGACGGCGCGCGCGCAAGGCTATGGGCAGCAATTGATCGACATTCTGGTGAGCGCGCGCGAATATCCCGCGGCGTTCAAGGTGTATGACGTTTACTCGCCGACCCGCCAGGCCGTCGAGCGGATGGGGGGTGGAGCATTCCGGCCGATCGACTGGCAGTTGACCGAGAATTATGACGCCGGCGGCCGCGAGCTCGGCGCGCGTGAGGTCGATATATTTGCCAGTCCGGAACGGCAGGGTGAGTTTGCGCGGATTCTGATGCGCTCGCGTCCCGGCAGCTACAGCCTCAGCTTGCGTGCTCGCGAAGTCGAAGCGGCCGAAGGGCGATTGACGTTCAACATGCTGTGTCTTGATGAGAAGCAGGAACGGCAGGGCGCGTCGCTGAGCCTGCCGCTCAGGCAGGGCCCGATGCGGTTCGATTATAGCGTTCCACCGACCGGATGCGGTTATCAGTGGCTCATTCTGGGGATTGGAGCCGAACTCGACTCTGCAGCCGCGCTGATCGACTCAGTAACGCTGTCTCGCACCCCGGCTCGCGTTGCGGGCCCAGGGTCCTGATGTCGGTTCTGGCGATCATTCCGGCCCGTGGCGGGTCAAAGGGCGTGCCCGGAAAGAATCTGCGGTTGCTGGCTGGCAAGCCCTTGATCTCGTGGAGCATCGAGCAGGCGCTCGCCGCACATGGCGTTACCGACGTCGTCGTGTCCACGGACGCGGAGGACATCGCGGCTGTCGCCCGGTCCTTTGGCGCCCAGGTGCCGTTCCTGCGTCCGGCCGAACTGGCGACGGACACAGCTCCAACCGAGCCGGTGATGCTCCATACGCTTGAGCGGATGGAGGCGATGAAGGGCCGGTATGAGGCGATCCTGCTGCTTCAGCCAACCTCCCCGCTTCGCTTGCCGGGGACGATCGACGGCGCGCTGCACGCCTTCGCGGCGGAGGGGGCCGACAGCCTGCTCGGGGTTGTCGAAAGTCACGCCTTCTTCTGGCAGGCGGACCCCGTCCGTGCATCCTATGACTACACAAACCGCCCGCGGCGCCAGGATATTGCGGAAGCCGATCGTCATTATCGCGAAACGGGCTCCATCTATCTGACCAGGCGGGACATTTTTATGGAAAAATGCAACCGCCTGGCAGGTCGCATCGCCTTGTACCGGATGCAGGAATGCGAAGGCTGGGAAATCGACACCGAAATCGACTTCGAGATCGTCGAAGCGCTGATGAAGCAGGAACTCTCCACGTGATCATTGAACGGAATATTGCACCGCTGATCGTCTTTGCCGAGGAAGACATTGTTTCGGCGCTTCGCAAGATCAGCGTCAATCAGCGCGGCTTTGTCCTGTGTGTTTCGGCGTCGGGAAAGCTTGAAGCCGTGCTGACTGACGGCGATGTGCGCCGTTGGCTGGTCGACGGCGGCCAGTTCGATTTCGGCGTCAGCGCGGCAATGGTCGCGAACAAGCAGTTTGTCGCTGCAAAGGATGGAGCCAGCGAGGACGAGCTGAACGATCTTTTTTCGGATCGGGTGACATTCGTTCCCATCGTCGACGGGCAACGTCATCTGCGCGCCGTCGCCTTCAGGGGGCAGCCGGTGGTGCGGATCGGCGACCGGGTGATAGGCCCGGAGAGTCCGGCCTACATTATTGCCGAGATCGGCAATAATCACAACGGCAGCATCGAACTCGCCAAGCGGCTGGTCGAGCTTGCCGTCGAGGCAGGCGCCGACTGCGCAAAGTTCCAGATGCGCGACATGTCGAGCCTGTATCGCAATGAGGGCGATTCCGATGACGCCAGCGCGGACCTCGGGGCGCAATATACGCTGGATCTCCTCTCGCGCTTTCAGCTGCCCGTCGATGAAATGTTCCAGGTGTTCGATTATTGCCATGAACTGGGTATCCAGCCGTTATGCACGCCCTGGGATGAAGCCAGTCTGGCCCGGCTGGAAGCCTATGACATGCCGGCATACAAGCTGGCTTCGGCCGATCTGACCAATCACCCGTTGTTGAGCGCGATGGCGCGAACGGGAAAGACGCTGATCTGTTCGACCGGCATGTCGACCCAAGGCGAGATCGAAAACGCGATTGCCGTCCTGAAGCGCCACACGGCGCCCTATGTTCTGCTGCATTGCAATTCGACCTATCCGGCGCCGTTCAAGGATATTAATCTGGCCTATATCCGCAGGTTGGAGAAACTTTCGGGCGGGGTTGTCGGATATTCGGGGCACGAGCGGGGATATTTCATTCCCGTGGCGGCCGTCGCGATGGGGGCAAAGGTTATAGAGAAGCACTTTACCGTCGATCGGGGGATGGAAGGAAATGATCATCGGGTCAGCCTGCTGCCCGACGAGTTCTCGGCGATGGTGCGCGCCATCCGCGAAGTCGAGGAGGCCATGGGTTATGGTGGCGCGCGCGGCATCACCCAGGGTGAAATGATGAATCGCGAAGTCCTGGCAAAGAGTCTGGTTGCCGCGCGGCCGATCCGGGCGGGGCAGCAGATTGCCGACGAGGACATCCAGATCCGCAGTCCGGGCCAGGGGCTGCAACCCTATTTTCGTGCCGAGCTGGTCGGACGGATCGCAAAGCGGGATATGATAGAGGGAGATTTTTTCTTCCAGAGCGACCTCGCGGACGCGGTCGCCAGCGCGCGTGATTACCGGTTCGACCGCCCTTTCGGCGTGCCTGTGCGCTACCATGACCTGCAGAAGATGATCGGCGCCACCAATCTCGATCTTGTCGAGTTCCATCTGAGCTACAAGGACATGGAGCTGGATCCGGTCCGGATGCTGGACGGCGCAACGTTCGATATTGCGCTCGTTGTGCATAGTCCCGAACTGTTTGCCGGCGACCATATCATGGATCTGTGTTCGGAGGATGATGTCTATCGCCAGCGTTCGATCGACGAATTGCAGCGCGTGATTGACATCACACGGACGCTGAAACCCCATTTCACGAAATCGGCTCGTCCGCCGATCATCATCAACGCGGGCGGATTTTCCGCGGACGGTCCGATTACCGCGGAACGGCGACCTGCGATGTATGACCGCATCGCCGATGCCCTGTCGCGGCTCGACAAGGAAGGGGTGGAGATAATTCCGCAGACGATGCCGCCCTATCCGTGGCATTTCGGTGGGCAGCGCTACCATAACCTCTTCCTGTCCGCAGAGGACATCGTGCGTTTCTGTTCGGAACATGGATACCGGATTTGCCTCGACGTGTCGCATTCGGCGCTGGCGGCGACGCATCTGAAGACCAGTTTTCAGGAACTTCTGCGACAGGTTGGGCCGTACACATGCCATATGCATATCGTTGATGCAGCGGGGGTCGACGGCGAAGGCCTGCAGATCGGCGATGGCACGGTCGATTTCGCCATGGTCGCCGATGTCCTGCGCGAAACGGCGCCCGATGCCAGCTTCATTCCTGAGATATGGCAAGGGCACAAGGATGACGGCGCAGGTTTCTGGCAGGCGCTCGACCGTCTCGAACAATGGTTCTGACCGATGCCGGGCCGCCGCGATGCCTTGTCATCGGGACAGGGTCGATCGGTCGGCGGCATGTGGCAAATCTGAAGAAACTGGCCCCCGGTGCGCAACTGGCGTTTTTCCGTCACGAGGCGCGACACGACGATTTTTCGTCCGCCATGCAGGCGCAGCTTTTCGACGCGCTGGAGGGGGCGATCGAATGGCGTCCGACGATCGCGATCGTCGCTTCGCCTTCGGACCGCCATTTCGACACGCTGCCGGGGCTGCTCGCCGCGGGGGTTCCGACGCTCATCGAAAAACCGGTCGTGATCCGGGCGGAGGATTGCGCCTATCTTGAAAGCTTGTCCTGCGCTGACCTGCCGCCCACGCAGGTGGGCTGTGTCCTGCGGTTTACGGACATGGTGGTCCAGCTCAAACGCTGGATCGATGAAGGGCGGCTGGGCAGGCTGATCCGTGCTCGCTTCGAATGCGGGCAATATCTGCCCGACTGGCGCCCCGGTAGCGATTATCGGACATCCTATTCGGCCTCGCGGGAGCGCGGCGGCGGAGTCATTTTCGACCTTGTGCATGAGCTGGATCTGGCCGTGATGCTCTTTGGGGATTGCGAACTGCGCCATGTCATGCGCGACCGGCGAAGCTCGCTGCATATCACGAGCGAGGACGTCGCCCTGCTCCATCTGCGCGCAGCCGACGGGCTACCGGTCGAGGTGGCTCTCGATTATGTGTCGCGCACTCCGACGCGCGGGATCGAGATCGTCGGCGAGGATGCAACGGCAGTGCTCGATTTCCGGGCGGCGACGCTTTCGCTGAAAACGCCCGGCAACGAAGAGCAAAGGCTGGTCGATACCGTGTCGACCGATGCGGCCTATCAGAGCGAGCTTGCCGAGTTGCTGGATGCGGCGCATGGGCACGGCACGACGCGGCTGCCGCTGAAAGAGGGGTTGAAGGCCACCCGGCTGGCGATCGCGGCCCATGAATATGTCGACAAGGGCGGGGACCGGAATTGAACACCATCTGTACGATCTGCGCACGCGGAGGATCGCGCGGAGTGCCGGGAAAGAATATCCGCCCGCTGCTCGGCAAGCCGTTGATCGTCCATACGATCGAAATGGCGCTGGCGCATTCGCGCATCGACCATGTTTTCGTGTCGACCGACAGCGAAGCGATCGCCGACATTGCGCGCGCGGCGGGGGCAAGCCTTCCCTACCTGCGCCCCGCGGAGCTGGCAACCGATACGGCCGGAAAGATACCGGTGATCCGGCATCTGGTCGAACATGTCGAGGCTGAAGGCTATGGCGTGGACCGGATCGTCGATCTGGACCCGACGTCACCACTGCGACTGCCATCCGACATCGATGCCTGCCTCGATCTGGTCGATGCCGGTGCCGAAGCGGTGATTACGGCTTTTGAGGCGGAAAAAAATCCATATTTCAATATGGTCGAGCTGGACGAAACCGGGATTGCCCGCATTTCGAAGCGGTCGGAATCGGGGCATGTGGTTGCGCGCCAGGCGGCACCCCCGGTCTATGCGATGAATGCGTCCATCTATGTGTGGAAGCGTCATGCGCTGGGCAATGTCCTTTGGGACAGTGAACCGCGCCTGCACGTCATGCCGCGTGAAAGGTCCATCGACATCGATTCCGAACTGGATTTCAAACTGGTCGAACTGTTGATGCGCGAAAGGCTGGAGCAATGAGCAAGGATCGTCCGCTTTCAGGAAAGCTGGTGGTGCTCACCGGCGCGGGCGGCATCATCGGACGTGTCGCGACCGGCCTGTTCGTTCGCAACGGTGCGCGTCTGGTGATGGTCGACCGGTGCGAACAGGCCCTGACTGCGGCGCGGGAAGCGCTGGGGGATGACAAGGCAGCGGCGTTCGCCATGCCCTGCGACCTGACCGACCCGCGGCAGGTCGCGGAACTGGCCGAAAACGTCGGTGCGGAGCACGGGCCGGTCGATGCCCTGTTCAACAACGTAGCCGGCAAGACGCAGAATATCTTTGCGCCATTCGAACATTTTCCGCTGGACGAATGGAATGAGGTAATGGCGATGAACCTGACCACGGCGATGCTGTGCTGCCAGCATTTCGGCGCGCAAATGGCGGCGCGGGGGCAGGGAACAATCGTCAATACGCTTTCCATCTATGGCATCGTCGGGCCGGATCAGCGCATTTACGACGGCGCCCAATATGAAGGCCGCGCCATCAACTCACCAGCGGTTTACAGCGCGGCAAAGGCGGGGCTGTGGGGACTGACGAAATATCTTGCCACCTACTGGGGTCCAAAGGGCGTGCGCGTCAATGCCGTGACGCCAGGCGGCGTTTACAGCGGCCAGAACGAAACCTTTGTTGACCGATATTCTGCCCGTGTGCCGATGGGACGCATGGCGAAAGCCGAAGAGATTGCGGACGCCATGCTGTTTCTCGCCAGCGATGGCGCGTCCTACATCAATGGCCAGAACATCGTGGTTGACGGAGGGCTGACGACATGGTGAGCGGCGAGCGGTCCGTCGAACGGACATTCGTTATCGCGGAAGCGGGCGTCAACCACGACGGATCGCTCGACAAGGCGTTGCGTCTTGTCGATATCGCCGTCGAGGCCGGAGCCGATGCGGTCAAGTTTCAGACATTCCGAACCGACGAGGTGGTCACGCCCGACGCCGCCAAGGCCGCCTATCAACAACGTCAAACGGGCGCGGGCACGCAATATGAGATGATCCGGGCGCTCGAGCTGGACGATGCCGCGCACGAAAGACTTGCGCGCCATTGCGCCGAGCGCGGGATCGAGTTCATGTCGACGCCCTTTGCGCCTTGGGCGGTCGATATGCTGCTGGGCCTGGGAATGCGGCGGATCAAGATCGCCTCGGGCGAAATTGTCAACAAACCGCTGATTGACAAGGTTGCAGGCTCGGGTCGGCCCATCATCCTATCGACCGGCATGGCCGAGATGGCGGAGGTCGTGAGGGCGGTCGACTGGATACGCACGGCGCAAAGCGCGGCAGGCATCGCAATGTCACCGGGAGACCTCGTCGTCCTTCACTGCACCTCCGAATATCCGGCGCCGGCCGCCAGCGTGAATCTGCGTGCCATGGATACGCTGGCTGCGGCGCTCGATGTGCCGGTCGGCTATTCGGATCACAGCCTGGGCATAGAGATTGCGGTCGCGGCGGTCGCGCGTGGCGCGGCGGTGATCGAAAAGCATTTTACCGAAAACAGCCGCGATCACGGCCCCGATCACGCGGCGTCGCTGGAACCGGCGCAACTGCGCGCGATGGTCGATGCCATTCGCAATGTCGAAGTTGCGCTTGGCGATGGCGTAAAGCGGCCCGCGCCGCTCGAGCTTCCGACGCGCGCGCTGGTTCGTCGCAGCGCATTTGCGCTGACCGACATCAATAGGGGTGACAGGCTCGACGCCACGACCATCGCCTTTCTGCGTCCCGGCGACGGCATCGGTCCCGAACGGGCGGACTGGCTCTTTGCGCGCACGGCGGCGCGCGACATCGCGCGGGGCAGCAAGCTGTGCGAGGATGATATCGGGTGACCAGTCCGAAACGCATCGTCTATCTGACCGGAACGCGGGCCGACTTCGGGCTGATGCTTCCTACCCTCCGCGCAATCGATCGTTCGCCGCACCTTGAACTGGAACTGCTGGTCACGGGAATGCATCTGTCGGACCGTTTCGGACGCACCGAGCGGGAGGTCGAAGCCGCCGGCCTGAAGATCGGGCGTCGGATTCCCGTTCCCATCGACGATGACAGCGGGCACGGCATGGGGGTGTCGACCGGGCTGATTACCTGCGCCGTTGCCGACTATCTGGCAGAAACAGCTTGCGATGTGCTGTTATTGCTGGGCGATCGGGGGGAGATGCTGGCCGCCGCCACAGCCGGCCTTTTTGCCGACGTGCCGATCGTCCACGTCGCGGGAGGCGACCGATCGGGATCGGTCGACGAATCCATCCGTCACGCCATTTCCAAGCTGGCGCATATCCACTGTGTTTCGAACGAGGATGCGCGTCAGCGGCTGATCCGCATGGGCGAGGACCCCGACCGGATATTCGATGTGGGTGCGCCGGGGCTTGTCGGGCTGAAGAAGCCAGATCGCGCGACGGCGGCGATGGTCCGGAACCGTTATGGAATCGATGACGAGGAATCCTTTGTTCTGGTCCTTTTCCATCCTGTGGTTCAGCAGGCTGCCGAGGCAGGGGCGCAATGGCGGGCCATGTTCGACGCGCTGGCGGGATTGCCTTTCCGATATGTGGCGCTGATGCCGAACGCCGATCATGGCACGACGTCGATCCGAACCGAGATCGAAGCGATGCGCGATGCGGGACAGCTCACGACGATTGATCATATGCCGCGAGCGGATTATCTGGCATTGCTTGCAGAATGTCGTTTCCTGATCGGCAATTCGTCCAGTGGCATCGTTGAGGCGGCGACGTTCGGAACGCCCGTCGTCAATGTCGGGGACAGGCAGTTTGGCAGGCTGCGCAGCGCGAATGTCTTTGACGCGCCGCCCGAAAGCGGTGCTATCGGCCGGGCGATAGAGAAAGCGATCGGTTTCGATCCGCAGGGGCTGCGCAATGTCTATGGCGATCCGCATGCCGACATCAGAATTTGCGAAATACTGGAAAAGACCGATTTTTCGGCTTCCGCACTGCGCATGAAGACCATTTCATACTAGGGGTTCGTCAGTGGCTGCACCAAAGATCATCATTGTCGCAACAGGGGGGCTGGGCCGCGAGGCGCTCTGGGCTGCGCGCGAATCGCGCGAGGGCTGGGACGTGGCGGGCTTTCTGGACGATGATGAAGCGTTGCAGGGAGGTTCGGTCTGCGATGTTCCGGTGCTTGGCAGGGTCGACGACTGGCCCCGCTTCGCCGACCATCATTTCCTGGTCGCCATTGGCGCCCCGCGGTCACGACAGGCCGTGGTTCGTCGCATGATGGCAGCCGGAAATCCCCGCTTCGGCACTGTGGTGCATCGCAGCGCCGCCCTGTCCGGCTATGTGTCGATCGGCGAGGGCAGTCTCATCTGCGCGAATGTGTCCATCACGACGCAGATAAGGATTGGGCGGCATGTGATCATAAATCTGAACACCACGGTTGGGCATGACACCGAACTGGGCGATTTCTGTACCCTGGCGCCGCTGGTCGCCTGTTCGGGGGCGGTCACGGCGGGTGCGGGGGTCGAAATCGGAACGGGGGCTTGCATCCGGCAGGGGCTGATGCTGGGGCAGGGGTGCATGATCGGCATGGGAAGCACGCTGACCAAGGATGTTCCCGCCAACAGCCTGTGGCTCGGAAACCCCGCGACCGACCGCCGACCACTCGACGAGTTCCTGTTGTGAGTGGTCCCCAACGACAGGTCGACGGTCTGCTGCTGCAAAGCGGTACGCTCCTGCGCGATGCCCTGGGCCGCCTGAACGAAACGGGGCTGGGCATTCTGTTGCATGTCGATGCATCGGGGCGTTTTCTTCAGACGGTAACTGACGGCGACATCCGGCGTTTGCTGATCGCGGGGCTCACGCTCGATTCGCCGATCGACCATGTGCGCGATTCGACGTCGATCACCGCCCCCGACGGCATCGGCGACGAAGCGGCGCTGGCGCTGATGGACAGGCATTCGATCGACCAGCTGCCGCTGTTGGACGGCGCGGGGCGGGTTGTGGGCCTGTATCTGCGTCGCGACCTTGCGACCCGTATTTTCCTGTCCGCCCCGCACATGAGCGGCGATGAAATGGATTTCGTTCGCCAAGCCTTTGAATCGAACTGGATTGCGCCTCTGGGCCCCAATGTCGATGCGTTCGAGCGCGAGGTTGCGGCAGCCACTGGCGTTGCCAGCGCGGCGGCCCTTTCGTCGGGAACCGCGGCGATCCATCTCGCGCTCATTCTGCTGGGGGTAGGGGCGGGCGACCGGGTCCTTTGCTCTTCGTTCACCTTTGCGGCGAGCGCCAATCCGATCCTCTATCAGGCGGCCGAGCCCATTTTCGTCGATTCCGAAGACGGCAGCTGGAACATGTGCCCCGTGGCGCTGGAAAGGGCACTGGAGGAATGCCGGCGCGAAGGGCACATGCCCAAGGCCGTGATCATCGTCGATCTTTATGGCCAGCCCGCCGATTATGATCGCCTGTTGCCGATATGTGACCGATATGGCGTCCCGGTGATCGAGGATGCCGCCGAATCGCTCGGATCGACCCTTCGGGGCCGGTCCTGCGGTAGTTTTGGCCGCGTCGGCATTTTCAGCTTCAACGGCAACAAGATCATCACGACATCGGGTGGCGGCATGCTGGTCGCCGACGACCCGGAGATCACGGCGCACGCCCGCAAGCTGGCGACGCAGGCGCGCGAGGACGTGCCTTGGTACGAGCATGTCGAACTGGGCTTCAATTACCGGATGAGCAACGTTCTGGCAGGAATTGGGCGCGGTCAGATTGCCCGGCTGGAAGAGCGCGTCGCCGCGCGCCGTGCCGTTTTCGACCGCTATCGCGAGGCGCTGGCGGATGTGGAAAGCTTTGTCTGGATGCCGGAGTTTGCAGGTAGCCAGTCCAACCGGTGGCTGACGACGGCAACGCTGGCCGACGGGCTGGATCCCGGCGATCTGATCGCGGATCTTGCCAAGCTCGACATAGAGGCGCGGCATGTCTGGAAACCCATGCACATGCAGCCGATCTTCGCCGGCTGTCGTTATGTGACGGCCGGGGGCAACCGCGACGTTGCAGCGGACATTTTTTCGCGCGGCCTGTGCCTGCCCTCAGGTTCCAGCATGACGGCGGCGCAGGTCGACCGGGTTGCAGAGGCGCTTCGCACGGCTGTCGCACGCGCCCGCCGGGCGAACCGGGTCGCCTGACCGCATCGGACGATGTTCGCTTCTCTGGCCCGTAATGTCGCGCTGACCGGCGTTGCCTATTTCATCGTGAGCCTGATTGGCCTGCTGCTGGCCCCCGTTCTGATCGCGGCCTATGGCGTGGTGGGCTATGGCCAAATCATTCTGGCGCGCATTTTCCTCCCGAGCGCGGCTTTCGGATTTCTGGATCTCGGCGTCGGGGAAAACAGCACCCGCCTGGTTGCAAACGCCCGTGCGAGCGGCAACTGGCTCGGCGCGGCACAGGGCATCACCGTACTCTGTGTCATTTCGCTTGCGGTGTCCCTGACCGCGGCTGGCGCAGTCGCCCTGGCGGCGGACCATATTGCAGGCTGGCTGTCGATCCCGTCCGCGCAGCGGCATGGTTTTGCGGGTGTTCTGCGGGTGACCGCCGCAATGCTTCCCTTTCTGTTCCTCTCGCTGGTTGCCGAAGGGATCATCAAGGGGTTTGAACGTTTCGGACAGTTACGCAGCTGCGAAGTCGCCTCTGCGCTGACGTTCGGCATCGCAGCGCTGATCCTCGTCGATCGCGGCCATGATGCCAACGCCATATGCATGGCCTTTCTGGCGGGAGTCGTGCTGCGTGCCGCCATGGCCACCCTCTTTGCGGTCGGCCTGTGTCGCGAAAGCGGCCTTCGGCTGGCTCGATATGACCGGACGACGCGGCGGGAAATCTTCGCCTGGTCCCGCACGATGCTGTCGAACAAATTGCTCGGCGTCATGCAGACGCAGATGGCATCCCCCCTTCTCGGTTTCCTCGCCGGACCGGCGGCCGTCGGCCTGTTCGATGCGATCGTCCGGATTCCGCGGTTCGCCAAGTCGATCTTTTCGCTGACCAGCAGCACGGTCGTGCCCCTGGCGGCGCGCCTGCAGGCCGGGGGCGAAGCCGCGGCCGTGTCGAAACTCGGACTGGTGGGGACGTTGACGGCTTTCGTGCTGTTCGCGCCGGCGACCGTCATGGCCATGGCATTTGCCAGACCGATCATTCACCATTGGCTGGGGAGCGCGATCGAACCCCATTGGGTCTGGCTGAGCCTGATGCTTTTCGTGCCCCTGCTCGGTGTATCGACAAGCTTTGGCGGTTCGATGCTGCTGGCCAGGCATGATGCGGTCAGGCGACTGAACCGTCTGGCGCTGATCCAGGTCACGCTGCAGATCGGCCTGTCGCTGGTGCTGCTGCCGCTCGTGTCGCCCTGGAGTTTCGTGATCGGCCAGGTTGCCAGCGTCATCGCCGTTTATCCTTTCCAGATCGACCTGATCCGGCGCGATCTTGGAATGGGAAATGGCCTGTTCCGCTGGCTTTTGATTATCTTTGTCAGTTCGCTGGGGGTTTCGCTTCTGTGCCGGGCGGCCGCTCCTGCACCGGATTTGGCGGAACTGGTCCTGATTCTGACCGGCGTCAGCGTGATCTGGACGGTGATGCTCATTGCGTTGATGATCAAACCTGACGAGCGCGCCAGGCTTTGGCAACATATTCGGTCGCTGGCGCAAAACAGGAACGCATGAGCATATGGGTATAAGGCCGGCAATTCTATCGAGAAGGGAATGGACTATGGCGTCGCTGTCGAAACGGGTGCTGTGGCATATCAACCGGTCGCCGCTCAGGCATGGGGTAAAGACGATCAAGCGGCTGGCGGGGCAGGGAGATATTTCTCATCGCCGACGGCTCGCGGAACTATTTCCAGCCGACGATCATGTCGAGAAGATTGTGGCTGACTTCGAACGCGATGGCTTTGTCCTGCTCGATGATTATGTTTCAACGGAGCTGCGTACCCGACTGTTGGAGGCGACCGAACAACTCATCGCGGCGGATGACGCTTCGGAGCGGATCTTCGTCAGCGGCAAAGGCAGTCTTTGGGCACACCTTGTGGAGCGTGCAATGGAGGATGGCCAGTTGCCGTCCAGCCATTTCTATGCGCGATTTGCCTTGCAGAGCGAAATCGTGCGGCTTTTGACGCGCTTGTTCGGCATGGTCCCCCGTCTTGATTATGTGACGGTCACCCATTCTTTGCCGATGGCGGGCGAACCGGCCTATTCGCAACTCTGGCATCGTGATCATGACGATGTTCGGGTGATAAAATTGTTTGTCTATCTGACCGACGTGAACACGGTCGAGGATGGCCCCTTCTCGTTCCTTCCCGCCCAGATTTCGGACAGGCTCGGCTTTTCGTTAAAAAGCCATCGTCGCGACGATCAGCTACCGACCAGCATCAACGTCGCCAGTGCAAAACGGGAAATTGTGGGGCCGCGGTTCACATGCTTCATGGTCGAAACGTCGCGCTGTCTGCACATGGGCAGCCGTGTAGCGGAAGGGCACCAGCGGCTGATGTATACGGCAACCTATTTTGCGCCGCCGCGCGTTTTTCCGGAACCGCGCCGGGCCTTTTTCAGAGCAGATCCCGCAGCAGACGTGATCGAACGAGCACTTCTGATTCCCTGATCTTGGATAACTGGTCAGAATCTGCGATATTTCAGGAAGGCGCGTGCCGAATATTGGGCAAAATACCATGCGGCGGCCAAGGGCGACAGTTTCTCGATATTGCGATAGGCAAGCCAGACCTGCCTTGCGCTGTTGCCCTTGTTCCGGCTGACCGATTGCGCCATGACGCGATAGCGCATCAGGTCCTCGTCCAGCCCGATTGCAACTTTTCCCTTACGCAGCAGCGCCAGCCAGCATGCGAAATCGTCATAATAGGTCTTCTGCATTCTGAACTCGCCCGACTGTTGCCGGTCGACGATGACGGTCGAGGTGGCGATCGCCGTGTTTCCCAGCAGCGCCCTGTAATCCATCACAGGCGGCACGCCGATGTATCGCCCTGTCTCGCTTCCCTCGGCGTTGATGCGCCGGAAACCGGTAAAGCTGATCACGGCGTCGTCGCGGGTGCGATGAAAGGCCAGTTGGCGCTCCAGCTTTTCGGGAAGCCACAGGTCGTCGCTGTCGAGAAAGGCAAGCCACCGGCCCTTTGCCGTGGACAGCGCCAGATTGCGCGCGGCTGCCGGCCCGCCATTGACCGGCATTTGGAGCAGCCTGACCCTGGGGTCGGCGCGGGCGAACTCGCGAACGATCGCGCGCGTTTCGTCAGGACCGCAATCCTCGGCAATCAGCATTTCCCACTCACGATGGGTTTGCGACTGGACCGAACAAATCGTCTCCGCAATGATGTCGGCGGCCTTATAGGCGGGGGTGATGATTGAAACGAGATTGTCGGACATGATGCCTTGTGTCAGCCGGAAGAAATCAATGGGATCGCGCCTTTTCAGGCGCGCAGATATGACGTCAGCGTGTCGGTGAAGGTCCGCACCTCATCGGCGCCCGTCACATAAAGCTCGCCAGGTCGGCTGAGTTCCCAGGCACCCGCGAACCAGTCGAGCCGGGCCGGGCCGGCAGAACAGCTGGCTTCGCCATCAACCAGCTTTTGCATCGCCGCGGGCAGGTCGACCAGATTGTCGAGGGCGTGGGCGAAAGGGGCCTCGCGATAGAATGCATCGCCGAGCACGATGACGGGCAAACCGATGAGGCCCGCTTCCGCGCCCGTCTTGCTATTGATCGTCACAACCCCCTTCGCCCGCCGCATGACCGCATAATTGTTGGTGCCGGGGTCGATCAGCGCCAGGCGCGGGTAGCGCCGGAGCATGGCCTTGAGCCGGTCCGGCTGCATCATGCCGACCATCGCGGGATGCTCCTTGATCGCCAGCCGCACTCCGTCGGGAAGGTGACGGCAGATATAGTCGACGAGCGCCAGCTGATCCAGATATTCGGGCGACCGGAGCGTCAGCGCAATATCGCCCGGCACATGCAGCGGAAAATACAGGAAATCATCGATATCATCGAGCGGCGTATAATGGCCTGCAAGCTTACGCGAGTTCACGAGCGCCTTCACATGCGTTGCGGCGTGCTGCCCGATGAAGCCGAACTCCTGCCGCTTGCCGAGAATATACTTGTCATAGGCCTTTTCGGCAAAGCGCCGCGCATTCCTGAGATTGAGCACCTTTTTCCACGCTGCATTATAATGGTGGGCATCCTTTTTCGGGATGACGATCTGCCCGTCGGCCAGCGTTTTTTGCAGATATGCCGAAAAGTCAGCCCCATGATCGGCGCGTGCGTCCGCCGGTATCACGGGGGCGGCAAAATCGCCTTCTCGGAACAGCAGCCGACCGCGAAAAAAGCTGGGTTCGATGAAAAAGTGGCGGATTCCGGCGCTACGCGCCGCAAACCACGATCCGATGACCGACAGGAAGCCGCCGACCTCCTGGACCATGACCGGCTGGCCGTTTCGCTGCGCGTCGGCAATGGCCGATTGTGCCGCGACGATGCTGCGCGCGAGTTTCGCCCTCATCGCCTCATCATCCGACCGCACGAACGCGAAGCGTTCGTGCGACGTCCAGTAGGCGAGGTTCGTCACGCCCGCACGGTCAAGCACCGCTTCGAGCTCACTCGCCGGCGGCCGCGCGACATCATTGGCGGCGGTGACTGCGAAACCCCGGCTGTTCAGCATGTCGCACGAGCGGTCGTCGAACGACACGAAATGTGGCGCAAAGCCGCGCGCGCGCAAATCCTCCCCGACGAGCGCCCAGAATCGTGTCTGATATTCTGCAAGGGTCGTGATGATCGGAACAATTGTCATGGGATCGTAAACTCAATAAGGCGAAGGGCGACCGGGACGCGCTCTCCCGGTCGCCGGAAAGGCGCGGACCGACGATGCGCCGCGCGCGATGAAATATTTTTCGGCGATCCAGACGACCCATAGCAAGGCCAGCTTGACCAGAAAGGTGGGCGCAATGATGAAGTTCAGCATGCCGCCGATGTAGCAAAGGCTGAACCCGTAAAAGACATAGAGCGCCATGATGCAGGTGAGGGGGCGGCCCCGGGCGAAAGACCTGACCGCGCAATACAGGACGAAGACGGTCGCCGTGCCAAACAGGATCATCAGCGGGATAGCCGGCAGGACGCCGAACAGCAGAAAGAATATCTCCGGATAACCCCCAGCATATTGCTGTCCCGCCTCGATCAGTTCTTCCGCGCGGAAAAAGCCCAGCTCGCGTTCCATAAGATAGTATATGGTTGTATTGCCTTCGGGGCGCGCAGGATTGATCAGCACCTGATCGATTGCCAGCCAGTTAATCCGTTCGGCCAGGCCGAAACGGATGCTATCCCACGCTGACGCCCATATCTGGATGGGTTGGACAAGCACACGCTGCTTTATATGGAAGAAGGGGTCGGCATAATTGCGCACATCATAATAGCTGTTGAATATCAGGCCGACGATCGCCACGCTCGCCGCCAGCCCGCCCAGCAGCAGCAGGACGCGCGATGATACAAGGACACTCCATACGTTCCTCATCGATTCCCGGCGGATCGCGCCGGCGCTTTCCAGCGCGACGATCGCGGCATAGGGAATGAAGAAAAAGCTCAACGTGACGAAGAAAGGCGAAAAGCGGTTCCCGGTCAGCGCCCAATAGCATAGCAGCGCTGCCATCAAGCCGATGAAGCTCAGGGAATATTGCTTGCCGAACAGGCGCGGCAGAAAGGCAAACACGCCAATGGTCGAACTGATGAGGAAGTTCATCTCATACGCAGGGCCGTGCAGATAGCCGGCAACCCGCGAATATTCGAGGCGGTCCATACCTGAAAACAGCGGGATCGTCCCGATCCGCACCATGTCGACATAAAGAAACAGAATCAGCGCGCAGAGCCCGGCGAACGCGCCCTTGCGAAGCAGGGCGTGATAGGGTGTCTCAGGCTGCAGTCCCGGAATCCCCCTTGTCAACCTGTCCCGACGGAGCAGCACGGCCAGCGGCAGGAAGAAAGCAAAGCAGGACAATATGAACGCGGGTGCGGCTCCGTTGCCGCCGATATAGCGTTCCAGTTCGATAGCATAGACCGGCCCGGCAAGATCGAGATAGACGGCATCGACGATGCGATAAATCAGGCCGAACAGGATGAAGAATCCGGCAAAGAAGATCGGCCGCTGTTTTTTCCACAGCAGGAAGAGGAACAGCGCTGTAAAAACAAAGGAAATGGAAGTCAGCACGCTGCCCTCGGTGTCATGATGACGCTGGCCAGCGGAAGCCCGGTGAAGGGATGGGTGGCGCTTGCCGCCTGCGACCCGGAATGACCGAGCAGATCACCTAGACGGTCGAGCAGCGGCTGAACATCGCGCGCGCGAAAAATCTTCGCCTTTCGGGATGCCTTTGACCGTGCCCGCAGATCGCGCACCACTGCCGTCCCCGCCAGATTGCCAACAAGCGCCTGGATTTTCTGATGCAGGCTGGGGCGCAGGTGCGAACCGTTCAACGCGATTCGCATGCTTCTGTGGTTGCCGACCGCCCGGTTGACCTTCCGGGCCAGGATCGCGGCGACGCGCTGCGCGGCCATGCCGTCGTTAAGGTGAAAATAAGGCTGGGCAACGCGGCGATACAATCCGGGGAGATCGATGTCGCGCCCCGGCACGTCGGATCGCAGAAGGTCCAGCATTTCTGCATAGGAGCCCACCGAATGGCTGGCACGGGAGGGAAGTTCGACGTGTCGGCGCATGAAGTCGCTGTTGATCCAGTCTGGCGTCAGCGGCGCGACATCTGACATCAACGCCTCAACCGCGGTGCCACAATTGAGGTGGACAAGGGCACGGGCGCCGTTCAGCGCATCCAGCACCGGGCCCTCCCCGTCGACCAAAACATTGCTGCGGCCCGAAAAATGCGACTCATAGGTTTCGAACCGTTCAAAAGGATGCGGGCGCAGAACGATCTGGTTGCCCGGCAGATCGCGGGCCAGATCGTCAACCAGCGCGATCATCGCCGCCATGATCCGGCGGTTCTCCGACAGGAGTGCGTCGACATAGCTTGCGTCGAAACCAAGCTCCTGGAGCGCTGCGCGGTCGTCGTTGCGCCCATCGATGAAACGCGGATTCGCCATCGGAAAGTTGGTGTTGACCAATATGTGGCCGCGTCGCTTCGGCGGGTTGCATTCGCGCAGAATGCCAGTGTAAAAATCGAAGCGAGGGCAGCCGGTCAGGAATAGCCGATCCGTCGGCAGAACGGCAGCCTTGTCGAAGGCGCTGCGGAGCCGGTCGCCCCAGAAGAAATAGCCTGACAACAGATCCGAGAAGCCGCTCGTTGCGGTGTAGTCGGCGATTGCTTCGGGAGATGCCCTGCCTTCGCTTGATAGTACGCCGCCTTCGGTATCCAGCACGAACAGCTTGGTTCCCAGCGCGTGATATTGCCGCGCAAGAGGCAGGTTCACGGGGCGCGCGAAGTTCATGACGAGCGCATCTAGATCGAGGAGGGGCACGTCGATGCCCTGCTGATACATCGGGATCAGTGCGGTTTCGATGTCGTGGCGCGCCAAATGAAAGCCGAGCAGGACCATGCCAGGCAGGTCGCGCGTCGGATGGTCGACGATAAGGCCGATTCTGCGGCGTTTGTCGGCGTAACTCACGGTCGCTCCAGCAGGATATCGGCGCTTCGTCAAAGGGTCATTCACCGGGACACTGCCGGTCGGGCGGTGATCCGTAGTGCAGTTTGAATGGCCTGTCCATGCGGCGTTGACGAATCGTCGTGCCGTAGCAGCCAGTTACCATCCTCCCGCTGGACAGCTTTCGGGCCATGCCATAGAGAGCCGCCTTTCTCTTCGGGAGCTTGCTGTGCAGAAAACGAAATTTGGACGTCGGCGCGTCCTGGTTACAGGCGGGGCCGGTTTTCTGGGCTCGCACCTTGTGGACCGCTTGCTGGCCCGCGGCGACGAAGTTCTTTGCGTCGATAATCTGTTCACAGGCGATAAGAGCAACCTCGACCATCTGGCGGGAAATCCCCTGTTCGAATTCATGCGGCACGACGTTTGCTTTCCGCTGTTTGTCGAGGTTGACGCGATCTTCAATCTCGCATGTCCGGCATCGCCAATTCACTATCAGCACGATCCCGTGCAAACGACCAAAACGAGCGTCCACGGCGCGATCAACATGCTGGGCCTTGCCAAGCGGCTGAAGGTGCCGATCTTTCAGGCATCGACGAGCGAAGTCTATGGTGACCCGACGATGCACCCGCAGCAGGAAAGCTATTGGGGAAATGTCAATCCCATTGGTATTCGCAGTTGCTATGATGAAGGCAAGCGTTGCGCGGAAACGCTGTTCTTCGATTATCATCGGCAGCACCAGCTGGACATAAAGATTGCCCGCATCTTCAATACCTATGGACCCCGGATGCACGCGGCCGACGGCCGCGTCGTTTCCAATTTCATCGTTCAGGCGCTGCACGGCGAAGACATCACGATTTACGGCGACGGCTCACAGACCCGGTCATTCTGTTACGTTGACGATCTGATCTCGGCTTTCGTTGCGTTTATGGACGCCGGGCCGAACGTCCACGGACCTATAAATATCGGTAATCCTGCCGAGTTCACGATTCTCGAACTTGCGGAGAAGATATTGTCCAAGGTCGGCGGCGCGTCGAAGCTCGTGCGTCAACCTCTGCCCCAGGACGACCCGTTGCAGCGGCAGCCCGACATCAGCCGGGCGAAGGCGCAACTGGGGTGGGAGCCGACGGTCGAACTTGATGAAGGTCTTGACCGCACGATCGCCTATTTCCGTCGCAAGCTGGAAATCTAGTCGGCAACCGGTGGTTACGGGCCGGGCACCCATGCTTTTCGCGGTCATCTGTCACTGGTAGGATACCCGCGGATTCATCCCTGGCTGCCATCATCACGGGACAGGCGCGTGATCATTCCGAGAAGGCATTTCCTGTCAAATGCGGCGGGCGCCGGATGGATTTTCCTTGCCGGTGCCTCCGCTCCGGAACAGCCGGTAATAGCCGTTCGCCGCTTTGGCGCGGCGGGCAATTGGGATGAACGTTCGGGTCAGGGTTCGGACGACGGGTCGGCAATCCAGTCGGCTATTGATTTCGCCGCCCGGATGGGTGGCGGGACGGTTCGGCTTGATTCGGCGCGGGTTTACAAAACCTCGTCGGATCTGATCGTGAAAGAGAATGTCCGGCTCGACTTGCGCGGATCGACAGTCGTCGGCCGCTTCGATAGCGGCAATCACAGCGTTTTCAGGATGCGAAGCCGTTCGGAGCTGTTCGGGGGAAAGGTCAAGGTTGTCTCGACGGGACAGCCCGGGCTGCAGGCCGCTGCGCACTGTGGCGTGTCGGCAGGATGCCGCCTCGGCGATCCCAATGAGGTTGCCCGGCCCGATCCCGACAATGATCCCCACAGCTTTGCGATATATGACCTTCTGATCCAGAGTGACAAATGGGTGCCGGATGGCGCCGGGGGGCACGTCGGGGCGCCGGCAATTCAGATCATCGGTTGCAGCCATTATCGAATCGAAAATATCACAATCCCCTCGTCGGACCGGATGTATGGGGCCGTTCACGTCGACTGGGGACATATAGGCCCAATCTCGACAGTCGACCGGGCGCAAGCCCAGACGATGAACAAGCGTGCCTATCTGGATGGCATGGCTTATGTCATCCCTTCGCGGCACGGCATCATCCGGAGGATCCGGGCCGGAGCCTTGTCCGCGCCATCGACCGGTGTCGACCGGGGCAGTTTCTGTGTCAGGATATCGGGCGCCCATTCGATCACAGTGGCGGACTGTTATGCGGAAAGCGTGACCTATCAGGCCTATGCTCACGAGGTCGGTGACCTTGGTGCCGAATTCGTGCTGCCACAGGACCGCGACCTGCTGGGCAAGCGCATCCGATTCGAGAATTGCCGAATCGGGGGCAGCGCGACCGGACAGGTGTTTGAACTGCGCGGTTATGCCGACAATATCGCCAGGGCGATAACTGACGGGTATGAAAATATGGTCGATCCGCTGGTTGAGTGCGATGTCGTTTTTGACGGGGTAACGGGAACCGGTCAGGGCGCGGGCGCACGCAATGCGGGTGGCCGCGTTCTGCAGATACGGGGTGGGGTTATCCGCAATGCCGACCTTTCGCGATTCCGCGATGGCATTCTGGTCGACGAGCGGGCATCTGATGTCCGCATCGAAAACGTCGCCTGTTACGATTGCGAACACGAGGGTATTCTTGTGCATCACCCCGTATATCCGCCCGAAGACATCGTCATCGAAAACGCCCACACATATGGCAACGGACGGAATGCCGCCTTCAGGGATGCGGCCGGAATCCATCTCGGAACGTCAAGGCGTTGCCGCATTATCCGCGGCCGGTTCGGATTAAGGGGCTTGGCAAGGGATGGGACGCAGGAATTCGCCTTTCGGATCGGATCGGGCGCGGTGGCGGCTGTCGTCGAGGAGCCCCTCATTCATTCGCGTGGCAAGAACGGGAAGATTTCTTTCATTCAGCGCGGTGATCTGACCCGTCTGTAAGTCCGCGCCGCAGCGGCCTGATGATATGCGCGGGGAAGGTCGACACTCATGCATTGAGAGCGGGAAGGGCGGCGTCGCGCTTTTCCGGGCCTGCGCTTGCAATTGCTTGGTTACCATACAAACTACAATCGGGAGCCCCCACCATGCAATTTGCCTTCGACAACAGTTTTCATGCCGACATGCAGGGCTTTTATGCGCCTGCCGAAGCTGCGAAGCCATCGGCGCCCCGGCTCCTCGCGTTCAACGACGCGCTGGCTGAAAGGCTGGGCTTCGACCGACGTGGCGTCGATGCCGACGAGCTTGCGCGGGTGTTTTCGGGGGAGGAACTGCCCGAAGGCGCCGCGCCCATCGCGCTCGCCTATGCCGGACACCAGTTCGGCCATTTTTCGCCGCAGCTCGGCGATGGCCGCGCGTTGCTGCTCGGCGAGATCGTCGCGCCCGACGGCGCGCGCTTCGACATTCAGCTCAAGGGGTCGGGGCCGACCGCCTTTTCGCGTGGCGGCGACGGCAAGGCGGCGATCGGTCCCGTGCTGCGCGAGTTCCTCGTGTCCGAGGCGATGGCGGCGATGGGCGTGCCGACGACGCGCGCGCTCGCAGCGGTGACGACGGGCGAGCGCGTCGAGCGTGAGCGCGCGCATCCGGGCGCGGTGCTCACCCGCGTCGCCAGCAGCCATATCCGCGTCGGCACCTTCCAGTTCTTTGCCGCGCATTTCGGTGCCGACCATGTCGTACAATTGTCCGATTACAGCATCGCGCGGCATTTTCCCGATCTCGCCGATGCCGCCAACCCGCACCTCGCCTTGCTCGACCGGGTGATCGGCCTGCAATGCGCGCTCATTGCGCGCTGGCTGGGTGTCGGCTTCATCCACGGGGTGATGAACACCGACAATGTCGCGATCAGCGGCGAGACGATCGATTATGGCCCCTGTGCCTTCATGGACCGCTTCGCCGCGAACACGGTGTTCAGTTCGATCGATGCGACCGGCCGTTATGCCTATGGCCGCCAGCCGCAGATCATGCACTGGAACATGGCGCGCTTTGCCGAGGCGCTCCTGCCCGCGATCCACCGCGTTTCGCCCGCCGATGTCGAGGCGGCGAAAGCGCTCGTCGATGCGATTCCGGGGCGGTTTCGTGCAGCGTGGCACGCGCAGGTCCGCGAGAAACTCGGCCTTTCGACGAGCGCGGGCGACGATGCCGAGCTGATCGACAGGCTGTTCGACGAGCTGGAGAAGCACAGCGTCGATTTCACCACCTTCTTTCGCGCGCTCGCAATGCTGCTGCGCGGCGAGGGGGCGATGATGCAGGCGCTGCTGCCCGCGCCCGACGCGATGGCGCCGTGGATCGCCGACTGGTGGCAGCGTATCGAACAGGACGCGGCCAATCCGCTCGACCTCGCCGACGCGATGGACGCCGTGAACCCGCTCTATATCCCGCGCAATCATCGCGTCGAAGCGGCGCTCGAAGCCGCCGAGGCAGGCGATCCGGCGCCCTGGCTCGAACTGCTGGAGGTCGTGCGTCAGCCGTTCGCAGCGCGCGCCGGGCGCGAGCGCTTCGCCGAACCCGCGCCCGCCGATGCGGCGCCCTATACGACCTTTTGCGGCACATGAAGCATTGAGCCGCCGCCGGGCCGTTGCTACGGACGGCGCCGCATCGGCCAAAGGATAAATCATTGACGTCAGCAAAGGATTCGCCCGTGAAGATCGCCGTCGTCGGCACGGGTTATGTCGGCATTTCGAACGCGGTTCTGCTGGCGCAGCATAATGCGGTCGTCGCGCTCGACATCGACACGCGCAAGGTCGAGCTCGTCAACGCGCGGCAATCGCCGATCGTCGATCCCGAGATCGAGGATTATCTGGCCAACAAGCAACTGAACCTGGTTGCGACCACCGACAAGCAGGCGGCCTATGCCGACGCGAACTTCGTCATCGTTGCAACGCCGACCGACTATGATCCCGACACCAATTATTTCAACACGAACAGCGTCGAAAGCGTCATCGCCGACGCGCTGAAGCTGGCGCCCGGCGCGCTGGTCGTCGTCAAATCGACCGTCCCGGTGGGCTTCACCGAACGGATGCGCGCCGAACATGGCAGCAACGACATCGTCTTTTCCCCGGAGTTCCTGCGCGAAGGGCGCGCGCTCCACGACAATCTCCATCCGTCGCGGATCATCGTCGGCAACACGCACCCGCGCGCCGCCGATTTCGCGCGGCTGTTGCTCGAAGGGTCGCTGAAGCCCGATACGGCCGTTCTCCAGACGGGGAACACCGAGGCCGAGGCGATCAAGCTGTTTGCGAACACCTATCTTGCGATGCGCGTCGCCTTTTTCAACGAGCTGGACACTTATGCCGCCTTGCACGGCGTCGATTCGCGGCAGGTGATCGAGGGGGTGTGCCTCGATCCCCGGATCGGCAGTTTCTACAACAATCCTTCCTTCGGTTATGGCGGTTATTGCCTGCCCAAGGACACGAAGCAGATGCTCGCCAATTACAAGGATGTGCCACAGAACCTCATCCAGGCGATCGTCTCCTCGAACACCACGCGCAAGGATTTCGTCGCGTCGGAGGTCATCAAACGGAACCCGCGCGTCGTCGGCATCCATCGCCTCGCGATGAAGGCGGGGTCGGACAATTTCCGCGCCAGCAGCATCCTCGGCGTGATGAAGCGCGTGAAGGCCAAGGGGATCGAGGTGATCGTCTATGAACCGCTTGTCGCGGAGGACCGGCTGTTCAACTCGCGCGTGATCCGCGATCTCGATGCGTTCAAGGCCGAAGCCGACGTGATTATCGCGAACCGTATCACCGACGACCTCGCCGATGTCGTCGACAAGGTTTACAGCCGCGACCTGTTCGGCGCCGACAGCTGATCTGTCCCGCCCGCCGTCGCCCGCCGTATGACGGGGAACTGTCCCAACGCCGGAGCGTTGGCACCCGGCGAAGGGGAGAAACGGGTTGCACAGCCAAAGCTCTGAAGCCACAAGTCTTCTTCGGTGGCCAGCAGATGCAAAAATCTGAAAAATCCTGTGATTCTTCGTGCCGCCGACTGGCGGGAATAGGGTCGCTGCTGGTCGGCGCCGCGGCCTTGCCGGCCCTGCTGCTTGCGCCGTCGGTGATCGCGCAGGAACAAGAGAAGTCGGTATCCCGAACCGGCGTCGCGGCCGCGGCCGACGATCCGATCGCATCGCCATCGCCGCCACCGCCCGAGGCGGATCTGCCCGAGGTCGAACCGATCATCGCCGACGACGAGTTTGAAAAGGCGATCCCGCCGATCAGCGCCGAGGAGGATCCCGAACTTGACCGGCCGCTCGAATCGATCGCCGAGGTCGAGCGGCGGCAGGCCGCCGACGCGGCGCGGCGCGGGAATCAGGACGGGGATGAAGCCGAAACCGCCGGCGGCGCCGCAACGCCCGCGGTCGATGGCGGTCCCGTTCCGGCCCTTGCCGACGGCGATAGCGTCGAGGCGATTGGCGACGCGCCGATAAGCGACATCGAACTCGCGGCGCTGCTCCCCCCGCTCGACAATTTCGATGTCGAACCCGTCGAATTCGCCGAGGCGGAAGAGGAGGATGATGGTCGCGAGCTGGCCTATCAGGTTCGGGTCAACGGGCTGGACGCGGCCGACGACGGCACCAGCGTGGATCTTGCCGACATGTTCGGCGATCTGTCGGCGCTTTACGATGGTGACGGCAAGGCCGACAATGCGGCGATGATCCGCGCGCGTCTGTCCGCCGATGGCGAGCTGATGCAGCGCATCCTGGCGTCGGAGGGCTATTATGACGCGGTCGTCGAGACGCGCATCGAGCGCGGGCCGCGCGAGGAAGGGCAGGACCGCGGCAGCCGTCCGATCACCGCGATCATCGACGTGACGCCCGGACAGCGATACACGCTCTCCGACATCGTGATCGACGCCGCCCCGACGATCCCCCCCCGCCTGATCGCCGACAATTTCCCGCTGAGCGTCGGTGAGCCCATCGTCGCGCAGCGGATTCAGGGCGCCGAGGCGGCGATCGCGCTCAAGCTGCCCGAAGAAGGCTATCCGTTCGCGCAGGTAGGCCAGCGCGACGTCCTGCTCGACCCGGCGACGGGAGAAGGCGTCTACACGCTGCCTGTCGATATCGGCAAACGATCGCGCTTTGGCGGCATCGAGACGACGGGCGACCTTGCTTTCGATGCCGATCATGTCGCGGTGCTCGCACGCTTCAAGCGCGGCGACCTTTACGACAGCCGCAAGGTCGATGACCTCCGGCAGGCGCTCGTCGCTACCGGGCTCTTCTCGACCGTCGCCGCCGAACCGCAGCCGACGGGTGAAAGCGCGGGCGACGGCACCGAATATGTGACCATGCTGGTGACACAGCAGGCGGGGCCACCACGCACGATCGCGGCGAGCGCGGGTTATGGCACGGGCGAGGGGCTTCGGGTCGAGGGAAGCTGGACGCACCGCAACATGTTCCCCCCCGAAGGCGCTCTGACCTTTCGCGGCGTCATCGGCACGCAGGAACAGGGGATCGGTGCGACGCTGCGGCGGTCGAACGCCGGTCGGCGCGACCGGACGCTGGAACTCGTCGCCGAGGCAAAGCGCAGCAATTATGAGGCCTTCGAGGCGTTGACCGGCCGCGTCGGCGCGCGCATCAGCTATGATTCGACGCCGATCTGGCAAAAGAAGTTCACCTATGCCTATGGCGTCGAGCTCATTGCCACGCGCGAGGATGATTATGATTTTGCGACGGGCGAGCGGTCCTTTGACTTCTACACCATCCTGGGGCTGAGCGGGCAGGTCGGGATAGACCGTACCGACAACTTGCTCGACCCGACCAAGGGGTTTCGCATCACGTCGCTGATTCAGCCTGAAGGCTCGCTTTCGGGACGCTTCTCCCCCTATGCGCGGCTTCGCACCGACATCAGCGGCTATTATCCGATGACCGACAGCATCGTGCTCGCGGGGCGGGTGCGCTTCGGGTCGATCCTCGGTGCCGCGCGCGAACGGCTCGCGCCGTCGCGGCGCTTTTATGCGGGCGGCGGCGGGTCGGTGCGCGGCTTCGGTTATCAGGAGCTAGGACCCAAAGACCCCAACAATGATCCGATCGGCGGCCGCAGCGTCAACGAGGTCGCGGTCGAGGCGCGCTATCGCTTCGGCGATTTCGGCGTCGTCGGCTTCGTCGATGCGGGGCAGGTTTACCGCAGTTCGGCGCCGACCTTTCAGGATCTGCGCTTCGGCGCCGGCATCGGCGCGCGCTATTACACCAATTTCGGGCCGATGCGCTTCGACATCGCGACGCCGATCGCGCGCAAGCCCGGCGAAGCGCGCGTCAGCGTCTATGTGTCGATCGGGCAGGCCTTCTGATGACCGAGGACGCACCCGCCGCCGAAACGGCGCCGGTTGCGGCGCGGAGCTGGCCGCGCGCGATCCTGCGCGGCACGGGCTATGCGCTGCTTGGCCTCGTCCTTCTTTTCGCGCTGTTTCTTGTCGGGCTGAACAGCGACGCCGGGCGACGTTTCCTTGTCACCCAGATCGAAAAATATGAGTTCGAAAACGGGATGAAGATCGGCATCGGCCGGCTCGACGGGTCGCTGTACAGCCGGATGATCGTTCGCGATTTCACCCTCTCCGACCCCGACGGCGTGTTCCTGCGTTCGCCCGAACTGCGGATCGACTGGCGACCTCTCCGCTATCTGGCGAGCCATGTCGATATCCGTTCGGCGACGGCCGAGACGCTGGTGATGGAGAAGCTGCCGGCGTTCAAACCCGTGCCCGACACGGGCGAGCCGCTGCTTCCCGATCTCGATATCGACGTCGGGCGGCTCCACGTCGACCGCTTTACATTCGAGCCCGCGGTGGCAGGCGAGCGCCAGGTGGCGATGCTCGACGGCCGCGTCGCGATCGCCGATCGCCGCGCACAGATAAGCGCCAGCGCCGAAACCATCGGCGGGGGCGGCAAGGGGGACAGGCTCAAGCTGCTGCTCGACGCGGTGCCCGAGGCGAACCGGCTGGCGATGACGCTCGACGTGCGCGCTCCGGCGGGCGGCGTGCTCGCCGCGATGGGCGGTTTCGACGAGACGCTGACGGCGAAGCTCAGCGGACGCGGCGACTGGAAGGCGTGGAACGGCGCGCTGACTGCGGGCCTTGGCGACGCGCCGCTTGCCCGCATCGCGCTGACGGCGCGCGACGGCAACTTTGCGGCCAAGGGCAATGCGCAGCCGTCGCGGCTGCTGAGCGGCCCGGTGGCCGAGCTGCTCGCGCCCGAAACCGCGATCGACATCAAGGCGCGGCTTGCCGATCGCAAGGCCGTGCTCGACGGGCGGCTGACGTCGGGCGCGGCCGATCTCGGCATCAGCGGCGGCGTTGATCTGGGCGCCAATCGCTACGAAGGGCTGGCGCTCGCGGTCTATGTCCGGCGCCCTGCGGCCATCGCGCCCGCGCTGCGCGCCAGCGGCCTGCGCGCGACCGCGACGCTCGACGGCGCTTTCACCCAGCCGACGGTCGATTATCGAGCGAACGCCGCCCGCCTTGCGATCAACGACATCATCGTCGACCGGCTGAGCCTCGCGGGAAAGGCGCGCATCGATCCCGAGCAGGTCGTGATCCCCGTTGCCGGGCGCGCGGCACGCATTCGCGGGCTCGACACGGTCGCGGGCGGCACGCTGGTCGATGTGCGGCTCGACGGTGACCTCGCCTATGCCGACGGGCGCCTCCTCAGCGACAATCTGCGCCTGCGCTCGCCGCGGATCGATGCGAAGGCGATCGTCGTCGCCGATTTGAACCGCGGTTTCTACACGGGCGCGATCGACGGGCGGATCAACGATTATCGGATCGAGAGCGTCGGCATCTTCGACATCGACACCGATGCCGACCTCAAGACGGCGCCGCGCGGCGGGTTCGAGCTTGCGGGCCGCGTCCGCGCGCGTTCGACGCGGCTGTTCAATTCGGGCGTGCGCGATTTTCTCGGCGGCAATGCGACGGCATCGGGCGACGTGCGCTATGGCACCGATGGCGTCGTGCGCTTCTCTGGCTTGCGGCTGACGGCGCCGCGCCTGCGCGTCACGGGTGGGCAGGGAAGCTATGCGCCCGATGGCCAGATCCGGCTGACCGCGCGCGCCAGTTCGCGTGATTATGGCCCGCTCGGCGTCGAGCTTGCCGGGACGCTCGGCGATCCGCGCGCGGTTGTGACCGCCGACCGGCCGGGGCTGGGGATCGGACTTGCCAACTTCGTCGCGCGCGTGACAGGGGCGCCGAACGGCTACCGCCTCGCCGCGACCGGTGACACCGATTATGGGCCGCTCGCCGCCGACGTCGTGCTGCTCACCGCCGCCGGACCCCTGACGATCGACGTCGAGCGGGGCGACCTGTCGGGCATCGGTTTCAGCGGGCGCCTGGTCAGGAGCGCGGCGGGGCCCTTCACCGGCCGGCTCGACGCCTCTGGGCAGGGGCTTGGCGGCCTCGTGCGGCTTTCGGCCACGGGCGAGCATCAGGCCGCCGCGATCAACATCCGCGCGAACAATGTCATGCTCCCCGGCCCGGCGCAGCTCGCGGTGGGATCGGCGATCGTCGATGCCGATGTTACGCTGTACGACACGCCACACATCGTCGCCGACATCCAGGTCGCCGACACGCAGATCCGCGATTATGAAATCGCCGTCGCGCGCGTGAAGATCGACTATCGCGGCGGCAGCGGCAAGGCGCAGGCGCTTGTCGAGGGGGTGCGCGGCGTCCCCTTCCGCATCGCCGCCAACGCCGACTTGAGGCCCGACCTTTGGCGCGCCTCGGTGCAGGGCCGCGCGACGGGCATCAATTTCCGTACCATTTCGCCCGCGCGCATTGTGCCCGGTCCCGACGGTTATGAATTATTGCCGACCAATATCGACCTCGGCCGCCGCAGCAGCGCGCGCGTCGCCGGACGCTTCGGCGAAGGGATCATGTTCCAGTCGCGGCTCGACCGCGTCAATATGGCGATCCTCAACGCCGTCTATCCCGACATGGGACTCGGCGGGCGGGCGAGCGGCAGCCTCGATTTCGAGCAGGCGAACGCCGACGCCTTCCCACGCGCCGACGCGCGCCTGACGATCAGCAATTTCACGCGCACCACCGCCGCCTCGGTCAGCCAGCCGGTCGACGTCAATTTCGCGGGCAAGCTGCTCGCCGACGGCGGCGAAGCGCGCGCGGTGATGCGCAAGCGCGGCACCGTGGTCGGGCGCATCCAGGCGTCGCTGCGCCCGCTCGGCCCCGGCGCGGGGGCGTGGACCGACCGGCTGCGCGCCGCGCCGCTCAGCGGCGGCATCCGCTACAACGGCCCCGCCGACACGCTCTATTCCTTCTTCGGCCCCGCCGACCAGCATGTGTCGGGCCCGGTCGCGGTCGCCGCCGATTTCGGCTGCCGCGTCGCCGACCCGTGCCTGAACGGCATCGTGCGCGGGCGCGACATGGTTTACGAGAACCAGACCTATGGCACGCGGCTCACCGGGATGGTCATCAATGGCCGCTTTGCGGGCAACCGGCTGGAAATTGCCGACCTGACGGCCAGGGCCGGAGAAGGAACAATCGCAGCCAGCGGTTATGTCAGCCTGTCGCAGGCCGATGGTTATCCGATGGACCTCGCCGCGACGCTCGACAATGCGCGGCTCGCGCGCAGCGAAAATATCGCCGCACGGGCGACCGGCGATCTGCGGCTTCAAAAGGTGGCGGGGCAGACCGCGCTGCTGTCGGGCGACCTTCGCCTTCCCGAAACGCGCTATCGCATCGTGCGCGAAGGTGCGGCGCAGGTGCCGGTATTGACGGGGGTGCGGCGCAAGGCATCGGGCCGCGCGCGGATCAGTGGCGACGGGCTCGCCGCGGTCGGCGG
Source organism: Sphingopyxis alaskensis RB2256 (assembly GCF_000013985.1). GTDB lineage: Bacteria > Pseudomonadota > Alphaproteobacteria > Sphingomonadales > Sphingomonadaceae > Sphingopyxis > Sphingopyxis alaskensis. The sequence goes on along the minus strand of NC_008048.1, from coordinate 1,626,404 downwards.
CAGCCTGTTCGACCTCATCCGCCTCGACATTCGGCTGCGGGCTTCCGAGGAAATCTATGTCCGCGGCATGGGGCTCGAATCCGAATGGCAGGCCGACGTCACGCTGCGCGGGACGACCGAGGCGCCGCGCGTGACCGGCGAGATCGAGCTGGTGCGCGGCACCTTGGGCTTTGCCGGGCGCTCGTTCGAGCTGGAGGAAGGCCGCGTGACCTTCCCGACCGGCGACGCGTTCGACCCCGCAATCCGCCTGATCGCCAGCGACACCATCGAAACCGTTACCGTCAGTGTCAGCGTCACCGGGCGCGCCAGCAATCCGCAGGTCGCGTTCTCCAGCGTCCCCGGATTGCCGCAGGACGAGATCGTGTCGCGCATCCTGTTCGGCGATTCGATCACGACGCTGTCGCCGCTTCAGGCGGTGCAGCTCGCTTCCTCGCTCAATGCGCTCAGCAGCGGCGGCGGGGGATTGAGCCCGCTCGGCGCGCTCCAGTCGGCGGCGGGCATCGACCGTCTCCGCGTCCTCGGCCCCGACGATACGATCGGCCGCGGCGCCGCGCTCGCGGCGGGGCAATATATCACCAAGGACATCTATCTGGAGGTCATCACCGACGCGCGCGGCTATACCGCGACGCAGCTCGAGATCAGCCTGACCCCGGCGCTCTCGCTGCTCAGCCAGGCGGGCGGATCGGGCCAGTCGAACCTGTCGATCCGTTATCGCAAGGATTATTGATGCGCGCCATCGTCCCGATCCTGCCCCTGCTCCTCCTCGCCGCCTGCCAGGACGAGCCCGATTTCGATACCCGCTACGACAAGGCGGTCGAGGCGATCGATGCGCGCGCCAAGGCCATGGACGCCGACATCGCCGAAGCCGAAAGGGCCGCCGCCACGGCTTCGGACTTGCCAGACGAGTCTCCGTCGTCTAACGCCGCCGCGTCATCTGGGGAGTAGCCAGCCGTCGCTTGCGACGGGCCGCCGCGTCAACATACTTGGCCGAGAGGTCATGGTGCGGTGGAAGCGGGATCACCGCTTGGGCGAGACCAATGGCGTCGAGCCTCCGTCCGGGCCGGGCGGCGGGTTTGACGCCCGTTGGAATCGCACGCCGCCCGGCCCCGGAGTCGTCATGGAAGCCCTGTTCACCTCGACCGCGGTCGTCGCGCTCGCCGAAATCGGCGACAAGACGCAGTTGCTCGCGATCCTGCTCGCGGCGCGCTTTGGACGCCCGCTGCCGATCATCCTTGGCATATTGGTCGCAACGCTTGCGAACCACGCCCTCGCGGCGCTGCTCGGCGCGCAGGCGGCCGCCCTGCTCGACAGCCCGCTCTTTCGCTATGCCATCGGAGCGTCGTTCATCGCGATGGCGGCATGGACGCTGGTGCCCGATACATTCGACGATGACGATGACCCGAAACCGCGCTTCGGCGCCTTTCTGACGACGCTCATCGCCTTCTTCCTCGTCGAAATGGGGGACAAGACGCAGGTGGCGACGATCGCGCTCGGTGCGCAATATCAGGCGGTCGTCGCGGTCACCGCGGGCACGACGCTCGGCATGATGATCGCCAATGTGCCTGCGGTCTTCCTTGGCAACGAACTGCTGAAGCGGGTCGACCTTGCCAGGGTGCGCCGGATCGCCGCCGCGCTGTTTCTTGTGATCGGGATCTGGGTGCTCGCCCAGACGGCGGGGTGGCTGCGGTAGCGGCCCGGAGGTCAGGACTTACTCGGCGTTGCGTGTCGCGAGCATCCGCTCGAAGCGCCAGCTCGACGCGCACATGGCATCCAGATCGCGCTCGGCCGCCCAGCCAAGCTCGCGCGCGGCGCGCTCGGGGCTCGCGAAGCAACTCGCGACATCGCCCGCGCGGCGCGGCGCGATGCGATAGGGGATGGCGACGCCGTTCACGCGCTCGAACGCGCGGATGATGTCGAACACCGAATAGCCCTGACCGGTGCCGAGGTTCCAGATCGACAGCGGCCGGTCGGCGCCGGCAATAGCGTCCAGCGCCGCCGCGTGTCCGGCCGCCAGATCGACGACATGGATATAATCGCGCACCCCGGTACCGTCGGGCGTGTCATAATCGTCGCCGAACACCGACAACTCCTTGAGCTTGCCCGCCGCGACACGGCTGATGAAGGGCATCAGATTGTTCGGAATGCCATTGGGATTTTCGCCGATCAGCCCGCTGTCGTGCGCGCCGACGGGATTGAAATAACGCAGGATGGCGATCCGCCATTCGGGGTCCGCGGCGGCAATGTCAGCCAGCATCTCCTCGATCATCAGCTTGGTGCGGCCATAGGGATTGGTTGCCGCAGTCGGGTGATCCTCGTCGAGCGGAAGATATTGCGGCTCGCCATAGACGGTGGCGCTCGACGAAAAGACGAGGCGTTTCACATGACAGTCGATCATCGCTTCGATCAGCGACAGCGTGCCGCGCACATTATTGTCATAATAGCGGATCGGCTCGGCGACCGATTCGCCGACCGCCTTCAGCCCCGCAAAATGGATCACCGCCTCGATCGCGTGGCCGCGCATCGCGCGGCGCAGCGCGTCGCCGTCGCGGATGTCGCCGACGACCAGCGGGATCACCGCGCCGGTGATCGCCTCCAGCCGGTCGATCACCGCCGCGTCGCTGTTCGACAGATTGTCGAAACAGGTCACCCGGTGGCCGGCCGCCGCCAGCGTCGCCGCGACGTGACTGCCGATATATCCGGCGCCGCCGGTGAGAAAGATGTTCATCGCCTGCCCTTGCCCTGCCGTCCCGTTCGCGACCGTCCCTATGCATCCGGCGCGCGTCCGGGCTCGATCGGGAGAAACCTCAATCGCGTCATTCCGGCGAAGGCCGGAATCCCGCCGTTGCGTCAGAAATCCAGGTCGAGATTCCAGCCTTCACCCGAATGACGATTCATAAAATGTCGATCCGGTCCCTAAGCGATCGGGGCCACCCTGCCAATTCCCGTTCCCGTCTTGCGTAACCTTTCGCCGTCTGGCGGCGAACCGGGAATGATGCCATCCTCCGCATCGAACTATTCACAAGGGAGATTCACATGACCAATTCGCTGAAACTGTCGCTCGCCGCCTCGGCGGTGCTCGCGCTCGCCGCGGGCAACGCCTTCACCGGCACCGCCATCGCTGCCGAAGGCGCCAAGGGCGCCAAGGAAAAATGCTATGGCGTCGCGCTCAAGGGCAAGAATGACTGCGCCGCCGGTCCGGGCACGAGTTGCGCCGGCACGTCGACCGTCGATTATCAGGGCAACGCCTGGAAATATGTCGCCAAGGGCACATGCGAAAAGATGGGCGGAACGCTGACCGCGCACAAGGGCAACGCCAAGCCGGTGCCGAAGAAGGGCTGATGCTTTGACTCCCGCCTCGCTCCAGACGCTGCCGCCGCGCGCCGGTATCGGGCTCAAGGCCCGGCATTATGCCGATGTGCTGGCCGCGGCGGAGCGGGGCGCGGCGCCCGCCTGGGCCGAAGTCCACCCCCAAAACTACTTCGGCGCGGGCGGGCCGCCGCATCGCTGGCTTACCGCGATCGCGGATATTGTTCCGATCAGCTTCCATTCGGTCGGCCTGTCGTTGGGCTCGGCAGCAGGCGTCGACCGCGACGAACTCGACGCGCTTGCGCGTCTTTGCGACCGTTACCGGCCCGCGATGGTGTCCGACCATCTGAGCTGGAGCAACACCGAGCGCGACAAGTTTCCCGACCTGCTTCCCATTCCCTACACCGATGCCGCGCTCGATCATTTCGTCCGCGAGGTCGGCCGCGTGCAGGACCGGCTCGGCCGCCCGATCCTCATCGAAAATCCCTCGCGCTATCTGGCCTATGTGGGCGACGGCTGGGACGAGGTTTCCTTTCTCCATGAACTTTGCTGCCGCAGCGGCTGCGGCCTGTTGCTCGATATCAACAATGTCGAGGTGTCGGCTTTCAACCTGGACTTCGATCCGCTGTCATGGCTCGACACGATCGACCCCGCGTTCGTCGGCGAAATCCACGTCGCGGGTCATGCGGTGAAGGACGACGGCGTCGGCGGCCGGATCGCCATCGACGATCATGGTTCCTCGGTGCGCGATAGCTGCTGGACGCTGCTCGACCGCTTCCTTCGCCGCGCAGGGCCGTGCCCCGTTCTTGTCGAATGGGACAGCGATGTGCCCGAATACACCGTGTTGATGGCCGAGGCAGCAAGGGCCGATGCCTTGCTGGAGCCCGTTGATGCCTGACGGCGATCAGGCAGCGGTGGCGGCGACATTGCTTCACGGCCCGCGGCACCTGCCGCCCGGCCTGTTCGCGGGGACCGAGGCGACGGTGCTGCGCGGGCTGCGCGTCCACGCCAACACCATCTCGCACGCGCGCCTTGTCGCGCTCGAAGAGACATTTCCGCGCCTCCGCGAGCATCTCGGCGCTGCGGACTTCAATCGCCTGTCGCGCGCCTTTGTCGAAGCGGGCGGGGCGGAGCGGCGCGGGCTCGCCGACATCGGCGCGGGATTTGCCGATTGGCTCGACGATGCGCTCGCTGCCGACATTGCGCGCGTCGAATGGGCATGGCTCGAAAGCTATCATGCCGCCGACGCTGGCGCGCTGCGGCTCGCCGATCTCGCCGGGGATGACGAGGCCGCGCTGCTGGCGAGGCCGGTTCGCCGTCATCCCGCCGCAAGGATCGTGCCGCTTGCGACCGGCGCCGCGCCGTGCCTCGACCCCGCCTTCGCGCCCGACACGGCGGCGATCCTCATAACCCGACCCGATGCCGAGGTCCGGTTGTTCGCCGCGCATCCGGCCGATGCCGCGGCGCTGGACGCCGCCGCACAATTCTCGCCGCTCGGCAGCCTGATCGCGCTGCTCGATGAAGAGCATCCCGGCGGCGGCGGCGCGATCGCGGCGCTGATCGACGCCGGGGCTTTTGAAGAGGTGGCTCCATGAAACGCTTGGCTGGCCTTTATGACCGCGCGGTCCGATGGCGTCGTCGCGGATTCACGCGCTATCGCTGAATCGACATGCTGCGCCGCCGGCGCGACGAGGCCGAACTCGGCGACCATGACGCAGCGGTCGGGGCAAAGGACGAGGCGGTCCACGCGCGGTTCAGCATCGACCGGCTGATGACATTGGTGCCACCCGGCCAGGCGCAGGCGATCACCCTCGTCAAGATCGAGGGCGCGTCGATCGCCGAAGCATCGCAAATCTGTGGCCAGAGCAAGTCTCTGGTCAAGGTCAACATTCACCGCGGCCTCAAAAAGCTCACGCAACTGGTTGAACGTGGATGAAATAAACAGGGTTTCGATCGAAGTTTGATCGATGGACTGGTTGGCGAAGCGGAGCCGGTGCCGCCGAGGAAATTGGTTCGGGGGCTGCTCTGGACGGCGACCGGCTGGCTTGTCGGCGCAGCGCTGTTCCTGTGGCTCAGGTCGGGTGCGGCGGGCGTATCGATCGTTGCGCTGCATTGCGTCGACGAGAATCTCATTCACATCGCGCTGTGGCACGGTTTGGCCGTCGTCGTCTCGGCGGTCGCCGGGCGGCTGATTCTGCCACGCTTCCTGCGCTGGTGAACATCAGGGCCAGAAGCCTATGCCTTTCGCGACAGCCAGTCGGTTCGATACCAGTCGACAAAGGCGGGGATACCGACCGAAATCGGCGTCGTCGGCGCAAAGCCGAGGTCGCGCTGGATGTCGTCGATATCGGCTGCGGTCTGGTACACGTCGCCCGCCTGCATCGGCAGCAGGTTGAGCTCGGCCTTGCGCCCGCACGCCTGTTCGATGATGGCAATCATGTCGGTCAGCCTTTCCGACCGGTTGTTGCCGATATTGTATAGCCGGTGCGGGGTCGTGAAGCCGCCCGGCTTCTCGCGATGATCGTCGGCGGGCGGGTGGTCGAGCGCGAGGACGACGCCGTTCACAATATCGTCGACAAAGGTGAAATCGCGGCGCATATCGCCGTGATTATAGACGTCTATCGGTCGACCTTGCAGCACCGCCTCGGTAAATTTCCACACCGCCATGTCGGGGCGACCCCACGGGCCATAGACGGTGAAGAAGCGAAGGCCGGTCAGGGGAATGCGGAACAGATGCGCATAGGTTTCGCTCAGCAATTCGTCGGCACGCTTGGTCGCCGCGTAGAGCGAAATCGGCGTATCGGCGCGGTCGGCGACGCGAAAGGGCGTGTCGGCGCGCATGCCGTAGACCGACGAGGAGGAGGCATAGACAAGATGCGAAACCGCACGATGTCGCGCAAGTTCGAGGATGTTGACGTGCCCCGCGATGTTGGAATGGACATATGCCGCCGGATTTTCGAGCGAATAGCGCACGCCGGGCTGGGCACCAAGATGGACGATCCGGTCGATCCTTTGGCCCGCCAGCGCACCGGCGAGCGCCGCAGCGTCACCAAAATCGCCGTCGATGAAGGTGAACAGGCCACCAAAACCGGCGTCGAGCCGCGCGACGCGCGCGCGCTTGAGTTCGACCGAATAATAGGGCGTGAAATTGTCGATCCCGACAACCGCCTCACCGCGGCGAAGCAAAGCCGCCGCGACCTGCATCCCGATGAATCCGGCAGCGCCCGTAATCAGCGTCGACAATGAATGTCCTCCATTGAACCGCATCCATGCGACGGTTCGTGCGGGAGCAGCTTATGGAATCATAGTGGTTTAAATGTGGTGAGCCCTGCTGGGTTCGAACCAGCGACCTACTGATTAAAAGTCAGTTGCTCTACCGACTGAGCTAAGGGCCCATCGGCGCCCGAATATAGCGGCGCGCGAAGTGAGCCGTCGCCCTAGTGCGCTGCGGCGCGGCGGTCAACCGGCTTTGGACGGACGAGCCGCGCGGCGAGCTGGCGGATGCTGCGCGCGTGGAGCGGGTGGCGCCATTGGGGCACGATCGCGCGGAGCGGGCCGAGCACGAACGCGCGGTGCGCGAGCGCAGGGTGGGGGATGGTCAGCCCGGCGTCGGACCAGGCGCCGCCCGACCAGAGCAATATGTCGAGGTCGAGTGTGCGCGAGCCCCAGCGTTGACCGGTGCGACGGCCGAAACGCGCCTCGATCGCCTGCAACCGTTCGAGCATTTCGGGGGGGCTCAGGTCCGACGCGACGAGCGCGACGGCATTGGCATAGCGGCGGCGCGAGGGGCCGATGGGATCGCTGGCGATGATCGGGCTGGCGTCGACAGCCTCTATGTCATCGCTTTCGAGCGCGGCGAGCGCGGCGAGCAGCACGGCGCGAGGGTCGCCATGGCGCGCGTGGCGGCGATTCGACCCGAGGCCGATCGCATAGAGGGGCAGCGGCCTTGCATCGCTCATATCTCCGCGCCTACTGCAGCCGTATGGAAATTGATAGCCCGTTGCCCGGAACCGAGCCGCCGCGCGACTGTTCGCGCTGCCCGCGACTGGTTGCGCTGCGGCAGGAATGTCAGGCCGAGCACCCGGACTGGTGGAATGCGCCGGTCCCCGCCTTCGGCGATCCCGATGCGTGGCTGGCGCTGGCGGGACTGGCGCCGGGCAAGCATGGGGCGAACCGGACGGGCAGGCCGTTCACCGGCGACTATGCGGGCGACCTGTTGTTCAGGGCGCTCGCGGCGTTCGGGCTGAGCCGGGGTGATTATGACGCGCGGATCGACGATGGGCTTACACTCGATGGCGCGATCATCGTCAACAGCGTCAAATGCCTGCCGCCGCAGAACAAGCCGGCACCGGCGGAAATCGCGAACTGTCGGCCGTTCTTCGAGCGCCAGCTGGCCGCTCTGCCGAAGGTGCGGGTGATCGTCGCGCTTGGGCGGATCGCGCATGTTGCGGTGCTGCGGGCGACGGGCGCGCGCCTTGCCGCGCATCCGTTCGCGCATGGCGCGGTCCATGCGTTGCCCGATGGGCGGCATCTGGTCGATAGCTATCATTGCTCGCGCTACAACACGAACACCGGGCGGCTGACGCCGGAGATGTTCGCCGACGTCTTTCGGACGGCGCTGGCATTGCACGAAGAGGGCGTTTGATCGCCTCGTCATTGCGAGGAGCCGAAGGCGACGCGGCAATCCTCAGCCATCGACCTTCCCTAAGGTGGATGGCGGGAGATTGCGTCGCTTCGCTCGCAATGACGGCTGAGGTCAGACCAGCGGACCGAACTCCTCGATCAGCCCGCGGTAGAGCGCGCGTTTGAACGGGACGATCAGTTTCTCGATCTCGCCGAGATCGACCCAGCGCCACGCACGAAACTCCTGATGCCTGGTGTGGATGTCGATGTCGCTGTCCTCGCCCATGAAGCGCATCAGGAACCAGTGCTGGCGCTGGCCGCGATATTTGCCGCCCCACATCTTGCCGATCAGATGGTCGGGCAGGTCATAGAAATACTCCTCGCGGCTGCGCGCGATGATGTCGACCAGCCCGCCGTGGATGCCGGTTTCCTCGCCAAGTTCGCGGATCGCGGCCTTTTCGGCATCCTCCCCCTCGTCGATGCCGCCCTGCGGCATCTGCCATGCCTCGCTCGACGTATCGAGCCGCTGGCCGACGAAGACGCGGCCGTCGCGGTTGGCGAGCATGACGCCCGCGCAGGGGCGATAGGGAAGCTTGTCGTGGTCGATCATGCCGCGGCGTTAGCGTCGGCGACGATTGCTTTCAATATGGTGAGGGCGCCGCGAATATCGTCCTTTGCGCTGGGGATGCCTTGCGCCAGGTTTATATAGCCGTGGATATTGCCCTTTGCCTCGCGAAAGCTGGTCGGCACGCCCGCCTCGATCAGCTTCGCGGCATAGGCGCGGCCCTGGTCGCGCAGCGGGTCGAGCCCCGCGGTGACCAGCAGCGTCGGCGGCAGGCCTTCCGCCGGGAAATCGAGCGGCGAAGCCCGATAGTCTCCGGGATCCGCGGCATAATGATTGCCGAACCAGGCCATGCCGCCTTTGGTGAGCAAATGGCCCTCGCCGAAATCACGATAGCTTTGCCAGTCGTCGCGCGTCGTCACGGCGGGATAGATGGGATGGATGGCGATGACCGGTTTCGACGCCGGCTTGTCGCGCAACGTCAGCGCGGTCGCGATCGTCAGATTGCCGCCCGCGCTCTCGCCCGAAAGCACGAGACCGGTACAGGGGACATTGTCGGCGACCCAGCGCGTTGCCGCTTCGCAATCTTCGGGCGCCGCGGGAAAGGGATGTTCGGGGGCGAGGCGGTAATCGACGGCGATCACGGGCATGTCGAGCTGCCGCGCCGCCTCGGCGCAATAGGGATCGTGCGTGTCGAGATCGCCGATCACCCAGCCGCCACCGTGATAGAAGACCATCACCGGGCCGGGCTCGCGATCGGGGCGATTATCGTAGATCCGGATCGGAAGCGCGCCTGCGGGTCCGGGGATGGTGCGATCCTCGACATGGGCTATCTCGCCGCGCGGAACATCGGCGATCTGGCCCATCGCCCGGAACATCTCCCGCGCGCCCTCTGGCGGCATCTCCTCCATCTTCGGGCCTTCCTGCATATTCAGAAAGGCCAGAAAAGCCGCCACATCGGGGCGCGTATAATGGGGGGTGCCGTCGGTCATTCGCGTTTCTCCCTGATCGCCATCGTCGCCCGGCTATTCGCTATCGACACCGCAAATTCAATGGCAAATCGAAACTCACCCATGCGTCACCCTTTGCGGCGCACAATTTTTTCTCAATTGCGGCTTGGCGCGCACAGGCCTAGGCCGATGTCACAGGTTCGCAAGTTTTGAGGCAGAAGAAAAAATGGCGACAGCGGTAGAGGACCGGGCCGGCGAGAAGCGGCAGTCCCCCCTTTCGGATGCAGTGGTGGTTCGATTTGCCGGCGACAGCGGCGACGGGATGCAGTTGACCGGCGGTCAGTTCACTTTGTCCTCTGCGCTGGCGGGCAATGATTTTGCGACCTTCCCCGACTTTCCCGCCGAAATCCGCGCACCGCAGGGCACATTGTTCGGCGTGTCGGCGTTCCAGATCAATTTCGGTTCGTCGGCGATCGACACCGCGGGCGACGCGCCCGACGTGCTCGTCGCGATGAACCCGGCGGCGCTCAAGACCAATGTTCCGGCGCTCAAGCCCGGCGGCCTGATCATCGCCGACGAAGGCGAGTTCAACGACCGCAACCTCGCCAAGGCGAAATATGACGCGAACCCGCTCGACGACGGCAGTCTCGCGAAATGGCAGCTCCTGAAGCTCAACATCAGCCAGTTGACGCTGGATGCGGTGAAGCCCTTCGGGCTCGGCAACAAGGAAGCACTGCGCTGCAAGAATATGTGGACGCTGGGGCTCGCGCTCTGGATGTTCGACCGCGACCGCCAGCCGCTGATCGACTGGCTGAATGCCAAGTTCGCGAAGGCGCCCGATCTCGCGGCGGCGAATGTCGCGGCGCTCAATGCGGGTCACGCCTATGGCGAGACCGCCGAGCTGGCAGGCCCGCTCAAACAGCATCATGTCGATCCGGCGCCTGCCGAGCCCGGCCTTTATCGAACGCTGACCGGCGCCGAAGGCATTGCGCTTGGACTCGTTGCTGGCGCGCAGCTCGCCAGGCTGCCGATGTTCTTCGGCGGTTATCCGATCACCCCCGCGTCGGCGATCCTGCACCATCTGTCGCGGCTGAAGGAATATGACGTCACGACCTTTCAGGCAGAGGACGAGATTGCCGCCATCTGTTCGGCGATCGGTGCAAGCTATGGCGGCGCGCTGGGTGTCACCAGTTCATCGGGGCCGGGCATCGCGCTGAAGGGCGAGGCGATGGGGCTCGCGATCATGACCGAGCTGCCGCTCGTCATCGTCAATTCGCAGCGCGGCGGTCCTTCGACGGGCCTGCCGACCAAGACCGAGCAGTCGGACCTGTATCAGGCGGTCTATGGCCGCAACGGCGATGCGCCGATGCCGGTGATCGCCGCGCGCTCGCCCGGCGATGCGTTCGAATGCGCGATCGAGGCGTGCCGCATCGCGGTGCAATATATGACCCCGGTGATGCTGCTCACCGACGGCTATATCGCCAACGCCGCCGAGCCCTGGAAGGTGCCCGACCTCACGACTTACGAAGCGTTCCCGGTCGAGTTCCTGACCGAAGTGCCCGAAGGCGGGTTCAAACCCTATGGTCGCGACGACAAGCTCGCGCGGCCGTGGGTCAGGCCCGGCACTCCCGGCCTGCTCCACCGCATCGGCGGAATCGAAAAGGAAGTCGACACCGGCCACATCAACTATGCGCCCGCCAACCATCAGGCGATGACCGACATCCGCAAGGCAAAGATCGACGGCATCAAGGTGCCCGACCAGATCGTCGAACTGGGCGCCGAGGGCGGCAAGCTCGCGGTTGTCGGCTGGGGATCGACCTTTGGCCCGATCCATCAGGCGGTGCGGCGCAAGCGCGCCGAGGGCTGCGATGTCAGCCACGTCCATATCCGCCACATCTGGCCGCTGCCCGCCAATCTGGGCGCGCTTTTGAAAAGCTATGACAAGGTGATCGTACCCGAAATGAACACCGGCCAGCTGAAGACGGTGCTGCGCGATCAGTATCTGGTCGACGCGAGGCCCGTGAACAAGGTGTCGGGCCAGCCCTTCACCATCGCCGAAATCGAAGCCGCCATCGAGGAGGCACTCAAGTGAACGAGATGACGACCATCGCGCGGACGACGACGCTAAAGGATTGGGAAACCGATCAGGAAGTCCGCTGGTGCCCCGGTTGCGGCGACTATGCGATCCTGAAGGCGGTGCAGCGCACGATGCCCGAAATCGGCACCGCGCCCGAGAACACCGTGTTCGTCAGCGGCATCGGCTGCTCGTCGCGCTTCCCCTATTATATGGAAACCTATGGCTTTCACACGATCCACGGTCGCGCGCCGGCGTTTGCGACGGGGCTGAAGCTCGCCAATCCGCAGCTCGACATCTGGATCGTCACCGGCGACGGCGACGGACTGTCGATCGGCGGCAACCACACGATGCACCTCATTCGCCGCAATCTCGATTGCCAGATCATGCTGTTCAACAACGAGATTTATGGCCTCACCAAGGGGCAATATTCGCCGACCAGTCGCGTCGGCACGACCAGTCCCTCGACCCCCTATGGATCGGTCGATCGTCCGGCGCAGCCCGCGGCCTTTGCGCTCGGTGCGGGCGCGCGGTTCGTCGCGCGCGGCTTCGACGTATCGAAGGAATTGCCGAACGTGCTGAAGGCGGCGCATGCCCACAAGGGCGCCGCCTTTATCGAGATTTTTCAGAACTGTATCGTCTATAACAAAGACGTGTTCGAGGATTTTGCCGCTCCCAAGGGCGCCGAGGACCGCCAGCTCTGGCTCAAGCATGGCGAACCGATGCTCTATGCCAAGGGCACCAAGGGCATCGCGCTCGACGCCGAGGCGCTGCACCTCAAGACCGTCGAGGTCGTCGACGGCGACTGGCAGGCCGCGGGGGTGATCGTTCACGACGTCACCAATCGCAGCGTCGCCCACATGCTCGTCGAGATGCGCTTCGGCGAGTTTCCGATGGCGCTGGGCGTCCTCTACGACGACCCGCGGCCGACCTTCGAGGCCGATGTCTGGCGCCAGAATGCCGCCGCAGCCGAAGGCAAAACCGCCGACCTGCAAAGCCTGCTCAAGAAGGGACAAACCTGGACAGTGACCGAAAAGGGCTCCGAGCTCTGACGCGTCCGCACCATGGATAATCTGACGCACAGTCTGGTCGGCGCCTTGCTGGGCCAGATGGGCCTCAAGAAGAAGACCGGGCTGGCGATGCCGACGCTGATTCTGGCGGCGAACCTGCCTGACATCGACGCAGCCTGCCTGTTCTGGCTCGAAGGTGTGCAGCATCTGGGCTTTCGGCGCGGGATTACGCATGGGCCGATCGCGATGCTGGCGCTGCCGATCATCCTCTGGGCGCTGGTGATGTCGTTCGACCGCTGGCAGGAACGGCGCGGCAAGCGGCCCGTCGATCGCCTTCCGCTTCATCGCGGCTGGCTGCTTGCGCTCGCCTATATCGGCTGCCTCAGCCATCCGGCGCTCGACTGGCTCAACAATTATGGCATCCGCCTGCTCGAACCCTTTTCCGCGCGATGGTTCTATGGCGACAGCCTCTTCATCATCGATCTGTGGATCTGGATCGCGCTGGCCGTTTCGCTGTGGCTGTCGTTTCGCCGCGAGCGCCGCGGCGCGGCGAACTGGCGACAGCCCGCGTGGACCGGTTTCATGGTCGTTTCGGGCTATATTTTCGTGAACGGCCTGATCACCGGCGCGGCGGAGCGCATGGCGTCGGAGGCGCTGGCCGCGGGCGGCAAGGCCGACGCGCTCGTCGTTGCGAGCCCGCCGCCGCTCGCCTTCTGGCGGCGCGACATTTTCTGGCGCACCGCCGAACGTTATGGCACCGCGCGCTTCACGCCCGGCGTCGGCGGCTCTGTCGACCTGACCGGTGCCCCGACGGGCATGGACGATCCGCGGCTGGCAATGTGGGTCAAGGGCGACCCGGCCGCGCGCGCCTTTCTGTTCTGGGCGCGGATGCCGGTCGCTGAACGCGATGGCGACGCACTGGTGCTGCGCGACCAGCGTTTCATGCATCCGCTGGCCGAAGAGCGCTTTCAGGTTCGCCTGACCGCGCCCGATACCGCCAGCGAACCCCTATAGATCGCCCGCGCGTGTGACGTCATGGCCGCATCGTTTCAGACGATTGTCAGCCGTCCGCCTTTGAGGCAGGAAGGGGCTATGAACACGCATGTCAGCCCCCGCCGCGGCAAGGAACTGCTCCGCGCCGACCGTGCCTATCGCGCGGGCGGGGTGATGGCGCGGTTGATTGCGCTGGCGCCGACGGCGCTGTTCCACCGCCTGCTCGACCGCATCGACGCGGGGCTGCTCGCCGGGACGATCGAGGGGCATTTGCCCGACGGGAGCGTCCGGCTGCTCGGCGGGCGCGGCAGGGGGCCGACGGCGATCGTCCATCTGCACAGCTGGGCGGCGCTGGCGCGGCTTGCGCTGTCGGGGTCGGTCGGCTGGTACCGCGCGTGGGAAAAGGGCGAATGGACGTCGCCCGATCCGGTGCCGCTGTTCGACCTGTTCATGCGCAATGGCGAGGCGCTGGGTAATGCAGGGCGCGCGCACGGCCCGTCGCGCTGGCTGAACCGCGTTATTCACGCGCTTCACCGCAACGACCGGCGCGGGGCGCGGCGCAACATCCACGCGCATTATGATTTGGGCAATGATTTCTATCGGTTATGGCTCGATCATGCGATGAACTATTCGAGCGCACTATTCGCCGATCCGGCCCAGTCGCTGGAGGAAGCGCAGGCGGCAAAGCTCGACGCGATCCTCGACCGGCTCGACCTCAGGTCGGGAAGCCGGCTGCTCGAAATCGGCTGCGGTTGGGGCGCACTCGCCGAACGCGCGGTCGAGCGGCACGATGTGATCTATACCGGCATCACCCTGTCGCCCTCGCAAGCCGAAATCGCCGACGCGCGGCTGGCGGCGGTCGATCTGTCGGGGCGTTCGCGGATCGAGCTTTGCGACTATCGCGACGTACAGGGGCCGTACGACGCGATCGCCAGCGTCGAAATGGTCGAAGCGGTGGGGCAGGCCTATTGGCCCGCCTATCTCGATGCGATCGCGCGCTTGTTGCGGCCCGGCGGCAAGGCGGCGATCCAGTATATCCTGATCAACGACGCGCTGTTCGAGCGCTATGCGGCGAGCAGCGATTTCATTCAGGCCTATATCTTCCCCGGCGGCTGCCTGCTGTCCGAAAGTCGCTTCCGCGCGCTCGCGGAGGAACGAGGGCTGATCTGGCGCGACGCTCATCATTTTGGCGGCGACTATGCAGAAACGCTGCGCCAATGGCGCGAGCGTTTCGACGCCGCGGTGGCCGACGATCGGCTGCCGCCCGGTTTCGACGCACGGTTCGTCGGGCTTTGGCGCTATTATCTGCAATATTGCGAGGGAGGCTTTCGCGGCGGCGGGATCGACGTCGCGCAGGTCACACTTGAAAAACCGGCTTGAGAACAGGGGAGGAAACAAGATGCGACGATTCCTGGCGGCGGTGCTGTTCGGCGCCGCGGCGGCGTGCAGTGTGCCCGCGACGACGCAAACCACCGATCAACTGCCAAAGGATCTGAACGTGCTTTTCTGGACCCAGGACCAACGCGACCGCGCCTTTCGCACGATGGAAACGGTGCCCAGGGTCGTCGTGAACCCGATCGAGGCGGGCGATACCGCCTATCCCTTGCCGCAAGGCACGCCGATCGACTTTGGGCTCGATGTCGATGCCCATATGGCGAAGCAGCGCAACGCGGGGCTGATCATCGTACAGGACGGCAAGATCCGGCTCGAAAAATATGCGCTCGGCCATGATGCGGCGGGCCGCTGGACGAGCTTTTCGGTCGCCAAGAGTTTCACCTCGACGCTCGTGGGGGCGGCGGTGAAGGATGGCTATATCAAGAGCCTCGACGACAAGGTCGCCGCCTATATCCCCGGCCTGAAGGGATCGGCCTATGACGATGTCAGCGTGCGCCAGCTGCTGACGATGACTTCGGGCGTCAAATGGAACGAGGATTATACCGATCCCAAGTCCGACGTCGCGCAGTTCAACCTGCAGAAACCGGTTGCGGGCGAAGATATAACGGTCAGCTATATGAAGGGCTTGCCGCGCGAAGCGCCTGCGGGATCGAAATGGGTGTACAAGACCGGCGAGACCAATCTGATCGGGGTGCTGGTATCGAGCGCGACGGGCAAGACGCTGTCGCAATATCTGTCGGAGAAAATCTGGAAGCCGTTCGGCATGGAGCAGGATGCGGCATGGATGCTCGGGCCGACGGGGCACGAGATCAGCGGCTGCTGCATGTCGGCAAGCCTCAGGGATTATGCACGTTTCGGCCAGTTCATCCTGAACGGCGGTGTGGCGGGCAGCGTGAACGTGCTGCCCGACGACTGGCTGGCCTCGGCGACGACCAAGCAGGCCGAGATCGGCGTGCCGGGCCGCGGCTATGGCTATCAATGGTGGACGAATGACGATGGCAGCTTTGCCGCGCAGGGCATTTTCGGGCAGGGCATCTTTATCGATCCGAAGCGCAAGCTGGTGATCGCGTCGAACGGCAACTGGCCGACCGCGACCGACCCCGAAGGCGTCGGCGCAGCGCGCGAGGCCTTTTACAAGGCCGTGCAGGCGGCGGTGGACCGCGAGGCGAAATAGGAAAAGCGTCGCCCCCGCGAAGGCGGGGACCGCCGGAGATTTGCGCGGCCATGCTGAGGAAGGCCGCGCGCGGCCCCCGCCTTCGCGGGGGCGACGATTATTCGGCGATGATACTTGCAGCCCGCTGTGCGAGCCAGACCGCGGCGAGCGGGACGGTAACGCCCAGCACCATCATCCACCAGGTGTCGGCAAAGTCGATCGCGGTATAGAGCGCCGCGCCGATCACGGCACCGGCGACGACCCATCCCGCGCCGGTCCCGCCGGAAATGCGCATGGCGAGCCAGCTCCCGGCAAATGTGGCGATAAACCAGCCGACGACCAGCGCGATGGTGGAGCCGATCGGGATCAATATCTCGCCCGTCGCCGGATCATATTCGGCGGGGGCGATTTCGCTGCCCGCATATTGCGCCAGCCAGATCAGCCCGAACGCAACGACGATGCCGATCGCCGCAGCCATCGCCGATCGCAAGATAGTCCTGGTCATTCCACGCCCTCGCAAACCCGATTTTGCGCGTGTCTTAGCGCAGGAATGCAAAGATGGCGTTAAGCTTTTTCCATCACCTTGGGCAAAGCATGGAAGGCGGTGCTGTCAAAGCCCTGCACCATCAGGTCGGCGACATATTCGCCGACCGCGGCTGGTTCCTTGATGCTCTGCGGATCTTCGCCGGGATAGGCGCGCGCGCGCATCTGCGTGCGCGTGGGGCCCGGATCGAGAATGGCGGTGCGAACGCCGGAGATATTGCGCATTTCCGCGCCATAGCTGGTAACAAGCACCTCGAAGGCGGCCTTCGACGCGGCATAGGCGCCCCAATAGGCGCGCGGGGTGCGCGCGACGCTGGTGGACAGGGCAAGCAGCCGACCGTTCGCGGCACGGCGAAGCAGCGGGTCGAAATTGGCGATCAGCGCCTGCTGCGCGATCAGGTTGAGCGTCAGCGTCCTGTTGAATTCCTTGCCGTCGATCGCCGCGACAGGGGTGAGCGTACCGAGCATCGCGGCGTTGAGCACGAGCATGTCGAGATGCTGCCAGCGTTCGGCCATCGCGCTGGCGAGGCGGGCGATGCTGTCGCCGTCGGTCAGATCAAGCGGCGCGATCGTCGCGCTGCCCCCTGCGGCGTGGATGCGGTCCTCAAGTTCCTCGAGCCCGCCGGCGGTGCGGGCGGTGATCACGACATGCGCGCCGCGTGCGGCCAGCGATTCGGCGATTGCGGCGCCGATACCACGGCTTGCCCCGGTGACGAGCGCGATCTGCCCCGCCAGTTCTTCAGACCTTGTAACCATTATGTCAGACAACCCGTTCGGCAAGCAGCGAAAATTGATCCTCCAGCCCATGCTCGTCGAAGTCGGTCAGCGTGGTCGGATAGTCGCCGGTGAAGCAGGCGTCGCAATATTGCGGCGCGTCCTGTTTGCGATCCGCCTCGCCCAGCGCGCGATAGAGGCCGTCGATGGTCAGGAAGGCGAGGCTGTCGGCATTGATGAAGTTCGCCATCTGGCCGATCGTCATCTGCGCCGCGAGCAGCTTGGCGCGCTCGGGCGTGTCGACGCCATAGAAGCAGCTGTGCGAGGTCGGCGGGCTGGCGATGCGCATATGCACTTCCGCCGCCCCGGCATCGCGCATCATCTGCACGATCTTGAGGCTCGTCGTGCCGCGCACGATCGAATCGTCGATCAGCACGATGCGCTGGCCCGCGATCAGCGCGCGGTTGGCGTTGTGCTTCAATTTGACGCCAAGGTGGCGGACCTTGTCGCCCGGCTGGATGAAGGTGCGTCCGACATAGTGCGAACGGATGATGCCAAGCTCGAACGGGATGCCCGATTCCTGCGCATAGCCGATCGCGGCGGGCGTGCCCGAATCGGGGACCGGGATGACCAGGTCGGCATCGACCGGATTTTCGCGCGCGAGTTCGGCGCCGATCGCCTTGCGCACCGAATAGACGCTGGTGCCGTCGACGATCGAATCGGGGCGCGAGAAATAGACATATTCGAAAATGCACGGCCGCGCCGATTGTTCGGCAAAGGGACGGTGCGAGGTGAGCTGGCCGTCGCGGATGATGATGAGCTCGCCCGGTTCGACCGAACGCAGGAACTCCGCACCGACGACGTCGAGCGCCACCGTTTCGGACGCGAGGATGTGCGCGTCGCCGAGCTTGCCGATCACGAGCGGGCGGATGCCGAGCGGGTCGCGGCAGCCGATCATGCCCTCGGCGGTCAGGCAGATGAGCGAATAGGCGCCCTCGACCTGTTTCAGCGCGTCGATGAAACGGTCGAGCAGCGAGCGGTAACTCGAGGTCGCGACGAGGTGGATGATCACCTCGGTATCGCTGGTCGACTGAAAGATCGAACCGCGGCGGACGAGCAGCTTGCGGAGCGCGGCGGCGTTCGAGATATTGCCGTTGTGCGCGATCGCAAAACCGCCCGTCGACAGGTCGGCGAACAGCGGCTGGACGTTGCGCAGGGCCGTTTCGCCGGTGGTCGAATAGCGGACGTGACCGACCGCCGAAGCGCCGTCCAATTGACGGATGATCTCGTCGCGATCGAAATTGCCGGCGACATGCCCCATCGCGCGGTGGGTGTGAAACTCCTTGCCATCGAAGGCGGTGATGCCCGCGGCTTCCTGTCCGCGGTGCTGGAGCGCGTGGAGACCCAGCGCAACGACCGCCGAAGCGCTGTCGGCGCCGTGAATGCCAAAGACGCCGCACTCCTCGCGGAGCTTGTCGTCGTCGAAAGGATGGGTCGTCAGCATGGCGTTCCAGCGGCAGGGGGGCAGTGACTGCCGCGCATATAGGGAGGGCAAAGGCGATTGTCGCCCCCCTAATCACGATATTGTCACATCGGCGGTCACGCGCGGGGTGACAGCGGCTTCGATCCTGCTCTAAAGCGGCGGGCATGGATGAGCAGCGCGATACGACCGACCGATTTCTCCCGCGTTTCGATGCCGCCGGGCTGGTGACGGCGATCGTCGTCGACGCCGACACGCAGGCGCTGTTGATGGTCGCACATATGAATGCGGATGCGATCGAGGCGACGCGCGCGACGGGGCAGGCGCATTTCTGGTCGCGTTCGCGCTCTGCGCTGTGGCGCAAGGGCGAGACGTCGGGCAACGGGCTGACGCTGGTCGAGATGCGCGTCGATTGCGATCAGGACGCGCTGCTGCTGCGCGTGAAGCCCGCGGGGCCCGCCTGTCACACCGGGCGCCGGTCGTGCTTCTATCGCCGCGTCGAGGCCGACGGCGGCCTGACCTTCCTTGCGGACGATGCGCAGGGTTAGCGTTGCCCTCGCGCTGGCGGCGCTGCTGCTCGCGGCGTGCGAGCGCGGGGCGAACGGCGAGGAGGCGATCGACGCCGGAAATCCGCTGGAGATTGCGGCGCGCGAACGCGGCGTTGTCCGCCCTGAAGCGGCTACGCCGGTCGGCGTGTTCGAGCGCGCGCACGACCTTGGCCGCGACGCGATGTGCGTCGTGCCCGACGGGGCGGGGCAGTGGCGCTTTGCCGTAACCGCGGCCTTCGGCGCCACGCTGTCCTGCACCGCGCGGGGGACGATGGTGCGCGAGGGGGACGGGTGGCGGATGCGCTTCGCGGGGGCGAAAGGGTGCGAGGCGCTGGCCCACGAGGAAAATGACGAGTTGCGCCTGCCGGGACGCCTGCCGCCGCAATGCGCGCTGCTCTGCCCGAACCGCGCCTCGCTGTCGGGGCTGCGGCTGCCGCGCGCGAGCTGGTCGGCGGATGATGCAAGGGGCTTGCGGATCGCCGACGGTCGCGGCAATATCCTCCGGCCCTGTGCAGGCTGAAGCGCCCGGAATCGGAGCGCTCTGGCGCTATTGACGTTCACGTCAACGGAAACTAGTTTCGTCGGCATGACCGAACCCTACGGCCACTCGCATATCGATACGCCCGACCATCTGGGGCGCGAACAGTTCAGCATCACCGACTTGTCGACCGAGTTCGGCGTCACCGCCCGTGCGCTGCGCTTCTATGAGGATGAGGGGCTGATCAGTCCGTCGCGCAAGGGATTGTCGCGAATCTATTCGAAGCGCGACCGCGCGCGGCTCGCGTGGATTCTGCGCGCGAAGCGCACCGGCTTCAGCCTCGCCGATATCCGCGAGATGATCGACCTGTATGATGTCGGCGACGGCCGCAAGCTGCAACGGCAGGTGACGATCGAGAAATGCGAGGAACGCATCGCGTTGCTCCGCCGCCAGCGCGACGATATTGACAGCGCTGTAGATGAACTGTCACGTTTCATCGAAATGGTGAAAAAGGTCGACGCCGGCAAGAAATAGCCGGTCCGACCCGAAGCTGGCCTCTCCCCAGGCAAGTTGGACCCGATCAACTGCTTTTCAGAAGGATTTCCCATGCCCGTCTATCGCGCCCCTGTGCAGGACAGCCTGTTCTTGATCAACGAGGTGCTTGGCGTTGAGAACTATGCCAATCTTCCCGGCTTCGCCAACGCGACCCCCGACATGATCGAGGCGGTGCTGACCGAAGCGGGGAAGTTTTGCGAAGAGGTGCTGTTCCCGATCAACCAGTCGGGCGACCTTGAAGGCTGCACGCGCCACGACGACGGGTCGGTGACGACGCCCAAGGGGTTCAAGGAAGCGTATAAGGCCTATTGCGAGGCGGGCTGGACGCTGCTGACGCAGCCGGAAGAGTTCGGTGGACAGGGACTGCCGCATGTCGTCGGCTTTCCGGTCGAGGAATATCGCATGGCCGCGAACCAGGCCTTTGCCATGTATCCGGGGCTGACGCAGGCCGCCGTTGCGGCAATCCTCGTCAAGGGATCGGACGAGCAGAAGGCGCGCTATGTTCCGAAGATGGTGTCGGGCGAATGGGGCGGTACGATGAACCTGACCGAGCCGCATTGCGGCACCGACCTTGGCCTCATCCGCACCCGCGCGGTGCCCAATGGCGACGGCAGCTATGCCATCACGGGCACCAAGATCTTCATTTCGTCGGGCGAGCACGACCTGACCGACAACATCATCCACCTCGTCCTCGCCAAGACTCCCGACGCGCCCGACAGTGTGAAGGGCATCTCGTTGTTCATCGTGCCGAAGTTCCTCGTGAAGGAAGATGGCTCGCTCGGCGAGCGCAACGCGCTGCAATGCGGGTCGATCGAGCACAAGATGGGCATCCATGCCAATTCGACCTGCGTGATGAACTATGACGGCGCCACCGGCTGGATGGTCGGCGAGGAGAATAAGGGGCTCGCCGCGATGTTCGTGATGATGAACGCCGCGCGGCTGGGTGTCGGGATTCAGGGATTGGGGCAGGCCGACATCGCCTTCCAGAATGCCGTCGCCTATGCGCAGGACCGCCGCCAGGGCCGCGCGCTCACCGGACCGAAAGACCCTCAGGAAAAGGCCGACCCGCTGTTCGTCCATCCCGATGTGCGCCGGATGCTGATGGACGCCAAGGCGACCGTCGAAGGGCTGCGCGCGCTGTGCCTGTGGGGCGCGCTCCAGGTCGATCTGGCGCATGTGGCCGAGACCGAGGAGGAACGGCAGCTCGCCGACGATCTCGTCAGCCTGCTCACCCCGGTCATCAAGGGCTATGGCACCGACAAGGGCTATGAGGTCGCGACCAATGCGCAGCAGGTGTTCGGCGGCCACGGTTACATCGAGGAACATGGCATGAGCCAATATGTCCGCGATGCCCGCATCACGATGATTTACGAAGGCGCGAACGGCGTGCAGGCGATGGACCTTGTCGGCCGCAAGCTCGCGCAGAATGGCGGCCGCGCGATCCAGACCCTCTTCGCCATCGTCGATGCCGAATGCGCCGCGGCGAAGGACAAGCCCGCGCTCGCCGATTTCGCGGGGCGCCTCGAAAAAGCCAATGGCGAGCTGAAGGCCGCGACGATGTGGTTCATGGCTAATGGCATGACCAACCCGAACAATGTCGGCGCCGGCGCGCATCATTATATGCACATCACCGGCATCGTCGCGCTGGGGCTGATGTGGCTGCGCATGGCCGAGGCGGCGCAGAAGGCGCTCGACGAAGGGCGCGGAGCCAAGGATTTCCTCGATGCAAAGATCGTCACCGCGCGCCACTTCGGCGAACGCTTCCTGCCCGACGCGGGATCGCTTCGCCGCAAGATCGAGGCGGGCAGCGAGACGATGATGGCGCTGACCCCGGAACAGTTTTTCGCGGCCTGACGCCGTGTCGGCGCAACCATCGCCGCCGCCGGGCGTGTCGGCGGCGATGGGCAGCGATCTGGAACCGATTGTCGTCGAAGGCCGCAATTGCTGGCGGATCGAGCGCGCCGAGAAGGCGCGGATGATCGTCGATGCCGCCGATTATTTCAAACTGCTGAAAGAGCTGATGGCGGGCGCGAAGGAGCGTATCCTGCTGATCGGCTGGGACTTTGATCCGCGCATTGCGCTGGAGCCCGACGCGGACGGCAAAGGCGAGTCGCTCGGCCATTATCTGCTGGCGCTGGCGCGCGCGAAGCCCGATCGCGACATCGACATATTGCGCTGGAACTTTGGCGGGCTGAAGCATTTGCTGGTTCCGCGCATCGTCGCGATGATCCTGCGCTGGAAGGCGACGCGCTCGATCAGCTTTCGCCTCGATGGCGCGCATCCGGCAGGGTGCAGCCATCATCAGAAGGTGGCGGTGTTCGACGATCATCTGGCGGTGTGCGGCGGCATCGACGTCGCTGCGTCGCGCTGGGACACGCGCGGGCATAGGGATGGTGACACGCGGCGGACCAACCCCGACGGCAAAACCTATATGCCGTGGCATGATTCGACGATGATCCTTGCGGGGGACGTCGGCCGCGCGCTCGCCGAACTCGGCAACGAACGCTGGCAGCGCGCGACGAAAAAGGCGCTGCGCGATGTCGAGGGCGATGGCGAGACATGGCCCGATACGCTCGACCCTGATTTCACCAACGTCGATGTCGCCATTTCGCGCTCGCGCGCCGAATATGACGGCTATCCCGAAGTGCGCGAGATCGAGCAGCTCTATCTCGACATGATCGCGGCGGCGAAGCGCTTCATCTATTTCGAGAATCAGTATTTCACGAGCGGCAAGATAGCCGCTGCGATCGCGGCGCGGCTGGACGAGGATGACGCGCCCGAATTCGTCATGGTGATGCCGAAAACCGCCGACGGCTGGCTCGAACAGATGGCGATGGACGCGGCGCGGGTGAAACTGGTGCGGTCGATCGCCAAGGCGAAGCATGGCGACCGGCTGCGCATCTATGTCCCGCACACGGCGGGCGGCGATCCCATCTATGTCCATGCCAAGACCGCCATCGTCGACGACCGGCTGCTGCGCGTCGGATCGTCGAACATGAACAACCGGTCGATGGGGCTCGACAGCGAATGCGACGTCACGATCGATGCCGCGCTGCCCGCAAATCACGGCGCCGAACCGGTGATCCGCAAGCTGCGCGAATCGCTGATGGCCGAACATCTGGGCGTCGACCCGGCGGAGGTCGCGCGCGCCTTTGACGCGTCGGGTTCGCTGATTGCGGCGATCGAGGCGCTGCGCGGGCCGGGACGCTCGCTCGAACTGCTCGATCTGGTCGCGCCCGGTCCGATGGACGATTTCATCGCCGACAATGAATTGCTCGACCCGACGAGCCCCGATGCGATGTTCGAAAGCTTCGCCGGGCGCGGCCTGAAGAAAAGCTGGCGGCGCGGCAAAAGCTGGATGAAGCGGCACCGGCCGTTTCGGCGGCGCGGGCGCTAACCGCTCCCATCCGTCATCCCGGCGAAGGCCGGGATCTCAACATCGCGCTCTGACACACCGGCGAGATCCCGGCCTTCGCCAGGATGACGGGGGTCAGTTCGCCAGCGACAATATATGCCGGGCCTGTTTCAGATGCGGCGCGTCGACCATCTTGCCGTCGACCTGGAGCACTCCGGCGCCGGGATTGGCGGCGAAGGCGTCGACGATCGCCTGCGCGCGCGCCGCTTCCTCGGCACTGGGGGTGAAGGCGGCATTGATCGGTTCGACCTGCGACGGGTGGATCGCCATCATGCCGGTAAAGCCGTCGCGCCGCGCGCGAGCGGCATAGGCGGCGAGGCCATCGGCATCCTTGATCGCGGGGAACACCGTGTCGATCGCCGCGACGCCTGCGGCATGAGCGGCAAAGAGTGTCAGCGCGCGCGCGACTTCATAAGGCTGGGTATAGCGTCCGTCCGCCTCGCGGCTCGTCGTCGCGCCGATCGCGGCCGGCAGATCCTCGGCGCCCCAGGTCAGGCCGAGCAGGCGGTCTTTCACTT
Organism: Sphingopyxis alaskensis RB2256; assembly: GCF_000013985.1. Classification (GTDB taxonomy): domain Bacteria; phylum Pseudomonadota; class Alphaproteobacteria; order Sphingomonadales; family Sphingomonadaceae; genus Sphingopyxis; species Sphingopyxis alaskensis. Next base: position 1,602,087 of record NC_008048.1, on the reverse strand, counting down.
CGCGGTAGCTGCCAAGCGTGAAGATTGCCGCGGGCGTCTCGGTGGCAATCGGCAGGATCGCAGGCAGCGAAGCGTCATCCGCCGTTTCGCTCCGCAGGATCGTGTCGAGTTGCTGGATGCTCGGCGCGCCCTCGGCCTTGGGCAGCATGATCGCATCGGGGCGCGCGCCGATCACCGCGGTGACATCGGCGGCGGTCATATGCCCGTCGAGCGGATTGACGCGCACCAGCGTCACGACTTCGCGCGTCCCCGACAGATATTCGGCGACGGCGTGGCGCGCCGCGTCCTTGTTCGCGGGCGACACCGAATCCTCCAGGTCGAGGATGATGGCATCGGCACCCGACGCCGCCGCCTTGGCAAAGCGTTCGGGCCGGTCGCCGGGGACGAAGAGAAGCGAGCGGAGGCGCATCAGGCGTCCTTCCTTTTGATGAGCGCGGAGCGTTCACACTGACAGACGATTTCGCCCCGCTGATTGATCGCCCGGTGCAGGAAGGTGACGATACCTGCATTCGGCCGCGATTTCGACTCCTTGAGGCCGATCACCTCGCTCGTCGCATAGAGCGTATCGCCGATGAACACGGGTTTGGGCATGACAAGCTTGTCGTAACCAAGGTTCGCGACGAGCGTGCCCAATGTCGTGTCGCCGACCGACAGCCCGACCATCAGGCTGAAGGTGAAGGTGCCGTTGACGAGGATCTGGCCAAACTCCGACGCCTTCGCCGCCTCGATATCGAGGTGCAGCGGCTGCGGATTGTGCGTCATCGTGGTGAACAGCAGATTGTCGGTCTCGGTCACCGTGCGGCGGATGTCATGCGTCAGCGCGTCGCCAATGGTCCATTCGTCGAAATAGCGGCCTGCCATGTAATTTCTCTCCCATCGGGAGAGGGATGCGGAGACTTGCCAGCTTGCTGGCTAGTCGTAGCTGGGTGAGGGTTGTGCCCCCACAATAGCTCGCAACCCCTCATCCAACTCCGCCTGATCGCTGCGCGATAAGGCTCCATATCCTTCTCCCGCCGGGAGAAGATTGCTCATTTCGCCGCCTCGATCCGCGCCAGCAATGCCTCGACCTGCACCTGTCCGCCTGCCACCGCGTTAAGCTCCGCCACCACGCCGTCGAACGGCGCAACCAGGCTGTGCTCCATCTTCATCGCTTCGAGCGTGAGCAGCTTCTGTCCCTTGGCCACCGTGTCGCCCGCGGCAACCTCGACCGCGATGATCTTGCCGGGCATGGGCGACAGGATCGCGCCGTCGCCCGCCGCGCCGCTCGCGCTGCCCTCGGCGCGCCAGGGTGCCAATTGCCACACCGACCCACCCTCGGCGACGAGCATCGCGGGGGCGGGTTCTTCGGCGCCGGGGCCGTGGAGCGCAACGTCGACCCGCTTGCCGTCGAGCAGGAAGGGCGCGGTGCGCACCTCGGGGGCGTTGAGGCGGAACCCCGCCTGTAACGCGCGCGGCACCATCGCCATTGCGGCATTGGTCAGTGCCTGCGCCGAAGGTTCGGGCGCAGCGGTCATCGCATCGCCATCGCGACCGATCAGGCCGGTATCGACGGTGCCCGCGACGAAATCAGGATGATCGAGCGCGGCGATCAGAAAGGCCGAATTGGTTTTGACCGGCCAGATCGCGCTGTCCTCCAGCATCTCCGAAAGCAGCTCGCGCGCTTCTTCGCGGTTCTCGCCATAAGCGATGACCTTGGCGATCATCGGGTCATAGAAGGGCGACACCTCGGCGCCTTCATAGACGCCGGTGTCGATGCGGCCGATATGCTCGGGAAGCTGGAAGAGTTCGAGCGTGCCCGTGCTCGGCAGAAAGCCCTTGGCGGGGTCTTCGGCATAAAGCCGCGCTTCCATCGCCCAGCCGTTGATTGCAAGCTGGTCCTGCGTCAGGGGCAATGGCTCGCCGCTCGCGACGCGCAGCTGCCATTCGACCAGATCGACGCCGGTGATTTCCTCGGTCACCGGATGCTCGACCTGCAACCGCGTGTTCATTTCCATGAACCAGATGCGGTCGGCGCGCAGGCCCTCGCTCGCGTCGGCGATGAACTCGATCGTCCCCGCGCCGACATAATCGACCGCCTTTGCGGCGCGCACCGCGGCGGCGCACAGCTCGGCGCGCGTCGCCTCGTCCATGCCGGGGGCGGGGGCTTCCTCGATCACCTTCTGGTGGCGGCGCTGGAGCGAGCAGTCGCGTTCGAACAGGTGGACGACATTGCCGTGCGTGTCGCCGAATATCTGCACCTCGATATGGCGGGGGGTGAGGATATATTTCTCGATCAGCACATGGTCGTTGCCGAACGACGCCGCCGCCTCGCGCTGGCACGAGGCAAGCGCGTCGAGGAAGTCAGCCGGGCTATCCACCTTGCGCATCCCCTTGCCGCCGCCGCCCGCGACGGCCTTGATGAGGACGGGATAGCCGATCTCGGCGGCCCGTTCGGCGAGGAAAGCGGGATCCTGGTTCTCGCCCATATAGCCCGGCGTCACCGGAACCCCGGCCTCGGCCATCAGCTTCTTCGCGGCATCCTTGAGCCCCATCGCGGTGATGCTTGCGGGGTTTGGCCCCACCCAGACCAGCCCGGCGTCAATGACCGCCTGCGCGAACGCGGCGTTCTCCGACAGGAAGCCATAACCCGGATGGATCGCCTCGGCCCCGGTCGCCTTCGCGGCCGCAACGATCTTCTCGCCCACCAGATAGGATTCGCGCGCCGGCGACGGGCCGATATGCACGGCCTCATCGGCCTGCCGGACATGCAGCGCCTTGGCGTCGGCGTCCGAATAGACCGCGACGGTGCGAATGCCCATCTCGCGTGCGGTGCGGATGATGCGGCAGGCGATCTCGCCGCGATTGGCGATGAGGAGGGACTGGATCATGGTAATCACATCCTGAACACGCCGAAGCCGCGGTCCTCTACCGGGGCGTTCAGCGTTGCGGTGAAGGCCAGCCCCAGCACGTCGCGCGTCTGCGCGGGGTCGATGATGCCATCGTCCCACAGGCGCGCGGTGGCGTGATAGGGATTGCCCTCATCCTCATATTTCTGGCGGATCGGGGCTTTGAAGGCTTCGGCCTCCTCCGCCGTCCATTTGTCGGCGTCGCGGTGGACGGTCGCCAGCACCGATGCCGCCTGTTCGCCGCCCATCACGCTGATCCGCGCATTGGGCCAGGTGAACAGGAAGCGTGGGCTATAGGCGCGCCCGCACATGCCGTAATTGCCCGCGCCAAAGCTGCCGCCGATCAGGACGGTGATTTTCGGTACCGTCGCGGTTGCCACCGCCGTCACCAGCTTTGCGCCATGTTTTGCAATGCCTTCGGCCTCATACTTCCCGCCGACCATGAAGCCGCTGATATTCTGGAGGAAGAGCAGGGGAATGCTCCGCTGCTGCGCGAGCTCGATGAAATGCGCGCCCTTGACCGCGCTTTCGCTGAACAGCACGCCATTGTTGGCGAGGATTGCGACCGGGATGCCCCAGATATGCGCGAAGCCGCACACCAGCGTGCTGCCATATTGCGCCTTGAACGCGTGAAACTCGCTGCCGTCGACCAGGCGCGCGATGACTTCGTGGACGTCATAGGGCGCGCGGACGTCCTGCGGGATGATGCCGTATAGGTCTTCGGCGTCATATCTGGGCGGGCGCGGTTCCTTCAGCTCAACCTTGAACCCTTCATCGGCGCCAAGGTGCGACATAATATCGCGGACGATCGTCAGCGCATGTTCGTCATTCTCGGCCAGATGATCGACGACGCCCGACTTCTTTGCGTGCAAATCGCCGCCGCCCAGATCCTCGGCGCTGATTTCCTCGCCCGTTGCCGCTTTCACCAGCGGCGGGCCGGCGAGGAAGATCGTGCCCTGACCGCGGACGATCACCGTCTCGTCGCTCATCGCAGGCACATAGGCGCCGCCCGCGGTGCAGCTTCCCATCACGCAGGCGATCTGCGGAATGCGCCGCGCGCTCATATTCGCCTGGTTGAAGAAGATTCGCCCGAAATGGTCGCGGTCGGGAAAGACCTGATCCTGATGCGGCAGGTTCGCGCCGCCGCTGTCGACAAGGTAGATGCACGGCAGGCGGTTCTCCTGCGCGATTTCCTGCGCGCGGAGATGCTTTTTCACCGTCATCGGATAATAGGTGCCGCCCTTCACCGTCGCGTCGTTGCAGACGATCATCGCCTGCCGCCCCGACACGCGGCCGATGCCCGCGATCATCCCTGCGCCCGGAACCTCGCCGCCATACATGTCGCACGCGGCGAGCTGGCCGATTTCGAGGAACGGCGAGCCGGGGTCGAGCAACCGCTCGACGCGCTCACGCGGCAGCAGCTTGCCGCGGCTCCTATGCCGCTCGCGCGACTTTTCATTGCCGCCCAGCGCCGCTTCGGCGACGCGCGCGTAGAGTTCGTCGCGCAGCGTGCGGTTGTGCGCGGCGTTGGCGCGGAACATCTCGCCGTCGCGATCGACCATCGTTCCCAATACAGGGGCGCTCACCTTGCCGAATCTCCCTTTGCACTTGTCATGTCGCTATTCCTGCGCGGCCGCGGGGTCGCCCGGCTTCTTGCGGATAAGGTGGCGATAAACGCCGACGCAGTTGATACAAAGCAGCGCGATATTCTGCCACCCGATGCCTTCGCTGTCCGACTGGAGGAAGCCCCAGGCGATCAGCGCGAGGCTGCTGGTCACGAAAATGACGAACGCCCAGCCGGTCCACCGTTCGCCAAGGTTGAGCGAGACGATCAGCGCGGCAAAGGTCGCCGCGGCGGCGCCATAATATTGAAGCGCGTCGAGCAGCGTCTCGCTCATGTCGCCCCCAGCAGCGCGCAGGCGCCCGAAGCCGCAAGGAAGGGCCAGCCGATGTGGCGCCCGCGCGTATAGACGGCGTCGAAAAGGCCCGTCGCGAGCCATGCCGCGCCGATAAGCAGGATCAGCCCGCGTGGGCTGCCGGGCCAGACGACCGATGCCGCCGATACGAGCATCAGTAGCGACAACGCATGCCATGCGAGGCGAAAGACGCGGCGCGCAAGGTCGACCCCCATGATGCCCTGATCGAGCATCATCACCGGCCCCATCAACCGCCGCTCGCCAAGAATGGCGTGGATCGCGGCCGTCGTCGTCATGCCCGCCGCCGACAGCCAGAGCCAGATCACGCGCCGGCGCCGATCAGTTCGCGGCCGATCAGCATCCGGCGGATTTCGTTGGTGCCCGCGCCGATGTCGAGCAGCTTGGCGTCGCGCCAGTAACGCTCGACCGGCCAGTCCTTCGTATAGCCCGCGCCGCCGAGGGCCTGAATCGCCTCGCCCGCAACCTTTACCGCGCTCTCGCTCGCGAGCAGGATCGCGCCCGCGGCGTCGAAGCGCGTCGTCTGGCCTGCGTCGCACGCCTTGGCGACGTTATAGACATAGGAGCGCGCCGACTGGAGCATGACATACATGTCGGCGACCTTGGCCTGCATCAGCTGGAACGCGCCGATCGGCTTGCCGAACTGCTTGCGCTCGCGCACGTAAGGGATGACCGTGTCGAGGCACGCCTGCATGATGCCGAGCTGGAGCCCGGCGAGCACGACGCGCTCATAATCGAGCCCCGACATCAGCACGCCGACGCCGCCGTTCTCCGGCCCCATCACCTGCTCTTCGGACACTTCACAATCGGTGAAAACCAGTTCGGCGGTCGGGCTGCCGCGCATCCCGACCTTGTCGATCTTTTGCCCGATGCTGAACCCCGGCATGTCCTTTTCGATCAAAAAGGCCGTAATTCCCCGCGATCCCGCGTCGGGTGAGGTCTTGGCATAGACGACCAGCGTGTCGGCGTGGCTCGCGTTGGTGATCCAGAACTTCGTGCCGTTGAGGACATAGCCGCCCTGCACCTTGTCGGCCTTCAGCTTCATCGACACCACATCGCTGCCCGCCCCGGCTTCGGACATGGCGAGACTGCCGACATGCTCGCCCGAGATCAGTTTCGGCAGATATTTCGCTTTCTGCTCGGCGTTGCCCCAGCGGCGGATCTGATTGACGCAAAGGTTCGAGTGCGCGCCGTAGGAGAGGCCGATCGCGGCGCTGGCGCGCGAAACCTCTTCAACCGCGATGACATGTTCGAGATAGCCGAGGCCGAGCCCTCCGAACTCCTCCTCGACGGTGATGCCATGGAGGCCGAGTGCGCCCATCGCCGTCCACAGCTCGTCGCGCGGGAACCAGTCCTCCGCATCGGCCCTGGCGGCGAGCGGCGCAATCTGCTCGTCGGCGAAGCGGGCGGTGGTTTCGCGGATCATGTCGGCGGTTTCGCCGAGCGCAAAGTCGAAATCGGGGGTGGCGCGCATGGAGTACCTGTCGATCGAGGGCCGGACGGGAGGGGATAGTGCCCCAAAAACCCAGCATATGGAAATTGAAAGAGATCGCAGTTCGGCATAAACAAAATCTATGATTAAACGCGCGCATATCCGGCAATTTCTCGCTGTCGTCGATGCAGGCAGCTTCACGCAGGCGGCTTTGCGCATCCGTGTCACCCAGCCAGCGCTGTCGGCGGGGATCGCCGAACTGGAAAGGCTGGTCGGGACACCGTTGTTCCTGCGCAACCGACGGCAGATACGCCTGACCGAAGCGGGCGGCCGTTTCCTGCCGATCGCGCGCGACCTCGACCGCGGATTTCGCGCGGCGGACGATTTCGGCCGCACCGGCGAACAGCAGGCGGCCGAGCTGAAGCTTGGTGTGATCCGGTCGCTGTCCGGCGAACTGTTGCAGGCGATCGTCGCGGCGCTGCGTCCGAGTTTTGCGATCGAGATCGTCGAAAACGGCGATGCCGAGCTTCGCGCCGCGCTGGGCAGCGCGCGCATCCATATGGCGATCGGCGGGCTACGTCCCGGCGAGCGCGGGGAGCATGTCACGCCGCTCTATGACGAACCGTTGACAATGTTCGTTGCCGCCGACCATCCGCTCGTCGGTCGCATCGAAGTCACGCCCGACGAGCTCGCCGCCGAAACGATGATCGCGCGGCGTTCGTGCGAGTTTCTGGCCGCCACCAGCCGCTTTTTCACGCGCCACGGCGTACGGCCGCGTTTCGCGCTGCGCAGCGAAAGCGATGAGCGGTGCCTGCGGATGGTCGCCGCGGGCATCGGCATCACCACCGCGCCGGTGTCGCTGGCGATCGACGGGATCGTGCCGCTCAAGGTCGCGGGCTATGATTTTCGCCGCGAACTCGGGCTGATCGCCGATCCCGCCTGGGCGGCGCTGCCCGACGTGGCGCCGCGGCTGGCGCACGCACGCGAGATGATCGGCGCGATCGCCGCCGAGTGGCGGCAGGCAAAGGTCGATCCGGCCTTGTGATGGCCAGCCTCCCAAGTCTGGCTTGCAGCGCCGAAAGGCCATACAGCTTGATCGCTTCATGGAGGGGCGGCAAGGGCAGGGCATGACCGATACGCTGACCCATCTCGACCGGCTGGAGGCCGAGAGCATCCATATCATGCGCGAAGTGATGGCCGACGCGGCGAAGCCCGTGATGCTGTACAGCGTGGGCAAGGACAGCGCGGTGATGCTGCACCTCGCGCGCAAGGCCTTTTATCCCTCGCCGCCGCCCTTCCCGCTGCTGCACGTCGACACGACGTGGAAGTTCCGGGCGATGTACGAGCTGCGCGACCGGATGGCGGCCGAGAGCGGCATGGAACTCATCGTCCATCAGAACCCCGAAGCGAAAGCGCGGGGCATCAATCCGTTCGACCATGGCCCGCTGCATACCGACATGTGGAAGACCGAGGGGCTCAAGCAGGCGCTCGATCTCCACGGCTTCGATGTCGCTTTCGGCGGCGCGCGGCGCGACGAGGAAAAGAGCCGTGCGAAGGAACGTATCTTTTCCTTCCGCACCGCGAGCCACGGCTGGGATCCCAAGAAGCAGCGGCCCGAACTGTGGAATCTCTACAACGCGCGCAAGGCGAAGGGCGAGAGCATCCGTGTGTTCCCGATCTCCAACTGGACCGAGCTCGACATCTGGCAATATATCGCGCGCGAAAATATCCCGATCGTGCCGCTCTATTTTGCCGCGCCGCGCCCGACGGTGGAGCGCGACGGCCTTTTGCTGATGGTCGATGACGATCGCTTTCCGCTGCGGCCCGGTGAAGTGCCGACCCTCCGCTCGGTGCGCTTCCGCACGCTGGGTTGTTATCCGCTCACCGGCGCGGTCGAGAGCGAGGCGAAAACATTGTCCGAGGTCATTCAGGAGATGCTGCTGACGACGACCAGCGAACGCCAGGGGCGCATCATCGACAAGGACAGCGGTGATGCCAGCATGGAGAAGAAGAAGCAGGAGGGCTACTTCTGATGACCGATCCCATCTACGTCACCGACGCGCTGATCGCCCAGGACATCGACGCCTATCTCGCGGGTCACGAGAAGAAGTCGCTGCTGCGCTTCATCACCTGTGGATCGGTCGACGACGGCAAGTCGACGCTGATCGGGCGGCTGCTCTATGACAGCAAGATGATTTTCGAGGACCAGCTTGCGGCGCTCGAGGCCGACAGCAAGCGCGTCGGCACGCAGGGGCAGGAGATCGACTTTGCTTTGCTCGTCGATGGCCTCGCCGCCGAGCGCGAGCAGGGGATCACGATCGACGTCGCCTATCGCTTTTTTACGACCGAGAAGCGCAAGTTCATCGTCGCCGACACGCCGGGGCACGAGCAGTACACGCGCAACATGGTCACCGGCGCCTCGACCGCCGATCTGGCCGTCATTCTGGTGGACGCGCGAAAGGGCGTGCTCACCCAGACGCGGCGTCACAGCTTCCTCGCGCACCTCATCGGCATCAAGCATATCGTGCTCGCCGTGAACAAGATGGACCTTGTCGGATACGACAAGGCGGTGTTCGAGCGCATCCTGCTGAGTTATCGCGCCTTTGCGAGCGAAATCGGTATCACCGGCTTTACAGCCATCCCCATTTCGGGGTTCAGGGGCGACAATATCACCGCGCTGTCGAAGAACATGCCCTGGTTCAAGGGACCGACGCTGATCGAACATCTCGAGACGGTCGAGATCGCCGCCGCCGCCGACGAAGCGAAGCCCTTTCGTATGCCGGTGCAATGGGTCAACCGCCCCAACCTCGACTTCAGGGGCTTCGCGGGCCAGCTTGCGAGCGGCACCGTCAAGCCCGGCGATCCGGTGCGCATCCTGCCGAGCGGCAAGACGACGACGATCGACCGCATCGTCACGCTTGACGGCGACCTCGGCGAAGCCGTCGCAGGGCAATCGGTCACGCTGACACTGGCCGACGAGGTCGATTGTTCGCGCGGCGACGTGATCGCGGCGGCCGACAATCCCCCCGAAGCCGCCGACCGGTTCGAGGCGACATTGGTGTGGATGGCCGACGAGGCCATGATCCCCGGTCGCGCCTATTGGCTGAAGCTCGCGACGCAGAGCGTGTCGGCGACGGTACAGACGCCCAAATATGAGATCAACGTCAACACGCTCGACCATCTCGCGGCCAAGACGCTCGAACTCAACGGCATCGGCGTCGTCGAACTGTCGACCGACAAGCCGATTGTGTTCGAGGCCTATGGCGACAACCGCACCTTGGGCGGCTTCATCCTGATCGACAAGCTGACCAATGCGACGGTTGCCGCGGGGATGCTGCATTTCAGCCTTCGCCGCGCGCAGAATGTCCACTGGCAGGCAAGCGACATCAGCCGCGAGATGCGCGCGAACCTGAAAAATCAGAAGCCTGCGCTGCTGTGGTTCACGGGCCTGTCGGGGTCGGGCAAGTCGACGATCGCGAACCTCGTTGAAAAGAAGCTGCACCGGATGAACCGCCACAGCTTCCTGCTCGACGGCGACAATGTGCGGCATGGGCTCAACAAGGATCTCGGCTTTACCGAAGCCGACCGGATCGAGAATATCCGCCGTGTCGGCGAGGTCGCCAAGTTGATGACCGATGCGGGGTTGATCGTCATCACCGCCTTCATCTCGCCGTTCCGTGCCGAACGCGAGATGGTTCGCTCCATGCTGCCCGAAGGCGAGTTCATCGAGATATTCATCGACACGCCGCTGGAGGAGGCCGAGCGCCGCGACGTCAAGGGCCTCTACAAGAAGGCGCGCGCGGGGCAGCTCAAGAACTTCACCGGCATCGACAGCCCCTATGAAGCGCCCGAAACGCCTGAAATCCGCATCGACACGACCGCGATGTCGCCCGAGGCCGCGGCCGATCTGATTGTCGAGCATCTGCTCGGATGAGCACGGCCGAGACCGACGACCAGCTTGCGCAGCGCCTCGCGGCAGCGGCAGGGGCGATTTTGCTCGACCTGCGTGCGCGCGGCGACCTTGAAGGCAAGGCGCTGGGGCAGGCGGGCGACGAGGCCGCCAATGCGATGCTGTGCCGCGAAATCCGCGCGGCACGCCCCGGCGATGCGCTGCTCTCCGAAGAGGAGAAGGACAATGTGGCGCGCTGCGCCCGTTCGCGCGTGTGGATCGTCGATCCGCTCGACGGCACGCGCGAATATGGCGAGGGGCGGAGCGACTGGGCGGTGCATGTCGCGCTGGCGATCGATGGCGTTGCCGCGGTCGGCGCGGTCGCGCTGCCGGGGCTGGGCGTGACGCTGACATCGGCGTCGCCGCCGCCGCTCGCGCCGCCGAACCACCCGCCAAAGATGCTGGTCAGCCGCACGCGCCCCGCCGCCGAAGCCCTGTTCGTCGCCGAACGGCTCGGTGCCGAACTGGTCGCGATGGGGTCGGCCGGCGCGAAGGCGATGGCGGTCGTGCGCGGCGAGGCCGACATCTATCTGCACACCGGCGGGCAATATGAATGGGACAATTGTGCCCCCGCCGCGGTGGCGGCGGCCGCGGGTCTCCATGTGAGCCGCGCCGACGGGTCGCCGCTGCGCTACAACAATGCCGACACCTATCTTCCCGACCTGCTGATCTGTCGCAAGGAGCTGGCGGAGACGGTGTTGCGACGGGCGCGGGAGTTTGGCCGGTAGCGCCTCACAGCAGCCGTGCCCCGGCGAAAGCCGGGGGGCAACAGTAAGGCGACAGTCCGCTCCCCACCCCGAAATGGTCGTTTCGTTTCGGTCGGGACCGGCCCCGCTTATTGCAGGGCCTCGACCTCTTCCGCGAGCGCAAGCCAGCGGTCTTCGGCGGCGGCCTTTTCGGTGCGGAGCGCGTCGAGCTTGTCGGTCAACGCCTTGAAGCGGGCGTTGTCGCGCGTGAACAGCGCGCCGTCGGACAACTCGGCCTCGATGTCGGCTATCTCGGCCTCGATCGCCTCGATCCGGGCGGGGAGAAGGTCGTAGTCGCGCTGGTCCTTGTAGGACAGTTTGCGGCGCGCCCGCGGGGGCGGTGGCGGCGTGGATTCGGCGGCGGCGGATTTGGTTTTGGCGGTCGAAGGCCTGGTGCGTTTCGCTTCCCAGTCGGCATAGCCGCCCGCGACGATATCGACCTTGCCCGATCCGTCGAGGCCCAGCGTCACCGTGACGGTGCGGTCGAGGAAATCGCGGTCGTGGCTGACGAGCAGCACGGTGCCGGCATAGTCGGCGATCACTTCCTGCAACAGGTCGAGCGTTTCGAGGTCGAGGTCGTTGGTCGGCTCGTCGAGCACGAGCAGGTTCGATTCGCGGGCGAATTCGCGCGCGAGCAGCAGCCGCGAGCGTTCGCCGCCCGACAGCGCGCCGACGCTCGCCTCGACGACGCCGGGGTCGAAGAGAAACTCTTTCATATAGCCCTGGACATGTTTTTTCACCCCGCGCACCTCGACCCAGTCGCCGCCGTCGGCAAGCACGTCGCGCACGCGCTTTTCGGGCGACATCAGGCTGCGCTGCTGGTCGATAATGATGCCGTCGAGCGTCGGGGCGAGGGTGATGCTGCCGCTGTCGGGCTGAAGCTCGCCGGTGAGCAGCTTGAGCAGCGTCGATTTGCCCGCGCCATTGGCGCCGACGATGCCGATGCGGTCGCCGCGCTGGACGCGAAAATCAAGGTTCTTGATGATCGTGCGGCCATCGAAGCTCTTGCTCACCCCCTCGGCAACGATCACCGATTTCGAGCGGACATCGTCGTTGGCGAGGCCGAGCTTGGCGACGCCGGGGCCGCCGATCATCGCGGCGCGGGTCGCGCGCATTTCCTTGAGTTTTTCAAGACGACCCTGATTGCGCTTGCGGCGCGCGGTGACGCCGCGTTCGAGCCAGTGCGCCTCGAGCCGCAATTTGGAATCGAGTTTCTGCGCGGCGCGCGCTTCCTCGGCATAAACCGCCTCGGTCCATTCCTCGAAGCCGCCGAAGCCGATTTCCTTGCGGCGGATGCTGCCGCGATCGAGCCAGAGGGTCTGGCGCGTCAGACGGGTGAGGAAGGTGCGGTCGTGGCTGATGACGACAAAGGCGCCCGTATAGCGTGCGAGCCAGCTTTCGAGCCAGTCGATTGCCGCGAGATCCAGGTGGTTGGTCGGCTCGTCGAGCAGCAGCACATCGGGATTCTGCGCCAGCGCGCGCGCCAGCGCGGCGCGGCGGCGCTCGCCGCCCGATGCGCTGGCGGCGGCACGGCTCATGTCGATGCCGAGCTGGTCGGCGATCGCCGCGACTTCATGCCCGGCAGGGGCGTCGGCACCCGCCGCTGCGAAATCCATCAGTGTGGCGAAGGGGCGAAAGTCGGGTTCCTGTTCGAGCATCACGACATGCGTACCGGGAACGATCGTCCGCTTGCCCCTGTCGGGCTCGATGCGCCCCGCGAGCAGCTTGAGCAAGGTCGTCTTGCCCGCACCGTTGCGGCCGATCAGCGCCAGTCGATCGCGCGGCCCGATATAGATGTCGAGATCCTGGAACAGCCAGCCGCTGCCCTGCACAAGGCCTAGGCCTTCGTATGAAAGAATGGGTGCCGCCATGATGAACGGCTCGCTACTGGCGCGTTCAGCATCATGCAAGCGCCCTGCGCGCAAAGGCCGGAACGCGCCCGCTCCGTCTGCGTTACGGGGTGGAAAGCATGAAAGACCGCAAGCCCGGTTCACAGGAGAATGAAATGACGAAGCAAATGCTCGCCGCCATGGCGTCCGGACTGGCCCTGATCGCGGCGGCGCCCGCCGTCGCGCAGCAAGGAGGTTCGACAGGGACGGTGGCGACGATGCAGCATCCGATCCTGAGCTTCAGCGTCAGCGAGGAGGTGCGTTCGCGCCCCGACCAGGCGACCGTCGGCGCCGGGGTCACGACGACCGCGCCCACTGCGGTCGAGGCGATGCGCGCCAATGCCGCGGCGATGGACAGGCTGATCGCGGCTGCCAAGGCGCGCGGGATCAAGGCCGAGGACATCCAGACGAGCGGGATCAACCTGTCGCCGCAATATGACTACAGCAACCGCACCGACGGCCAGCCGCCGCGCTTCCTGGGCTATCAGGTGTCGAATACAGTGCGCGCGACGACCGGGAAAATCGACGATATCGGCCCGTTGCTCGATGCGCTGGTCGCTGCGGGCGGCACCAATATCGAGGGGCCGTGGTTCGCGATGAAAGATCCCGACGCGCAGCTCGTCGGCGCGCGCGGTGCAGCGATCAAGGCGGCGGAGGCGAAGGCGACCGATTATGCGCGCCTTGCCGGCTATCGCGCCGCCGAGCTGGTGTCGATCGGCGAGGGCGGCTTTGCCGGTCCGCAACCGCCGATGCCCTATGCGCGGATGGAGATTGCCGCCGATGCCAAGTCGACGCCGGTCGAGCCGGGGCGGGTGTCGAACACGCTGACACTCAATTTCCAGTATCGGCTGGTGCGGTAATTCTAACGGGGGTCGGCGGCGACCGACCCTCGTTTCCGTTCGTGTCGAGCGAAGTCGAGACACCCATCGTGAGCGCATGCCTTCGCGGTGTCTCGACTTCGCTCGACACGAACGGGTTTTGAGGCGGCCTTTATTCCAGCTCCCCCGCTGCCCACGGCCAGGGCCGTTCGCGGAACCATTTGGTGATGATATATTTGCGCCCCTTGCGCACCTTCATCCCGTGGTGGAGCGTGTCGGGATTGATGGTGCCATCGGGTCGGACATTGTTCCACGCGAGCAGCTTTCCGACTTCGGGCTGGTGCATCTTGCCGGTCGCAAGGAAGCGCGTCGCGCCGCCCGCGGCGGGTTGGTTGAGGTAGATCATCAAGGTCCAGCTCCGCTGCCCCGGCACCGCGCAATAGGTGTCCCAGTCGGCGCCGTGCGGATCGAAATAGTCGGTGTGCGCCTTGAACTCCTCGCCGATGTCGTAACGCTGGCCCTGCAACGGCTCGCCATATGCGAGCGGAATGCCGGTGAGGTCGTGAAGCTTGTTGTTGACCGCGATCACGATCGGAAGGCGGTGGTCGAGATCGCAGGTCGAACTGGTGCGGAACGCCGCGTCGCCATTGGCATCGGCGATCGTTGACGGGCGCGCGTCGCTGTCGATCAGGTCGATCAGCGCGGCGCAGGTTTCGGCGTCGAGGAAGCGCGGCAGCATGAACTGTTCGAGCCTGGATGTCGGCGCGCGGCGGATGCCGGGGACGGCGGCAAGCCGCGCTGCGGTGCGGTCGGCGCCCGAAGACGCCATGTCGACATGATCCCTGCCAGCCATGGCGCGCTTTTAAGGACTTGCGCCCACGCGAACAATGCTTGACGAGAGGGGAGGTCGCGCCTATCGCCGCGCGCTGTCGCAGGCGGTTTCGCGCGGCATATGGCGATCGTAGCTCAGTTGGTTAGAGCACCGGTTTGTGGTACCGGGGGTCGCGGGTTCAAGTCCCGTCGATCGCCCCATTTTCGCTTGGGCCGCTGACAGGCGCTTTTGGGGTGACTCGCTGCCCCTGTTTGATTATTACATCTTCACGTAATTTTTTAACGTGAGGAAGCTGCCATGTCCGCTGTCTGGGATTTCGCCGATTTCGACGATCACGAACATGTCCACATGTTCCGCGATCGCGCCAGCGGGCTGACCGCGGTTATCGCCGTCCACTCGACATACCTTGGCCCCGGCGCGGGCGGCGTGCGATACTGGCATTATCCGCAGCGCGCCGCCGCAATCACCGACGCGCTGCGCCTGTCGCGCGGGATGAGCTATAAAAATGCGATGGCGGGGCTGCCGATGGGCGGCGGCAAGGGCGTGATCCTGGCCGACGAAGGACAGGAAAAGAGACCCGAACTGCTCGCCGCATTCGGGCGCGCTGTCGATTCGCTCGGCGGCGCCTATGTGACCGCCGAGGATGTCGGCATCACCGACGCCGACATGGTCGAGATTTCCAGGCAGACGAAGCATGTCAGCGGGCTGCCCGTGGCGAGCGGCGAGGCCGGGGGCGATCCGGGGCCGTTCACCGCGCTCGGCGTCTACCTCGGCATCAAGGCGGCGATTCGCGAAGGGTTGGGCACCGACAGCGCGAAAGATGTGCGCGTCGCGATCCAGGGTGTCGGCAGCGTCGGCGGTGGCGTCGCGCGGCGGCTCGCGGCCGAGGGCGCGAAGCTGACCCTCGCCGACGTCAACCTGGCGCGCGCGAAGGCGCTCGCCGAGGAACTGGGCGCCGAACTCGCCGATTCGGCGGCGATCATGGAGATCGAGGCCGATGTGCTCAGCCCCAATGCGCTGGGTGCGATTCTGACCGAACGGAGCATCGAGAAGTTGAAGGTGCCGATCGTCGCGGGCGGCGCAAACAATCAGCTCGCAACCGCTCTCGACGGCCAGCGCATCCACGACCGCGGCATCGTCTATGCCCCCGACTATGTCATCAACGCCGGCGGGATCATCAATGTCGCGCTGGAGTATCTTGGACAGGGAAGCCAGGACGAGGTCGAAAGCCGTATCCGGCTGATCCCCGGCCGGCTCGCCGAAATCTGGGCCGAGAGCAAGGCGAGCGGTACCCCCGCCTCGGTCGTCGCCGACCGTATGGCGCAAAAACTGATCGGGCGCGGGTGATCCGGCAACGCGCGCCGTCATCCCGGCCAGGGCCGGAAGCGCGACCTTGCATCAAGCAATTATGGCGCGATCCCGGCTGTCACCCGGCTGGCGGAATGCGGGCTGGCACAGGGACCGTATTCCGCTAAGCCCGCCTGGCATGAAACGGCATTTCTATCTGGTCGCGGGCTGGTTGTCGCTCGGCCTGGGGGCGATTGGCGCCGTGGTCCCGTTGCTGCCGACGGTGCCCTTCGTCATCCTCGCCGCCTTCTGCTTTGCGCGCTCGTCGCCGCGGCTTGAGGCCTGGCTGCTGTTGCATGCGACCTTCGGCCCGCATATCGTTGCATGGCGCGACCATGGCGCGATCAGCCGCAGGGGCAAGGTCGCGGCGTCGATTGCCTTCGCCGCGAGCATCGCGCTCGCACTGGCGTTTGCGCCGTGGCCATGGGCGATGGTGCCGGTGATCGTGGCGGTCGTGACGGGTAGCTGGATCTGGACGCGGCCCGAAAGGTGACTCTCGCCATCTACCTCGGGCAAATTGCTGGACCGTCCCGTCCGCCTCGCCTAAGGACGACGCGAACCGATGCACGCCTATGCCAATCCGACCCGTTTTCTGGCGATTGCCAGGCCGCTGACGCCTTGGCTGCTCGGCCTCGGGCTGGTGTTCGTGCTCGGCGGCGCCCTGGCGGGACTGACGATGGTCCCCGGCGATTACAAGCAGGGTGAAACCGCGCGTATCCTTTATGTTCATGTGCCGTCGGCGTGGCTCGGCATGGGCGGATGGACATCGCTGGCGATCGCGGGGCTTGTCCAGCTTGTGTGGCGGCATCCGCTGGCGGGTATCGCCGCGCGCGCGGTTGCGGTGCCGGGGATGCTGTTCACCGTGCTCTGTCTGGCCACCGGATCGATCTGGGGCAAGCCGACCTGGGGAACCTGGTGGGAATGGGACGGGCGGATGACCTCGATGCTCGTCCTGCTGTTCCTTTATGCGGGCTTCATCGCGCTGACGAACGGCGATGATGCGCAGCGGCAGGGCGGATCGCTGTCGCGCGGCGCGGCGATCTATGCGCTGGTCGGCGCGGTCAACATCCCGATCATCAACCGCAGCGTCGTGTGGTGGAACAGCCTGCACCAGGGACCGAGCATCACCCTTGGCGGATCGAGCATCGACGGCGCGCTGCTGTGGCCGTTGGGCTTGACCTTGCTGGGTTTTTCGCTGCTATTCGGAGCGATCGTGCTGATGCGGATGCGGCGGATCATCGCCGACAACCGCGTCGCGGCGCGGCTGCGGCGCTTGGCCGACGAGGAGGGGTGACGGCGTGACGGGGGTGATCAGCGGCGGCGGGCAATGGGCCTATGTCGCCGCGGCCTATGGTCTGACGATCGTGCTGACGGGCGCGGTGCTGTGGTCGAGCTGGCGCGCGATGACGCGCGCCGAGAAACGCAGCGACGCGCTGCGGAAGGATCGCAAATGAAGGCAAAGCATCAGCGGCTGATCCTGGCGGTCGCGGCGCTGTGCGGCGTTGCGGGCGCGGGCGTGCTCGCGGCGAGCGCGCTCCGCGACGAGGCCGCTTATTTCCGCACGCCCGTTGAAATTGCAGGCGGCAAGGCCGCGGTTGGCGAAGCGATGCGGCTGGGCGGCATGGTTGCCAAGGGCAGTATCGTGCGCCAGGCCGACGGCCTCACGATCCGCTTCGTTGCGACCGATGGCCAGGCGTCGGTGCCCGTCGAATATACAGGCATCGTTCCCGACCTGTTCGGCGAGGAAAGCGGCATGATCGCCGACGGACGGATGCGCGCCGACGGGACGTTCGTTGCCGATCGTATCCTGGCGAAACATGACGAGCGTTATATGCCGCCGCAGATGGGCGAGATGCCGAAGAATATGAAGGCGGCGGTGGAGGGATGAATTGTACATCATTCCCGTCATTGCGAGCGCCGCGAAGCAATCTCCTGCGTGCGGCCTTTTACCCTGAGAGCTGGAGACTGCTTCGTCGCTTCGCTCCTCGCAATGACGACGTGTGGTGTAAGGGCATAGCCAGATGATCGCCGAACTCGGCCTTGCCCTGCTGTGGATCGCGGCGGCGCTCGCGTGCCTGTCACTCGTCGCGGGAACCTTGTTCCTGCGCGGCGGACCGGGGGATCTGGCGGCGCTGGTGCGACCGGCGAGCGTCGCGCAGGGTGTGCTTACCACGGCCGCCTTTGGTCTGCTCATCGCGCTGTTCGTGCGGTCCGACATGTCGGTCGAGCTGGTCGCGCGCAACAGCAACAGTTTGAAGCCGATGATCTTCAAGATTGCCGGGACATGGGGCAATCACGAAGGGTCGATGCTGCTGTGGCTGATGATCCTGTCGCTGTCGGGGGCGCTGATCGCGCTTTTCGAAAAGCGGCTGCGCGAGGATACGCTGATTGCGACGCTGGCGGCGCAGGCGGCGCTGAGCCTCGGCTTTTTCGCCTTTCTGCTTTTCTCTTCCAATCCCTTCAAGCGGTTGCCGGTCGCGCCTCCCGACGGGCAGGGCCTGAACCCGCTGCTTCAGGACATCGGTTTGGCCTTTCACCCGCCGACGCTTTACGTCGGCTATGTCGGGCTGTCGGTCGCGTTCAGCTTTGCCGTGGGCGCGCTGATCACGCGCGAGATCGGTCCGGCCTTCGCGCGCGCGATGCGGCCGTGGGTGCTGGGAAGCTGGATCTTCCTGACCCTGGGCATCACCGCGGGGAGTTACTGGGCCTATTATGAACTCGGCTGGGGCGGCTGGTGGTTCTGGGATCCGGTCGAGAATGTCTCGCTCGTGCCCTGGCTCGCGGGCGCGGCGCTGCTCCATTCGGTCGCGGTCACGGCGACGCGTAACGCGCTGCGCGCGTGGACGGTGATGCTCGCGGTGATCGGCTTTTCGATGTCGATGGTCGGCACCTTCATCGTGCGGTCGGGTCTGCTCACGAGCG